>JANWYQ010000007.1 GCA_025055015.1 Caldilineales bacterium
TGCGGCTGGGCCGGGTGCTGCGCAGCAACACCGCCAGCTTCGGCGTGGGCTGCCAGGCCCTAGGCCCAGAACAGCCGCGCTTCGGCGCGCTGGTGCGGGCCCTCGGCAGCCACGGCGGCGCCATCTACGGCCTGATCTACGACGTGCGGGTGGAGGACGACCCCTTCGTGCGCCAGCTGGTGGCGGCCGGCGACGTGCAGGAGGAGTACATCGAGGACCACCGCCGGCGCCGCCAGGTGCCGGTGGAGGTGAGCGTGCTGGTGGTGGGCGGCCGCGACGCCCGCGGCCGCGTGTTCTACCACCTACCGCCGCAGCCGCCCGCCACCCTGAGCTGGGTCGAGGTGTGCCCCTCGCCGGAGGTGCGGGAGTTCGGCCGGCGACTGGACTTCCTGCGCACGGTGCTGAACGCGGCCGACGCGCCGGGCGACGAGCTGGCGGCGGCCGCGCTGCGCAGCATCGCCGAGGCCCAGGACAACCCCGCGGAGGCGCGACAAGTGCTGGTGGCTGCCGGCCGCGAGCTGGCGCGGCTGCTGGCGCGCGATCCCCTGCGGTTGAACAGCATTCTACAGAGGTTACGCTAGCGCGGGCTGAGCTTGTCGAAGCCCGCCGGGGCAGAGGTCGCGCCGATGGACTTTCACACCGACACCGGGTTCGACGCCGAGTTCGATGCCCTGCCCAGGGCCAGCAGCGCCCTGCGCGCGCCGGCCGCCGCGCGACGCCTGGGAGTGGTGGTGGGCGGCTCCTTGTCCGAGGGGCTGGAGGTGCGGCTGGACCGCGAGGTGAGCACCGAGGAGCTGGCGGTGGGCACCTACGTGGTGGTGCGCGGGCGCCACCGCCGCTTCTTCAGCATGATCACCGACGTGCGCCTGGGCGCGATCAGCGACGAGGTGGTGCTGCACCCGCCCGACCTGGAGGACGACTTCCTGGCCGAGGTGCACGTGGGCACCAGCACCTTCGGCCTGCTCCACCTGAGCCCGATGCTGGAGCTAGACGCCGCCGGGGGCGGCGACCTGCGGCCGGTGAAGACGGTGCCCGGCCACTTCAGCGAGGTGCGCGCCGCCACCCAGGAGGAGGTGAGCGAGGTCTTCGGCCGCGAGGGCTACGACAGGAGCCGGGACACCCACTTCTTCCACGTGGGCGAGCCCCTGGACATGGAGAACGTGAAGGTGACGCTCAGCCTGGAGCGGCTGGTGGAGCGCTCCTCCGGCGTCTTCGGCAAGAGCGGCACCGGCAAGACCTTCCTCAGCCGCATCCTGCTGGCCGGCGTGATCCGGGACGGCGTGGCCTCGAACCTGATCTTCGACATGCACAACGAGTACGGCTGGGAGGGCACCAGCGAGGGTCCCGGCCGCAAGGCCAAGGGGCTCAAGCAGCTCTTCCCCGGCCGGGTGGCCATCTTCACCCTGGACCCGGAGTCCAGCCGGCGCCGCCAGTCCAACGTGGACTTCGCCATCACCATCGGCTACGACGAGGTGGAGCCGGAGGACCTGGAGATGCTGCAGGGCATCCTCAACCTCAGCGAGCCGCAGATGGGCGCCATCTACGCGCTGCGCCGCCGCCTGGGCCCGGCCTGGCTCTCCCGCTTCTTGGACGACGACTGGATCGAGCAGCAGGGCATCGAGGACCCGGAGACGGGCAGGAGCGAGAGCGGGCTGAAGGTGCTGGCCGACAGCATGGGCCAGACCTACCAGACTCTAGCCGCGCTGCACCGCCGGCTGGAGCGCTTCCGCCGCTATGGGTTCCTCACCCCCGGCCGGGGGAACGACGCGGTAGACCGCATCCTGCGCTACCTGGACGCCCAGAAGAACGTGGTGCTCGAGTTCGGCCGCTACGGCAACCAGCTGGACGCCTACATCTTCGTGGCCAACTTCCTCACCCGCCGCATCCACCAGCGGTACGTGGAGAAGAAAGAAGCGGCCTTCGGCAACCGCAGCGCCGAGCCTCAGCCGCTGGTGATCACCATCGAGGAGGCGCACAAGTTCCTGGACCCGTCCATCGCCGGCCACACCATCTTCGGCACCATCGCGCGCGAGCTGCGCAAGTACAACGTCACCCTGCTGGTGGTGGACCAGCGCCCCAGCCAGATTGACCCGGAGGTGATGAGCCAGATCGGCACCCGCGTGACCGCTTTGCTGGACAACGAGGAGGACATCCGCGCCGTGTTGATGGGCGTGAGCGGCGCGGCCGGGCTGCGAGAGGTATTGGCGCGGCTGGACACCCGCCAGCAGGCGCTGATCCTGGGCCACGCGGTGCCCATGCCGGTGGTAGTGCGCACGCGCGCCTACGACGCGGCCTTCTTCAGGGAGATGGGCTTCACGGACGAGGAGGAGCTCCCCCGACGGCTGGAGGAGAACCGCCGACGGATGCGCGGGGATGAGGGGTTCGAGGGGTTTGATTAGCGCAGTGCGCGACGAACAGGGGGCAGTCGCTGCGCAGCGGCGCTGAGATTTGGCCTGTGGCCCGCCTAAGGGCCTGCGTCCGGCATGCCTGGGGGCGCCGGCGGCTCCGGCCAGCCGTTCGGAGCTCTAGCCCAACGGGACTAAGATTGTGCCTCTCCCTGACCCGCCTAAGGCTTGTTATGCGTTCGCGGTCGAGACTTTGGCCGATGGTCCTGGTTATGAGCCCGGCGTCGAGGCTTGAGCCGGTGGATCTGGGAGGGCGGGCGTGCCCGAATGACCGGCTGAAGCCCCCAGTCCATGTCGGGAGGACGAGGAATGACCGGAGGGTCGAGGCCTTGGCTGGTGTTTCGGCTATGTGCGGCGTCGAGGCTTGAACCGATGGATAAGGTGATGGAAACTTGGCGCCATTGAGCCTTAGCCGGCGGGTTCGCCTGACGCGCCCGCCTGACAGGCGCTGGACGGGCGGTGGGCGGACTCGGCCAGGGAGCGGGCCAGGGAGGCCACCGCCGCCGCGGGATCGGCCTCGGCCGCGGCCGCCAGCTTCACCAGCGCGCTGCCCACGATCACGCCGTCGGCCAGCGCCGCCACCTGCGCAGCCTGGGCCGGCGTGCTGATGCCAAAGCCCACGGCCAAGGGCAGCGGATCAGCCGGCGACTGGCGCAACGCCTCGGCCCGCACGCGCGCCACGAACTCCGCCAGGTCGGCCGGCAGCGCGTCCCGCGCGCCGGTGATGCCGGTCACGCTCACCAGGTAGACGAAGCCCTGGCTGCGGGCCAGGGCCAGGGCAATGCGGCCCGGCGTGCTGGTGGGAGCCAGGAGGAAGACCGGCGCGAGGCCATGTCGCCGGCAGAGGGCGATCAGCTCGTCCGCCTCCGGCTCGTCGGGCGGCAGGTCGGGCACGATGAGGCCGTCGGCGCCGGCCGCAACGGCGTCGGCCACGAAGCGCTCCAGGCCGTAGGCCAGCAGGGGGTTGACGTAGCCCATCAGGCAGAAGGGCGGATCGGGCAGCTCGGCGCGCAGCTCGGCCACCATCTCCAGGCAGCGGGCCACGGTCATGCCGTTGTCCAGGGCCCGCTGCGCCGCGGCCTGGATCACCGGCCCATCGGCCAGGGGGTCGGAGAAGGGCACACCCAGCTCGAAGAGGTCGGCGCCCGCCAGGGCCAGGCTGCGGACGATGCGCAGGGACTGCTCCGGCGTGGGGTGGCCCAGCATCTGGTAGGGCATGAAGGCCGCGCGGCCCTCGGCTCGCGCGCGGGCGAAGGCGGCTCGAATGCGCTCAGCGCCGGTCGGTTTCAAGGCAACTCCTGAGCAGAGGGGTCAAAGGCCCGCCGTAGCCTGTAGATGGCGGAAGTGATCGGCGTAGACGGCGTAGTCGTGGGCCGAGTAGAGACAGAAGATAACCCGCTCCAGCCCGGTGCCCCCGCGCACGTGGTCTATCACCGCGGCCACAGCGATGGGGCAGGCCAGGCGGATGGGATAGCCGTAGGCGCCGGTGCTGATGGAGGGGAAGGCGACGGTGCGCAGGCCCAGCTCCTCGGCGCGGCGCAGGCTGTTGAGGTAGGCGGAGCGCAGCAGGTCCGGCTCGCCGTGCTCGCCCCCGCGCCAGATGGGGCCCACCGCATGGATGACATAGCGGGCCGGCAGGTTGCCGCCGGTCGTTACCACGGCCTGGCCGGTGGGGCACCCGCCGATGCGCCGGCACTCGGCCATGACGGCCGGCCCGCCGGCGCGGTGGATGGCGCCGTCCACGCCGCCGCCGCCCAACAGGCCGCTGTTGGCCGCGTTGACCACCGCGTCCACGGCCAGGCGGGTGATGTCGCCCTGGTGGAGCTCGAGAACGGTGCGGTTGACCAGCAGGCGATCGGTGGGTGTGCTCACGGGGTTGTGCTCTTGGCCCAGCGGTTCATGTGGCGCCAGCTCAACACCAGCCCCGGCACGAAGACGACGGCGAACGCCACCAACACGGCCCACGCGTAGGCGTCTACGCTCAGCTTGGCCGGGTAGAGGGCGACGGCTGCCAGCACGGTAGCCGCGCCGCTGGCCAGCAGCCACCTGCCGAAATAGGCGTTCACCTCGTACCAGAGGGCGGGGTTGTTGAGAGTCTGGGGCACCCGAAAGCCGTAGAGGACGTTGGGCTTGGCCTTGCGTTTGATCAGGGGGAGGGCCAGGAGCACCAGCCCCAGGCCGGCTACCACGTAGAACACCGTCAAGAAGAGCATCGGGGCCACCTCCTGACATGCTCGAGGTACATAGGTTCGACCGGCCGAGGGATGACAGCTTTACATGGAGCGCCTGACCACGTAGTCGGCCAGATCGGCCAGCGCCTGGCGATAGATGTTGTCCGGCATGATCCGCAGCGCGTCCTTGGCTGCAGCGACAAAGGCCAGCGCGTCCTCGCGGGTGGCCTCGATGGCAGGTGAGCGGCCGATGTCGCGGATCAGCTGGTTCAGCGCCTCGTCGGCGCCGTTGCCGCGGCCGGCGGCACGCATGATCTGGATTGCCTCAGGGTGGGCCTGCAGATAGTGGAAGACGGGCAGGGTGACCGTGCCCTGGCGCAGGTCGCTGCCCACGGGCTTGCCCAACACCACCTCGTCGCCCACGAAGTCCAGGATGTCGTCCATGATCTGGAAGGCCATGCCCAGGTTGTAACCGTAGTCGCGCATGGCCGAGATGACGGCCTCGTCGTCGGTGCCCAGCACCGCCGCGGACTCGGTGGCAGCGGCAAAGAGGGCGGCCGTCTTGCCGTAGATGCGCCGGAAATAGGCCTCCTTGGGCTGGTCCCAGTTGCGCAGGTCGTAGAGCTGGCGCAGTTCCCCTTCGCAGATGGTCATCAGCGTCTGAGCGAAGATGCGCATGACGCGCACGTTGTCGGTCTCGGCGGCGAAATAGGCGGCGCGGGCAAAGACGAAGTCGCCGGCCAACACAGTAGCGCCGGTGCTCCAAGTGGCGTTCAGGGTGGGATGCCCGCGGCGCATCAGGGAGCCGTCCACCAGGTCGTCGTGCACCAGGGTGGCGGTGTGCAGGGTCTCGATGGCGGCCGCCAGGGACACCAGGCGCTCCTTGTCGATGTTGGGGAAGAACTTGCCCACCAACATGGCCGTGGCCGGCCGCAGCCGCTTGCCGCCGCTCTTCAACAGGAGGTCAATGGCGCCGGCCAGCGGCTGGAACACCTCGTTGGGCGCCTGCATCTTCGCCTCGACCAGCTTGAGGTCGTCGCTGATCAGGTCAAGAAACGCGTGAGGGTGGCTGCTCAAGGGGCTTTCTCCTGTGGCGACCGGTGGGTCGGCCAACATCGCGATTTTGTTTTCGTACACAGAAAACACGTTTAGCTCTCAATCGGCGGCGGCGCCAAGGCCGCGCCTGGAATGTTTTGGCCTGCTAGCTTGTAAAAAACCCGCCGGGCAAGGGCGGTCGTCTGCTCTGCTACCTCGGCTGGCGACACGCGCTGGAGCGCTGCCATGCTTTCAGCTATCAACACCAGGTAGGCAGGCTCGTTGCGCTGGCCCCGGTGGGGATGCGGCGCCAGGTAGGGCGCGTCGGTCTCCAGCAACAAGCGCTCCAAGGGCAACCTGGCCACCAGGCTGTGCAGCCCCTTGGCGTTGCGGAAGGTCACCGGGCCGCCCAAGGACAGCACCATGTTCCAGCCGAAGGCTTCCTCTGCCAGCGCCAAGTCGCCCGAATAGGCGTGTAGCACGCCCAGAATAGCATCACTTCCCCGGCGCTTCTGTGCGCCAGGCACCCATTTGCGCAGGACGTCACGGAGGTCGGCGTGCGCGTCTCGGCAGTGGATCACCACCGGCAAGTCCAGCTCGGCGGCCAGCTCCAGCTGCGCCTCGAAGGCGGCGTGTTGCTGACCGTGCGGCACCCGCTCCCAGTAGTAGTCCAGGCCGATCTCGCCGATGGCCACCACCTTGGGATGGGCGGCCAGGCGGCGCAGCTCCTCCAAAGTCTGGGCGTCGAAGTCGGCGCTGTCGTTGGGATGCACCCCCACCTGGGCGTAGACGCCGGGGTAACGCTCGGCGAGAGCGATAGCGCGGCGGCTGCTGGCCAGGTCCGTAGCCGGGTTGACGATCACCGCCACCCCAGCCCCAGCCGCTCGGCGCACCACCTCGTCGCGGTCTGTGTCGAAGTGGTGGAAGTCCAGGTGGCAGTGGGTGTCAACGAGCATGGCGGCGCGGCCTACTCCTTGAGCCCGGCCAGCTCCAGCCCGGCGTCCAGGTTGGCCTGCACCTGCTCCGGCCGGGTGGTCTCGGTGTAGACGCGGATGATGGGCTCGGTGCCGCTGAAGCGGATCAACAGAAAGCCGCCGTCCGCCAGGTTGTACTTGTAGCCGTCCATGCCGTTGAAGCTGACCACCGGCACGCCGGCGATCTCGGCTGGCCGGGCGGCGTCCAAGCGGGCCTTGGCCTCCGGCCGCTTCTCCGGCGGGAAGCGGGTGTCCACCCGGTGGTAGTAGTAGCGGCTGCCCACCTCTTCGAACAGCATCTCCACCAGCTCGCTGGGCCGCTTGCCGGTCTTGACCATGAAGTCGAGGAAGTTCAGGCCGGCCAGGATGCCATCGCGCTCCGGCACGTGGCCGCCGAAGGCGTAGCCGCCGCTCTCC
Organism: Caldilineales bacterium; assembly: GCA_025055015.1. Lineage (GTDB taxonomy): Bacteria > Chloroflexota > Anaerolineae > JAAEKA01 > JAAEKA01 > JANWYQ01. The sequence continues at coordinate 7,003 of JANWYQ010000007.1, forward strand.
TCGCCGCCGATCATGGCGCCGGTCTCCAGCATCTTCGGGGCCACGAACTTGAAGCCGACGCCCACCTCGTGGACGGCCACGCCGTAGCGTTGGCCCAGCTTCTCCAGCATGGAGGTGGTGGAGAGGGCCTTGACGATGGGCGCGCGCAGCCCGCGCACCTTGAGCAGGTAAAGCGCCATCAGGCCGTAGGCGCGCAGCTGGTCAATGAACTCGCCGTGCTCGTCGGCCAGGCCGATGCGGTCGGCGTCCCCGTCGGTGATGATGGCCACGTCCGCGCCCACCTCCCGCACCTTGGCCAGGCAGGCGTCCACGTTGGGGCGAATGGGCTCCGGCCGCTGCATCTCCGGGAAGAGAGGGTTGCGGCCGGCGTGGATGGCGACCACCCGCGTCCGGCCGCCGGCCAGCAGCTCGTCGAACCAGCCGGCGCCGTTGCCCCACATGGCGTCGTAGACCACGGTCAGGCCGGCCTGCCGGATGGCCTCCACGTCCACCAGCTCGCGGATGCGGGCCAGGTAGGCGGGCTTAGGGTCGAAGCGGCGAATGAGTCCCTCCCGCTCGGCGCGGTCCAGGGACATGCGGCGCACGTCGGCCACCGAGGCAGGGATGGCGGCCTCGATGCGCTGCAGGCCTTCGGGGTCAATGGCGCCGCCCTGGGGGGTGCGCACCTTGAAGCCGTTGTCCCACGGTGGGTTGTGACTGGCGGTGATGTTCACCGCGCCCAGCGCACGGCGGTGCACCACCTGGTAGGAGATGGCCGGCGTAGGGGTGGGGCCGTCGCACAGGTGCACGGGGATGCCGTTGCCGGCCAACACCTCCGCCACGGCCAGGGCGAAGTCCTCGGCCAGGAAGCGCTTGTCGTGGCCCACCACCACCCCACGGCCGATCTCAGGCGCCGGAAAGGTGGTCAGGATGTAGGAGGCGAAGCCCTGGGTGCAGCGGCGCAGGTTGTCGAAGGTGTAGTCCTCGGCGATCTTGCCGCGCCAACCGTCGGTACCAAAGCGGATCTCGGTCATTGGGGGATCCTCGGGGGGGAGTGATGCGTAACGAGCACGGCGTAATGCTCGATCGCTTGGCTACGCAGTGCGCACGATGCTCTCCACCACTGTCTCGGCAATGCGCCGGGCCTCGCGGCGCAGGTCGTCCACCGAGTGGCCCGCGCCCTGGATCATCACCCGCACCACCGGCTCGGTGCCGGAGTAGCGCACGTTGATCAGCGTGTCCGGGCCTAGGGTTTGGCGCGCGCGCTCGATCTGCGCCTGCACGGCGGGCAGGGTCTCCAGGGGAGGCTTGGCGGGCACGGCGGCCTTCTCCAGCACCTGGGGGACCTTGGTCAGCACGCCGGCGGCCAGCTGCGAGAAGGGGGTGGGGCGATGGCGCAGCAGGAGCTGGCTCATGCGCAGGGCCGTGTAGAGGCCGTCGCCGGTGGTCAGGCCGTGCTCGAACAGGATGATGTGGCCCGACTGCTCGCCGCCGAGGGCGTAGCCGCCCTCGCGCATGCGCTGCGACACCCACTTGTCGCCCACCTGGGTGCGCTCCAGCCGCGCGCCGATCTGGCGCAGGGAGAGGTCCAGCCCCAGGTTGGCCATGTGGGTGGTGACCACGGTGTTGCCGGACAGCCCACCGTTGGCCTGCAGGTCGCGGGCCAGGATGGCCAGGATGTAGTCGCCGTCCCGCTCGACGCCGGTCTCGTCCAAGAACTTGCAGCGGTCCGCGTCGCCGTCGAACACGAAGCCGACGTCGGCCATGGCGGCCAGCACCGCCTGGCCGGCCCGCTGGGGGCCGTCGCCTTCGGTGCCGCAGTGGACGTTGATGTTGACGCCGTTGGGCCACACGTTCAGGGCCACGACTTCGGCCCCTAGACGACGGAACACCTCCGGCGCCAGCATCGAGGCCGCGCCGTTGGCGCAGTCCAACACCACCCGCAGGCCGCTCAGCGCGCCCTCGCCGCCGAAGACGTTGATCAAGTGGTTCACGTAGCGCTGGCCCAGGTTGGGCACCAGGCGCACTGTGCCGGGCAGGCCGTTGGTGTTCCAGCTCTGGTCCTCGTCCAGGGCTAGGGCCTCGATCTGCAGTTCCAGCTCGTCGCTGGCCTTGAAGCCATGGCCCTCGAAGACCTTGATGCCGTTGTCCCAGTAGGGGTTGTGGGACGCGGAGACCACCACGCCGAAGGTGGCGCCGGTCTGGGCCGTCAGGTAGGCGATGCCGGGGGTGGTGAACTGGTCCAACAGCATGGCGTCCACGCCCTGGGCCAGCAGGCCGGCCAGCAGCGCGCTCTCCAGCATGTAGCCGGAGCGCCGGGTGTCGCGGCCTACCAGGACCACAGGCCGCTCGCTGCGCTGCTGCGCTAGGTGGCCGATGGCCCGGCCCAGGCGCAGGGTGAACTCGGGCGTCAGGGGCCACTCGCCGGCCTTGGCGCGGATGCCGTCGGTGCCGAAGAGACGGGGATGCGATGCCATAGCAGTTGCGTTGGGAGCTGGGCCTGGCGCAGTTCGGCCGGCTCAGGCGTAGGTGATGTGGGGCACGTGCGCGTTGCGCTGCAAGGCTTCCAGGTCCGCGTCCACCATGATGCGCACCAGCTCGCGGAAGGTCACCGTGGGCTGCCAGCCCAGCTTGGCGCGCGCCTTGCTGGCGTCGCCCACCAGCAGGTCCACCTCCGCCGGCCGCATGAAGCGGGGGTCCTGGACCACGTAGTCGCGCCAGTCCAGGCCGACGTAGCCGAAGGCCTCCTCGCAGAACTCCTGCACCGAGTGGGTCTCGCCGGTGGCGATGACGTAGTCGTCGGGCTCCGGCTGCTGGAGCATCAACCACATGGCGCGCACGTAGTCGGGCGCGTAGCCCCAGTCGCGGCGCGCGTCCAGGTTGCCCAGCCGCAGCTCCCGCTCCATGCCCAGCTTGATGCGGGCCACTGCGTTGGTGATCTTATGGGTGACGAACTCCAGCCCGCGCCGAGGCCCCTCGTGGTTGAAGAGGATGCCGGAGCAGGCGAAGAGACCGTAGCTCTCCCGGTAGTTGACGGTGATCCAGTGGCCGTAGACCTTGGCCACGCCGTAGGGGGAGCGGGGGTAGAAGGGGGTCTTCTCGTTCTGCGGCACCGCCTGCACCTTACCGAACATCTCGCTGGAGGAGGCCTGGTAGAAGCGGATCTTGGGGTCCACGAGGCGGATGGCGTCCAGCAGGCGAGTGACGCCCAAGGCGGTGAACTCGCCGGTGAGCACCGGCTGCTCCCAGGAGGTGGGCACGAAGCTCTGGGCCGCCAGGTTGTAGACCTCGTCGGGATGGTGCTGCTCCAGGATGCTGATCAGCGAGACCTGGTCCAGCAGGTCCCCCTGCACCAGGGTGACCTGGTCCTGGAAGTGGCGGATGCGGTCGAAGTTGATGGTGCTGGTGCGCCGCACCATGCCCAGCACCTCGTAGCCCTTGGACAGCAAGAACTCGGCCAGGTGGGAGCCGTCCTGGCCGGTGATGCCGGTGATCAAAGCCTTTGGCATGGGAGTTTCCTATGGTCTTTCCGCCGCACCTGCGCTGACGCCACAGGTGCGAGAGCAACGAAGCTTGCCCTTCATCACCGGCGGGCCTGTAGCTCCAGTGGGGTAGGGTCGGCAGCGCCGCTGCGCACTTGCTCGCGCCAGTAGTCCAGCACGTCGCGCACGCTCTGCTCGAAGGGGATCTCCGTGCGCCAGCCTGTCTGCCGGTATAGGCGGGTGCAGTCGGCCGCCATGACGGGAACCTCCACCGGACGGGCGCGCTGGGCGTCCTGGACCACCTCTACGGGGATGGCAACGGCTGCCAGCAACACGTCTAGCAGCTCGGCCACTGTGTGAGCCTGGCCGCTGCCCAGGTTGTAGACCTCGCCGGGCTGGCCCTGGGTGAGGGCGAGGGTGTAGCCGCGCACGATGTCCCGCACGTCGCTGAAGTCGCGGGCCACGTGGAGCACGCCGACGTGAATGCGCGGCGGCCGCAGGCCGGCTTCGATCTCCGCCAGCTGCGAGGCGAAGTCGGCGGCCACGAAGCCCCGGCGCTGCCGCGGGCCGATGTGGTTGAAGGGCCGCACCCGCACCGCCTCCACCCGATGGCTGAGCCAGTACTGCAGCCCCAGGAAGTCCTGCGCGATCTTGCTGACCGCATAGGGAGACAGGGGCCGCAGGGGGGTGTCCTCGGCGATGGGCAGCTCGTGGGGCTCAACCGCGCCGTACTCCTCGCTGGAACCCACCACCAGCACGCGGCAGCGCAGCCGCATCTGCGCCACGGCCTCGAGCACGTTGACCTGTGCCCGGATGTTGTTCTCCAGGGTGAACCAGGGATCTTGGTGGGACAGGGAGGGAATAGGCTGGGCCGCCAGGTGGAAGATGTAGTCGGGCTGCGTCTCCTCCAGGATAAAGCGCACCACCTCCAGCCGGGAGAGCTCCGCGGGAAAAAGCTGGAGGCGATCTCTCAGGTGGGCGATGTTGTCCAGCCGGCCGTACACCGTGCCCGCCACCTGCCAATCGGTGTGGCGCAGCAAGTACTCGGCCAGGTGGCTGCCGACGAAGCCTGAGATGCCGGTGATGAGGGCCCGCATGGGAAGAGCATGCGTAACGAGCAATGCGCAACGAGCAATGTGCAACGAGCAGGAGAACGCGCAACTCGCAACGCTCGCTACGTTCGCAACGGTGGCTATGCGTTGCCGGTCACGGGTTACACGTCACGCAATGCGCATTGCTCGTTCGTCCCTAGTCCAACCCCGCCTCGTGCCGCAAGATTTTCGCCTTGTCGGTGCGCTCCCAGGGCGCGTCGATGTCGGTGCGGCCGAAGTGGCCGTAGGTGGCCGTGGGGCGATAGATGGGCCGGCGCAGGTTCAGGTCGCGGATGATGGCGGCCGGCCGCAGGTCGAAGTGCTCGCGGATCAGCTCGATGATGCGCTCGTCGGACACGCGGCCGGTGCCGAAGGTCTCCACGCTGATGGACAGGGGCCGGGCCACGCCGATGGCATAGCTGATCTGCAGCTCCAGGCGGTCGGCCAGGCCGGCGGCGACGCAGTTCTTGGCGATGTAGCGGGCCATGTAGGCGCCGGAGCGGTCCACCTTGGTCGGGTCCTTGCCGCTGAACGCGCCGCCGCCGTGTCGCGCCATGCCGCCGTAGGTGTCCACGATGATCTTGCGGCCGGTAAGGCCGGCGTCGCCCATGGGGCCGCCGATCACGAAGCGGCCGGTGGGGTTCACGTAGATCTTGGTGCGCTCGTCCAGCAGGCCGTTGGGCACCACGTACTTGATCACCCGCTCGATCAGGTCGGCCTTGATCTTGTGCTGCGAGACATCCGGCGAGTGTTGGCAGGAGATGAGGATGGTGTCGACGCGCTTGGGCTTGCCGTGGGAGTACTCCACCGTCACCTGGCTCTTGCCGTCGGGGCGCAGGTAGGGCAGGGTGCCGTCCTTGCGCACGTGGGCCAGCCGCTTGCACAGGCCATGGGCCAGGGAGATGGGCAGGGGCATCAGCTCCGGGGTCTCGTCGCAGGCGAAGCCCACCATCATGCCCTGGTCGCCGGCGCCGATGGCCTCGATCTGGTCGTCGGTCATCTCGCCCAGCTTGTGCTCTAGGGCCTCGTCCACGCCCAGGGCGATGTCGGCCGACTGTTCCTTGATGGAGACGATGACGCCGCAGGTCTCGGCGTCGAAGCCGTACTTGCCGCGGGTGTAGCCGATGTCGGTGACCACCTGCCGCACCAGGGCGCCGATGTCTACGTAGGTGCTGGTGGTGATCTCGCCCATCACCAGCACCAGGCCGGTGGTGACAGCGGTCTCGCAGGCCACGCGCGCGTCGGGATCGTCGGCGATGATCGCGTCCAACACCGCGTCGCTGATCTGGTCACACATCTTGTCGGGATGGCCTTCGGTCACCGACTCCGATGTGAAGAAAAGCTGCGGTGAGGTCATGAAGGTCGTACTCATGGGGTATCGGATCTCCTTTGGGTGGGAGTTGGGTTCGGGGAGCGTTACGTCCCCTCCGTCCACGACGACAGGTAGGCCTGCTGTTCCGGAGTCAGGACGTCAATCTCGACGCCCATGGCCTTCAGCTTCATGCGGGCCACCTCCTGGTCCAGGTGCTCGGGGACGGGGAAGACGTTGCGGGGCAGCTCGTGGGCGTGCTCGCGCAGGTAGCGCAGGCTGAGGGCCTGGTTGGCGAAGCTCATGTCCATCACGGCGGCGGGGTGCCCCTCGGCCGCGGCCAAGTTGACCAGCCGTCCCTCGCCGGCCAGGTAGAGCCGCCGGCCGTCGCGCAGCACGTACTCGTCCAGCTGGTGGCGCACCCGGCGGCGCTCGGTGCTCATGCGCTCCAGGGCCGGGATGTTGATCTCCACGTTGAAGTGGCCGGAGTTGGCCAGGATGGCGCCGTCCTTCATCACCTCAAAGTGCGGCGCGTCCAGCACGTTGATGTCGCCGGTGGCTGAGCAGAAGATGTCGCCGATCTTGGCCGCCTCCACCATGGGCATGACGCGGAAGCCGTCCATCACGGCCTCCAGCGCCTTCAGCGGGTCCACCTCGGTGACCACCACGTTGGCGCCCATGCCCTTAGCCCGCATGGCGATGCCGCGGCTGCACCAGCCGTAGCCGGCCACCACGAAGGTCTTGCCCGCCAGCAGGATGTTGGTGGCCCGCACGATGCCGTCAATGGTGCTCTGGCCGGTGCCGTAGCGGTTGTCGAACAGGTGCTTGGTGAGCGCGTCGTTGACCGCGATCACCGGGTAGCGCAGCGCGCCCTCGCGCGCCATGGCCTTGAGCCGGATCACGCCGGTGGTGGTCTCCTCGGTGCCGCCGATGACGTGGTCCAGCAGCTCGGCGCGCTCGCTGTGCAGCGTGGCCAGCAGGTCGCAGCCGTCGTCCATGGTCACGTGGGGTTTGTGGTCCAAGGCGGCGTGGATGTGGCGGTAGTAGGTGGCGTTGTCCTCGCCCTTGATAGCGAAGACGGGCATCTCGTGGTAGGCCACCAGGGCGGCGGCCACGTCGTCCTGGGTGCTCAGGGGGTTGCTGGCGGTGAGCACCACGTCGGCGCCGCCGGCCTGCAGCACCCGCATCAGGTTACCGGTCTCGGCGGTGACGTGGAGGCAGGCGCTGACCCGCAGCCCCTCCAGCGGCCGCTCCTTGGCGAAGCGCGCCTCGATCTGGCTGAGGACCGGCATCTCGCGCGCGGCCCATTGCATGCGAAACCGGCCTTGTTCGGCCAGGCTGATGTCTTTGATGTCGTAGTTCACGGGGACCTCTCTAGGAAGTGGTTGTCGCTGCGTAAGCGGGGAAACATTTAGGCATCACCGGAAACGAGAGATGCGTCGTGCGTAACCGGGGAATGGGATGGGCGTCCGCCAGATTGCTCGGCACCTAGCCCTTGCATCGAAGATCGAGTTCCTCCGAGTTCCTCTGAGCTCCTCCAAGCCTGAGCTCCTCCGAGTTTCTCCAAGCTCGAGCTCCTCCAAGCTCCTCTACTTTCCCTCACCTCCCCGCCGCAGCAGATCCTCCAGCTCCGGCGCGTCGCCGAAGTTCTCGCGATAGCGCTGGACGAACTCAGGCAGGGTGTAGTGGTGGCTCATGGTGCCGGGGTGCTCGATCACGTAGACCGCAGCGAGGTTGGCCAGGCGACAGGTGACCTCCCAGGGATAGCCGCGCGTCAGGCCGGTGAGCAAGCCCGCGCGGAAGGCGTCGCCCACGCCGGTGGGCTCGACCACGCGGCGGGCCGCAGCAGCCGGCGCCTCTACCACCCGGCCGTCGCGGTTTAGGACGCGTGAGCCGCGCGGGCCCAGAGTGACCACGATAGACTCCACCAGCTCCAACATGCCCGCTTCGTTCAGCCCGCTCTTGGCCTTGGCCATTTCCAGCTCGTACTCGTTGACCGTGAGCACCCGCGCGCCGCGCATGGACTCCACCAGCTCCTCGCCGGTCATGCGGGCCAGCTGCTGGCTGGGGTCGTAGACGAAGGGGATGCCCATCTGGCGACACTCCTCGGCCAGCTGGCGCATGGCCACCGGGTCGTTGGGGGAGATGATCACCACGTCAATGGGCGTGTCGTTCAGCCGGGCCAGGGAGAGCTCGCGGGCGCGGGCCATGGCGCCTGTGTGGAAGCCGGCGATCTGGTTGTGGTCCAGGTCGGTGATGACGGTGAAGGTGGCGGTGAACTCGTCCTCGAAGATGCCCATGGGCGACGTGTCCACGCCGTGGGCCTCCAGCCATTGGCGGAACTCGCCGAAGTCGCGGCCGGCCGCGGCCAGCAGCTTGGGCCGGTTGCCCAGCAGCGCCAAGCTGTAGGCGATGTTGGGACCGCATCCCCCGCGGAAGGTCTGCTTGCTGTCCACCAAGAAGCTCACGCTGAGCTTGTCCAGGTGCTCGGGCAGGATGTGCTCGCGAAAGCGTCCGGGAAAGCTCAGCAGATAGTCGTAGGCAACGGAACCGGTGACGACGATGGACATGGGGTGTGGAATGCGCAACGAGCCGTGCGTAGGCCTTAGCCGAGACAGTGCAACTCCTCAGCTACGGGCTACGACCTGCGTGTTACGCGTCACGTATCCTCGCCTCCGCCGCCTCCTTGGCACGGCGCAGGCTGATCTCGAAGGGCGGGTAGCAGATGCCCTCCTCGGTGATGATGCCGGTGAGGTAGCGGTGAGGGGTGACGTCGAAGGCGGGGTTGTAGACCCGCACGTCGTCGGGCGCAATCTGCACGCCGTCAATATGGGTCACCTCCTCCCACGGCCGCTCCTCGATGGGGATGTGGTCGCCGGAGGGCAAGCTCAGGTCCACGGTCGAGGTGGGCACCACCGCGTAGCAGGGGATGCCGTTCTCCTTGGCCAGCACGGCCAGCTTGTAGGTGCCGATCTTGTTGGCCACGTCGCCGTTGGCCGCCACCCGGTCCGCGCCGAACAGCACCACGTCCACCTTGCCGGAGCGCATCAGGTGGCCGGCCGCGTTGTCCGCGATCAGGGTCATGGGGATGCCGTCCTGCATGAGCTCCCAGGCGGTGAGCCGCGCGCCCTGCAGCCGCGGCCGGGTCTCGTCCACCCACACGTGCACGGGGTTGCCCCGCTCCCACGCGGCCCGCACCACGCCCAGCGCGGTGCCGTAGTCCACCGTGGCCAGGGAGCCGGTGTTGCAGTGGTGCAGGATGTTGGCGCCGTGGGGGATGACCGCCGCGCCGTGCGCGCCCATGCGGCGGTTGATCTCTACGTCCTCGTTGGCCAGGCGCTCGGCCTCGGCCAACAGGGCCGCACGCAGCGCGTCGGGTTCGGCATCCGTCAGCCGCTGGGCCAGGTTGAACAGTCGGCGGGTGGCCCACGTCAGGTTAACTGCGGTGGGCCGGGCGGCGTCCAACACCCGCTTGGCCGCAGCCAGGTCGGCCAGTAGCCCCTCCCGGGTGCGGGCCGTGCTCTGGCGGGCTGCCAGGGCCAGGCCGTAGGCGCCGGCTGCGCCGATGGCCGGCGCGCCGCGCACCACCATGTCGGTGATCGCCTTGGCCACCGCACGGTAGTCGTCGAAGGAGACGATCTCGTGGCGCAGCGGCAGGAGCCGCTGGTCAATCATCTTGAGCTGGCCGTCTTCCCACCACAGGGTGCGCATAGTTCTCCTGCTCCTGCTTCGGGTCGCTGCGGTCGGCGCCGGTAGCAAAAAAAACACGCTCCGAGGAGCGCGCTCGCGGCGCTGACTGTAACACAAAGCAGGGGATTTGTCAAAAGGACGGCTACTTGCCGAAGCTGGCCAGGGCCAGGCGCAGCCGTTCCTCAACCGCGGTGACGTCGCGGGGCAGGGCCTGGACCGCGCGCTGCGCCTCGACGATGCTGTAGCCCAGGGCAGTCAGGGCGTCAATCACCTCGGCGTCGGCCTCGGTGAGCGCAACCAGCTCCGCCGGGATGCCCTCGACCACAGCCACCTTGTCCTTCAGCTCCAGCACGATCTTCTCTGCCGTCTTGCGGCCGATGCCGGGCACGCGCGCCAGCACCCCCGGCTGCTCCTGGCTGATGGCCAGCCGCAGCGCGTCCACCGCCATGGCCGACAGCAGCGCCATGGCCGACCGCGGGCCCACCCCCGGCACGCCTAGCAGCGCCTCGAACAGCGCCAGCTCCTGTGCCTCGCCGAAGCCGAAGAGAGCCAGCTCCTGTTCTCTCACGTGCAGGTAGGTGTGGAGGAAAATGGGTTCGCCGGGCTGCGCCTGGGCCAGCAGGGGCGTCGGCGCAAACACCTTGACGCCCAGGCCGCCGAGACCGACGATCAGATGGTCCTTGCCGCGGGCGAGCACCCGACCCTCAACGCTGGCGATCATGCTGACGTTGCCGGCGGCTGAAACTTGTAGCCCACACCCCGCACGGTGACGATGTGCTCCGGCCGCGAGGGATTGCGCTCGATCTTCTCGCGCAGGCGGTGCACCGTGACCTCCACCAGGTTGGTGCCGCCCACGAAGTCGTAGCCCCACACCTCCCGCATGAGCTGTTCGCGCGAGAAGGCCTTCCCCGGCTGCGCCATCAACGTGTAGAGCAGCCGAAACTCGATGGGCGTGAGGGGGATGACGTGGCCGTTGGTGGCCGCCGTGTGGGCATCCAGGTCCACCGTGAGCCGTCCCACCCGCACCACCGACGGAGTCCACTTGGTCTGCAGCCAGCGGAGGCGGCGCAGGATGGCGGCAATGCGCGCCTGCACCTCCCGAAACTGGAACGGCTTGGTGATGTAGTCGTCCGCGCCCAAGTTGAAGCCCTGCACCACCGCGTCGGGGTCGCTCAGTGCGGTGAGCATGATGATAGGCACATCGGAGCGACGGCGGATCTCCGCGCAGACCTCGAAGCCGTCCATATCGGGCATCATCACGTCCAGGATCACCAGGTCGAAGTTGCCCTGCTCGAACAAGCGCAACGCCTGCCGGCCGTCGTGGGCTAACGTCACCTGATGGCCGGCCGCCTCCAGCGACAAGCGCAGCAGGTCGGCCAGGGGCGCCTCGTCCTCGGCCACCAAGATGTGCGCAGAGAAGGCCGGCTGGTCGCCGGTGGCGGGAGAATGGATCGCGTCGGAAGGTGGTGGGTTCATAGCTCAGCCGTGAGGCGTCGCCAGGCAGCTTGCTGCAGGTGACACAGGGCGATGGCCAAGGCATCGGCTGCGTCGTCGGGCTGGGGGACTGCGTCCAGGCCCAACAGCAGGCGCACCATCTCCTGCATCTGACTCTTGTCTGCGCCGCCGTAGCCGGTGACAGCCTGTTTTACCTCGCCTGGCTTGTACTCCACAATCGGGATGCCGGCCTGGGCCACGGTCAACAGCACCACCCCGCGGGCCTGGCTGACGCTGATGGCGGTGCGCACGTTCTTGCTGAAGAACAGCTCCTCCACCGCCACCGCTTGGGGCCGATGTTGGGCCAGCAGCGCCGCCAACCGCCCATGGATCGCCAGCAGCCGCTCCGGCAGGGGCATGCCCGCCGGAGTCGAGATGACGCCGCAGTCCACCAGGCGCAGCCCGTCGGCCTGGGCCACCACGCCGTAGCCGGTGGTGGCGGTGCCGGGGTCAATCCCCATCACCACCACCGGTCACGCCTCCATGCCTGCCAGCATGGCCTCGGGGATCTCCAGGTTGTAGTACACGTTGGTGACGTCGTCCAGCTCCTCCAGGTTCTCGATGAGCTGCATGGCGGCTTCGGTGGTCTTCTCGTCCAGGGTGATCAGGGTCTTGGGCTTCATGGTGAGCTCGGCGGTCTCGATGGTTAGCCCGCGCAGGCGGAAGGCCTCCCGCACCGTCTTGAGGTCGCTGGGGTCGGTGTAGACCTCGGCCTGGCCGTCGCCGAACTGGATGTCCTCGGCGCCGGCGTCAATGGCGGCCTCGAAGATCTCGTCCTGGGTGTGGCCGTCCATGTCCACCACGATGTAGCCCTTGGGCTCGAACTGCCAGGCCACCGCGCCGCTCTCGGCCAGGGTGCCGTTGCCGCGGGTGAAGGCGCGACGGATCTCCGACACGGTGCGGTTGCGGTTGTCGGTGAGCACCTCCACCAGCACCGCCACGCCGCCCGGCGCGTAGCCCTCGTACATGGCCTCCTCCAGGGCCTCGCCCTGCTCCAGGCCGGCCCCACGGCGGATGGCGCGCTCGATGTTCTCCTTGGGCATGCTGTTGGCCTTGGCCTTCTCTACGGCCAACCGCAGGCGAAAGTTGTACTCCGGGTCGGCGCCCTCGCGCGCAGCGATCTGGATCTCCCGCGCCAGCTTGGTGAACAGCGCCCCGCGCTTGGCGTCCGCCGCCCCCTTCTTGCGCTTGATGGTTGACCACTTTGAGTGACCCGACATCGCTCGATCTCCTTCGGGCACAAGAGACCGGGTTTTGCCTCAAAACCCGGTCTCAGGACCACTGTTGTCAGAGTGTGTTTTGTTTTGGGTGGACCGGCGCCCGGATGTGGCCCGTTGCCGCTGCGTCACCGGATCGCCAGTACGCAGATTATACACCACAAAGGCACAAAGGCACAAAGGGGACAGAGGGCGGCTGGCCCTACGACCCCGCCTCGTGCTCGATGGCGGCCGCCAGGAAGGCCTTGAACAGCGGGTGCGGGCGGTTGGGCCGGCTCTTGAACTCGGGGTGGAACTGGCTGCCCAGCATCCAGGGGTGGTCCCGCAGCTCGGCCACCTCCACCAGGCGGCCGTCGGGGGAGAGGCCGCTGAGCACCAGGCCGGCCTGGGTGAGCCGCTCGCGGTAGGCGTTGTTGAGCTCGAAGCGGTGGCGATGGCGCTCCAAGACCTGGTCCTGGCCGTAGGCGGCCGCCGCACGGGTCCCGGCCTGCAACACGCACGGATAGGCGCCCAGCCGCATGGTGCCGCCCATGTCGGCGATGTCCCGCTGGTCGGGCATCAGGTCAATCACGGGGTCGGGAGTGTGCAGGTCGAACTCGGTGCTGTTGGCCCGCTCCAGGCCCAGCACGTGGCGCGCGAACTCGATGCACATCACCTGCATGCCCAGGCACAGGCCCAAGTAGGGCACGCGGTGCTCGCGCGCGTAGCGCGCGGCCACCACCTTGCCCTCGATGCCGCGGTAGCCGAAGCCGCCCGGCACCACGATGCCGGACACGCCGGCCAGCCGATCGAGGCTGCGGCCCCGCTCCAGGTCCTCTGAGCTGACCCACTCGATCTCGATGGGGCGGCCCAAGGCGACCGCCGCGTGGGTCAGGGCCTCGCGCACGCTGATGTAGGCGTCCTGCAGCGCCACGTACTTGCCCACGATGGCCACGCGCAGCGGCTTCACCTCCGGCCGGCTCAGCGCCTTCACCCGCTCCACCAGGGCCCGCCACTCCTGCAGGTCCGCCACCCGCCAGCCGTAGCCCAGCTTGGCGGTCAACCAATTGCCCAGGCCGAACTCCTCCAAGGTCAGCGGGACCTCGTAGAGGGAGGAAACGGTGAGCAGCGGCACCACCGCCTCCGGCTCCACGTCGCAGAACAGGGCGATCTTGTCCCGCAGGGAGCGCTCCACCGGGTAGTCGGAGCGACAGACGATGACGTCGGGCTGGATGCCGATGCCCCGCAGCTCCCGCACGCTGTGTTGGGTGGGCTTGGTCTTCAGCTCGCCGGTGGCGCCGATGTGGGGCAGCAGGGTGACGTGGATGTAGAGCACGTGGTCGCGGCCCACGTCCTTGCGCATCTGGCGGATGGCCTCCAGGAAGGGCAGGCTCTCGATGTCGCCCACCGTGCCGCCCACCTCCACGATCACCACCTCGGCCTCCTGTTCCCGGCCGACCAGGGCGATGCGCCGCTTGATCTCGTTGGTGACGTGAGGGATCACCTGGATGGTGCCGCCCAGGTAGTCGCCCCGCCGCTCCTTGCGCAGCACCTCGGCGTAGATCTGGCCGGCGGTGACGTTGCTGGCGCGGGTCAGGTTCTCGTCAATGAAGCGCTCGTAGTGGCCCAGGTCCAGGTCGGTCTCGGCGCCGTCCTCGGTGACGAACACCTCGCCGTGCTGATAGGGGGACATGGTGCCGGGGTCCACGTTCAGGTAGGGGTCCAGCTTCTGGATGGAGACAGCGATGCCGCGGCTCTTGATCAGCCGGCCGATGGCGGCAGCGGTCACCCCCTTGCCCAGGGAGCTGACCACTCCGCCGGTGACGAAGATGTATTTGGTCATGAGCGCCTCCAGCCCGTCCCCTGCCGGCCTCGATGCTGAGGCTGCAAGCGCCGACCGCGGGGAGCAGGCGCCAATAAAAAGAAGAGACACGGGGATTGCTCGCCGTGCCTCGGTGGGAAGCGTCGAAGATGCGCGCGCCTTGGCGAAGATCGAGGGCGGTAAACCAACCTGCTCTCTGCCACGGGCCTACATGGTAGCACAGGTGGAGCCGTTTGCGCAAGAAATCGCCCTGAAAATCACCGCAGGTAGCGCAACTCCGCAGGAGTTGCGCTAGAGCGCAGCCGGTCAACGCCGCTCACCGGCTCTCGGCCAGCCGCTCGAAGGCAGCCCGCAGCGCAGCCACCTCCTGGCGCGTGGCCGGCCGCTCGCCGTAGTGCACCGCCACGTAGGCGTCGGTGATCAAGCGCACCTCCGCCTCGCGGCCGGGAAAGGCCGCCAGCAGGGCAGGCAGGTGTTCGTAGGGGGTGCGGGCGGGCGGCCGCGGGTAGCCCCGCGCGGCGGCCAGGCGAACGGTGTTGGCATAGATGGCGCGCACCGAGACGGCCGCCAGCAGGTCCGGCCCAGAGCGTAGGCTGCGCAGCGCGGCCAGGGCCGAGCGCAGCCGGTCCTGCCCGGCGGCCAGCAGGTCCTGCAGCGTGTCGGCCGGGCCGCGCTCGACCGCCTCGTAGTCGGCCATTGGTTGCGCCCGCTGCTCCTGGCGCTGCCGGAGGAGCCACGCGCCGGCCAGCGCCAGCGCCAGCAGTAGGCTCGCGCCGCACAGCAGCCGAAGCGCCACGCCAGCGGCCGCCAGGTAGACCGCTAAGGGGGATGTCGTCTGGTCGGGGGGTTCCTGCGCCAGGCCGGCCAGGGCCTGGGCCAGCTCCGGGCTGAGCAGGGCACGCCAGAGGCCGCTGAGGGCGGCGGCCAGCCGCTCCAGCAGCGGCTCGAAGGGGGCCAGCAGCAGGGTGACGAGGGCCAGGACCGCCACCAGCAGCGCGTTGCCGATGGGCGCCCACAGCCGACCGACCAGCTCTCGCCCGGCGGGGCTGGCCAGCGCCGCCCACAGGCTGCCCAGCGCTACCAGCGCTGCCGCGCCCACCGCCACCAGCGCAGTCCAAAAGGCCTCGAAGGAACGGCCGTGCGGCCCGCCTCCCACGCCCACCTCCTCCATGCGGGCCAGGGCCACTGCCGCCAGGCCGCAGAGGAAGAACAGGTAGATAAGGAAGTGCACCTGCCGACCCACCAGCAGCTCCAGCACCGCTGCGCCCACGGCCAGCGCCAGCACACCACCCCGAAACGCCAGAGCCACCGGCTGAAATCCCAGGCTGCGCCGGCTCAGGCTGATCCCGCGCCACCACAGCACCAGCACGCTGAGCGCCGCCATCCAGTGGCCGCCGCCCCCGCCCAGCAGTAGGCCGGCCAGCGCCTCCCGCAGCCAGGCCGGGTTCCCCAGGCCATGCGCCGACGGCAGGAAGGCCCGCCAGGCGGCTAGGATCGCGGCCAACAAGGCAGCGCCCAGGACCAGCCGCACGCGCCACGGATGCTCCTCCCACCGGTCGGCCAGCCGCGCCAGGTAGAAGAAAAGCAGCAACAGCCCGGCCAGCACCAGGGCCGTGCGCAGCAGCGGCATCGCCCGCGCCGGCCCCACCGCCAGCAGGAACAGCGGTGTCAGCCAGCACACCTCCATCACGCCGCAGGCCAGGTACAGCGCCTCGCGGCGCCACCCCACCGCAGCAGCCGGAGGGCCGGCCCACGGCCAGGCGGCGTTGGTCATGGCCTACCCTCCTGCCCATCGGCCGGCCAGGCCACCGCCTCGCCCTCCGGCAGCTCCCCATGCACGGTGCGCACGACCACCTGGCGCAGCAGGGGATCGTCGCCGTCCACCGGCTCCAGGCTGACCAGCACCACCCGCCGCCCCGCCGCCGCCAGGTCGGCCAGGGTTGCGCGCAGGGCCAGGGGCACGGTGGCGCTCACCACCACCAGCGTGCAGCCCCACGGCAGCTTCGGGCTTTCGATCTGCAGCAGCTCCTCTACGTCGCGGGTGGCCACGGGCGACACGGCCGCCAGCGCCTCCAGGATGTGCATGAGCTGGCCAGGGCTGCGGCCGGGCAGCACCTTCAGCGCCTGGTCCGACTCCGGCAGCGCGCCGTTGACGATCAACCCCACGGGCCAGCGCTGCTCTGCGGCGTAGGCGGCGATGGACGCGGCCACGCTCACCACCCGCTCTAGCCGCTCCGGGATGTAGCCCTGCCAGTGCCGGGCCAGGGTGGCGACGTTGAGCACGACGGCCAAGCTGTGGCCGGTGGAGGGCTCGTAGACGCGGCTCTGCAGCTGCTGGCGACGGGCGGTGGCCTTCCAGTGGACCCGGCGCGTGCCGTCCTCCGGCCGATGGTCGCGCACGCCCACGGTGCGGATGGGGTCCTCCCACACCGGCTGCAGCGCCTTGGCCAGACCCAGGGGGTCCTTGGGGGGCAGACCCAGGTCGGCCAGCGGCTCCACGCGCGGGTAGACGATGAGCCACCGGCGCTGAGGGAGGCGGCGCTTGCGGCTGAACAGCCCGAAGGGGTCCCCCGCCTCCAGCTCCGTGGGGCCGAAGGGGTAGAAGCCGCGCTGCACGCACTGCACCCGATACCGCCGCACAGCGCGCTCGTACCAGCGCAGGGCTACCACCAGCCGCACCTCGCCCACCGTCGGGATGCTGGTGGGCGTCACTTCGATCCCTTCGATCGGCAGGGCCATCGAGACCCGATCGGCCACCCGCAGCCAGCTCACCGGCAGCGGCTTGGGGTTTACCACGGTGAGGGCGACCTCCACCGTCTCGCCCACGAAGGCGCGGCGCTCGCTGAAGGTGCGCTCGAAGGTCACGCCGTGCAGCGCCCAGCGGTCCCACAGCCAGCCTGCGCCGGCCGCGAACAGCAGCAAGCCGCCCACCAGGGTCAGGCTGCTCACGCCCGTGATCAGCCCCAGGACGATCAGCAGCAGGCTGAGGGTGCCCCAGGCCTCGCTGAACTGCGTCTCCTTCTCGGCGTCCACGGTCATCCCGCGGCGCCGGGCCCCGGCCGCGGGCAACGGCGCTACGGCGTCGCCGCCAGGAGCGGCCTCAGGCCAGGGGCCGACCGAGGGAGCGTCGCGCGGGACCACGCCGACCTCCTTAGGCCGCCACCGGCGCCGGCACCTCGGCCGCAATCTGGGCCACCACCTCCTGAGGCGTGCGGCCGCGCAGCCGGACCTGCGGGCTGATGTGAATGCGGTGGGTGAGCACGTAGGGCGCCAGGGCCTTCACGTCGTCGGGGATGACGAAGGCGCGGCCCCGCACCGCAGCCAGGGCCTGACACGCCCGGAAGAGGGCCAGGGTGCCGCGCGGGCTGACCCCCAGCTCCACCGATGGCCGCTCGCGCGTGGCCCGCACCACCCGTACCAGGTAGCCCCGCACCGACTCCTCCACGTGGACGCCGCGCACTGCGGCCTGCATGGCCAGCAGCTCCTCGGCCGAGAGCACCGGCTGCAGGGTCGGCAAGGGGTCCGCCTGCTGGTAGCGCAGCAGCAGGTCGTTCTCCTGGGCCTCGCTGGGATAGCCCAGGCTCACCTGCATCAGGAAGCGGTCCAGCTGCGCCTCGGGCAAGGGGAAGGTGCCCTCCAGCTCGATGGGGTTCTGGGTGGCCAGCACCAGGAAAGGCCGCGGCAGGGGATAGGTGTCGCGGTCCACCGTCACCTGGCGCTCCTGCATGGCCTCCAGCAGGGCCGACTGGGTGCGCGGGGTGGCCCGGTTGATCTCGTCCGCCAGCACGATCTGGCTCATCACCGGCCCCGGCCGAAACTCGAAGGCCTGGGTGCGCTGGTTGAAGAAGTTGATGCCGGTCACGTCGGAGGGCAGCAGGTCGGGGGTGAACTGGATGCGGCTGAAGGAGAGGCCCAGGGACCGCGCCAGAGCCTTGGCCAGGGTGGTCTTGCCGATGCCGGGCACGTCCTCGATCAGCACGTGGCCATCGCTGAGCAGCGCCACCAGCAACAGCTCGGTGACCTGCTCCTTGCCCACCACGGCGCGGGCCACGTTGGCGACCACGGCCGCAGCCTTGTCCGCCACCCAGCGGGCGTCGGCGTCGGAGAAGGGAGGAGGGTTCATCGCAGGCGCTCCGCCAGGCCGCTGTAGCGGCTGGCAATGCGGTTGTTGTGGACGGCGATGGCCACCGCGCGGGGGGTGCCCACCAGCACCACCAGCTGCTTGGCGCGGGTGACCGCGGTGTAGAGCAGGTTGCGCTGCAGCATCATGTAGTGCTGGGTGAGCAGAGGAATGACCACCGCAGGGAACTCGCTGCCTTGGGCCTTGTGCACCGACATGGCGAAGGCGTGCACCAGCTCGTCCAGCTCCAGGAAGTCGTAGGTCACCGTGCGGTCGTCGAAGCGCACGGCCAGGGTCTGCTCCTCCAGGTCCAGGGCCACGATGCGGCCCAGGTCGCCGTTGAACACCTCCTTGTCGTAGTTGTTGCGCACCTGCAGCACCCGGTCGCCCAGGCGGAAGACCCGGCCGCCCACCCGGCGCTCCGGCTTGTGGGCCGCCGGTGGGTTCAGGGCCTGCTGCAGTCGCTCGTTCAGCGCACCCACGCCTACGGCCCCGCGGTGCATCGGGCTGAGGACCTGGACCTCCTCCGGCGGGATGCCGAACTTGCGGGGGATGCGCTCCTGCACGATCTCCACCACCAGCTCGGCTGCGCGGTCCGGGTCGTCGGTCTGGAAGAGGAAGAAGTCGCGGCTGCGCTCCGGGCTCCACTCCGGCATGCGCCCCTGGTTGATGCGGTGGGCGTTCTCGATGATGAAGCTGCCCTCGGCCTGGCGGAAGATCACATCGAGCCGCACCACCGCCGCCGCGCCCGACTCGATGACGTCCCGCAGCACGTTGCCCGCGCCCACGGGCGGGAGCTGGTCAATGTCGCCCACCAGCAACAGGTGTGCGCCGGGCGGAATGGCCTTGAGCAGGTGGTTGGCCAGCAACAGGTCCAACATGGACGCCTCGTCCACGATCACCATGTCCACGTCCAGGGGGTTGGCCTCGTTGCGCTGGAAGGCCAGGCCTCCCCCTTGCACGCCGGCCTCCAACAGGCGATGGATGGTCTTGGCCGGCCGGCCGGTGGCCTCGCTCAGCCGCTTGGCGGCGCGGCCGGTGGGCGAGGCCAGGGCGTAGCGGCAGCGGGCCGCCTCCAGCAGGCGGATGACGGTGCGCATGCAGGTGGTCTTGCCGGTGCCGGGGCCGCCGGTGAGCACGGTGATCGGCCGGGTGAGGGCCGTGCGCACCGCCTCGGCCTGGCGGGGGGTCAGGGCCAGCCGGGTCTCCCGCTGCACTGCCGCCAGGGCCTGGGGCCAGTCGAAGCGCTGGAAGACCGCCAGGCGGTCGGCCGGCGCCTCCAGCAGGCGGCGCAGCCGGCCGGCCACCCCGATCTCCCCGCGATAGAAGGGGAGCAGGTAGACGGCGCGCTCCTCGGCCGCCGCCAGCCGGCCGTTGGCCGGAGCCGGCAGCGGCTCCACGTGCACCTGCTCCTGCTGGCGCAGGGCCTCGATCGCGTTGGCGGCCAGCAGGGGCGGCACGCCCAGCAGCTCAGCCGCGGCCTTCACCAGCTCCGCCTGGGGCACGTAGACGTGGCCCTCGTCCGCCTTCTGGCTGAGGGCATAGGCCACGCCTGCGGCCACCCGCTCCGGCGCGTCGGCCGCGATGCCCAGGCTGCGGGCGATCTTGTCCGCGGTGACGAAGCCGATGCCGTCCACCTCCCGCGCCAGGCGGTAGGGGTCGTTGCGCACCACGGCCATGGCGCTGTCGCCGTACTGCTTGTAGATGCGCACGGCCAGGGACGGGCTGATGGCCAGGCCCTGCAGGAAGACCATCACCTCGCGGATCTGGCGCTGCGCGTGCCAGGCGGCCTTGATCTGGGCCACCCGCTTGGGGCCCACGCCCAGCACCTCCCGCAGCCGCTCCGGCTCCTCGTCTATGACCCGCAAGGTGTCCAGGCCGAACTTGCGCACGATGCGCTTGGCGGTGACCGGGCCGACGCCCCTGACCAGGCCGCTGCCCAGGTACTTCTCGATCCCCACGACAGTGGCCGGCAGCTTCAAGGCGAAGGTCTCCACCTTGAACTGCCGGCCGTACTGCTTGTGGACGGTCCACTCGCCTGTGAGGCGGACGCACTCCCCCACGTTGATGCCGAGCATATGGCCTACCACGGGGACGGCGCTCTCGGGCTCGCGGCCCTCAGGGGCCAGCCAGGCGACGGTGTAGCCGTTCTCCTCGTTGTGGTAGGTGATGCGCTCGATCACGCCTTCCAGGGTAACCATGGCGGCCGGGGCCTGACCGAGGCCCCGAGGAAAGGGCTACTGTTTGCGCCAGCGGGGGAAGAACTCCCGCACCTCGCCCTGGACGTTGAAGGTGTAGGCCTCGCCCACCTGGTTGCCGCCCATGTCCACGGGGTAGACGCGGTAGGAGCCCGTGGGCGCGCCGGGCACCTCGGTCTTGCAGTTGAAGATAAACTTGCTGGACTCGTCGGGCCCGCCGCCGAAGAGCACGGCCGGCTCGCAGCGTCCCTCGAAGACGCCGGCCGGGGACTCGACGCGCAGCTTGTGGTCGCCCACCGCGCCCTTCAGGTCCGGGGTGTAGAGCAGGCCGAAGAAGGTGACCCACGGGTTAGTGCTGGTGCGGGGGGGCGGGCCATCGGCCTTGGCAAAGGCGTAGGCAGGCGCGGGCGGCGGGGCCGGGGGCGGCGGCGTAGGCGTGGGCCGCGGGGCCACCGGCCGCCGGGTGGGGGGCGGCGGGACGTTGGCGGCCTCCGGCACGCCCTCGGCGTTGCGCGCAGTCACCAGGCGCGCCACGATCCACACGGTCTGGCCGTTGACGCAGCACACCTGCCACCAATCGCCGGCCCGGTTGCGCGCCACGATCTCCAGCTCAGCGCCGCGCGGCACGCTGCCCACCTGGGGATAGGCGGTGCCGGGCCCGCTGCGCACGTTGACGGCAGCCGAGCCGGTGACCACGACCACGGGCTTGGCCGGCGGGGTGGGGGTGGGCGGCTCCGGCGTCGGCGTGGGCGGCTCGGTGGGCGTGTCGGTGGGGACGGGGGTGGGGGTGGGCGGCTCCGGCGTGGGCGTGTCGGTCGGCCGGGGTGTGGGGGTGAAGGTGGGACGCAGGGGCCGGGTCGGCGTGGGCACAGGCGTCGGCTCGGCCGCGGGACCGCAGGCTGCCGCGACCAACGCCGCCAGCAGCAGGGCGCCCAGAAGCCGGTGGTGCGTTCGACGAGAGGTCATAGCATCTCCTGAGCACAACTTGTAGGACAACTCGTGCGGAGTTGTCCTACCTTCACCGTGAACAAGCACAAGCGGTCCGTATTGTAACACATGGACGGCGGAAGAGCCACTTCGGTTCGACGATGCTGGCGTTTTCAGGGATTGACGAAAAATAAACTTATGGTAAAATAGCGGCAGACGCCTGCAACTTTTCCGGCTTGAAAACAGACAAGGAGTCCGCTCATGAAACGACCCGCACTCATCGGCCTGCTGCTGGCGCTGGCGATCCTGGTGGCGCCGATGGCGCTGTTGGCTCAGCCGGCCGAGGCCGGCAGCGCCGGCGGCAGCCACTGCGTATACCACACGGTGCAGCGCGGCCAGACCCTTTCCGGCATCGCCCGTTACTATGGGGTGAACATGTGGACGCTGGCGCGGCAGAACGGCATCCACAACCCCAATCGAATCTACGTGGGCCAGCGGCTGTTGATCTACTGCCGGCCGGCCCCTCCGCCGCAGAAGCCCGTCCCGCCCATCCAGCCGCCCCCCTGCCACCCCCTGCCGCCGGGACATCCTCCCTGCCCGCCTATCTATCCGCCTGGACCGCCGCCACCGCCGCCGCCACCACCCTGCGCCATCATGCCGCAGCTGGGCTTTGGCCGCGTCTGGAGCACCTACCCGGCGGTGCGCCATGCGCTGGGCTGCCCTCTGGCGGCGGAGCAGGGGATGAACGGGTGGGAGCAGAGCTTTGCCGGGGGCTATGCGCTGGCGGACCTGAACACCCGAGTGATGTACCTGTTGTACGACAACGGTCGGTGGACGGCCACCGCCACCAACTTCGACCCCAACGCGCCGTCGCCGTGGCTGGTGCCGCCGCCCAGCGGCCACTACGTGCCGCGGCCGGTGTCGGCCTCGTTCCAGCAGTTCCAGGGCGGCACCATGCTGTGGAGCGGCAGCCGGGGCATCTTCGTCCTGTACCCCAATGGGACGTTTCAGCGGTACAACTGAGCGCAGTGGGTGAGCGCTAGAGGAGCCCGGCGGCTGAGGCCGTCGGGCTCTTTTGTTGGAGGCCGTCGCACGGCAGGACCAGGAGCGACGGGGGGCGCGCCGGCTCATGGCGGGCCCATGGAAACACCGGCGACAGGCGGGCTAGCGCAAGCGGGTAGGTCGGGCCGGCGGGGCCAGGGCGGGCAACGGCCACGGCGCCCCAGGCAACGCCGGAGCGCCGCGGTTTCGTTGCGCATGGGTTCTATGCTATAATCTCAGCAGCCGTTGGCGAGCAGGCCGGCTTGATCGCGGGCGCAGCGCAGGCCGTCCTGTCAAGCTTCCCGAGGTGTGACCATGTTCTTTGACCCTCTTTACTGTCTGTTTGCCATTCCCGGATTGCTGTTGGCGCTGTGGGCGCAGGCCCAAGTCAAGGGGGCCTACGCCCGCTACACCCAGGTGCGCAACGCTCGCGGCGTCACCGGCTTACAGGCCGCCGAGTACCTGATGGCTCGGCAGGGCCTGAGCCTCAACGTCGAGGGCACGCCGGGCCAGCTCACCGACCACTACGACCCCCGCAGCAAGACCATCCGCCTCTCCCAGGGGGTGGCGATGCAGCCGTCGGTGGCGTCGGTCGCCATCGTGGCCCACGAGCTGGGCCACGCCATGCAGGACAAGACCGGCTACATGCCGCTCAAGCTGCGCGGGGCCCTGGTGCCGGCGGTGCAGCTCAGCCCCATGGTCTCCTACGCGCTGTTCATGCTGGGCCTCCTGTTCCAGATGCCGAACCTGGTCAACCTGGGCATCCTGGTGTTCGGCTTCAGCGTCCTGTTCTCCCTGGTCACCCTGCCGGTGGAGTTCGACGCCAGCCGTCGCGCGCTGCGGATGCTGCAGGACAACCAGCTGCTCACCGGCCAGGAGATGGAGGGCGCGCGCAAGGTGCTGCGCGCGGCAGCGTTGACCTACGTGGCCGCGGCCGTGCAGTCGTTGATGACGCTGTTGTACCTGCTGAGCCGCGCGCGGCGCAGCTGAGGCGCGTCCAGCAACCCTTGTCTATGATCGTCGTCGTCGTGTGCGTGAGGATTGAGGCATGAGCTCCAACCGTGGACCTGTCGTCGTGTTCGTCGCCATGTTTGCGGCGATCTTCCTTTGCCTGTGCGCAGTGGCTGCCGGCGCCTTGGCCTTCCGCCTGACCCAGGACCGCGCTCCGGCCATCGAGCTGCCGTCGCTGCTGCCCACTCCTGCGCTGCAGCCGCGGCTTCAGCCGGCCACGCCGGCGGCCAGGCCGACGCGCACGCCTGCCGCGGCGCCGACTGCGCCGGCCCCCGTCACCATCACCATCCCGCCTGGCGCCGACGTGGAGTCTGAGATCCTGCGCGCGGTCTACAAGAAGGTGAACCCGTCGGTGGTGAAGGTGGTCAACCTGGACGTGGTGGAGATGGGCGACACCACCGGCGAGCTCCCCCAGGGCCAGGGCTCCGGCTTCGTGTGGGACACCGAGGGTCACATCGTGACCAACGCGCATGTGGTGGAGGGCGCTCGTCGGGTGCAGGTGGTGTTCTACGACGACGTGACGGTCACGGGCGAGGTGATCGGCAGCGATCCCAACAGCGACTTGGCGGTGATCGAGATTGACCCCACCGGGCTGAACCTGGTGCCGGTGGAGCGCGGCAACATAGACGAGGTACAAGTGGGGGATCGCGCCATCGCCATCGGCGCGCCCTTCGACTTCGCCGGCTCCATGACCAGCGGCATCGTCAGCGGCCTGGGCCGCAGCATCCGCTCCCTGAACGTCAACTTCACCATCCCCGAGGTGATCCAGACCGACGCGCCCATCAACCCAGGCAACTCTGGCGGGCCCCTGCTGGACGGCCAGGGGCGGGTCATCGGCGTCAACGCGCAGATCCGCACCGAGGGCAACGTGCGCGCCAACTCCGGCGTGGGCTTCGCCATCCCCATCTACATCGTGGAGCGGGTGGTGCCGGCGCTGATCGAGAACGGCCGCTACGACCATCCCTTCATCGGCATCTCGGGCCAAACCTACTCGCCGGAGTGGGCCGAGGCGCTGGGCTTTCCGCCGGACGCGCGCGGGGCCTACGTGATCGAGGTGCTGGCGGGCCAGCCGGCGGAGCGGGCCGGCCTGCGGGGGGCCACGCGGGACACCAACGTGGTGGTGGGCGTGAACCCCCTGACGGGCGAGCCGACCTACCTGCGCGCCGGCGGCGACCTGATCATCGGCATCAACGATCAGCCGGTGCGGCGCTTCGACGACCTGCTGATCTACCTGTTCCGCTACGCCTCGCCGGGCGACACGGTGCAGCTGCGCGTGTTGCGCGCCGACGGCAGCGAGGAGGTCATTCCGCTGACGTTGGGGGTGCGGCCCACCCGTTGAGGCAGGCCGCCGCAAGGGCGCAGCCCCGCCGGCCGTGCCTCGGCCAGCCCCACCTCGTTGGGAACAAAAAAACGAGCAGCCCCCTGGGAGCGATCCAGGGGGCTGCTCGCGCGGGAGGGCTAGCAGTTAGGCGGCTGCTGCCTCGATCAGGCTGGTGTCCTGGTACTTGCGGCCCTCTTCCACCAGCATCACCGGAATGCCGCGGCGGATGGGATAGCGATAGCCGTTGCGGGGGTTGATCAACCATTTGCCGTCCTCGGAAAGCTTGAGGGGGCCGCGGTCCAGCGGGCAGACCAGGATCTTCAGGAGCTCCGGGTCCAGCGCGCCGCCGAGCTCGCTTTCGTCGAGGCTCTTGTCGGCCGGGGGAGGCGCCTTCTCCTCCACGGGCGGAGGCACCGGCGCCGACTTCTCCTCCAGCAACTTCTTCACCACCAAGCCGACCAATACCAGCGCTGCGACAGCCGCCAGCAGCTTGAACAGTGTTTTCATAGGATCTCCTTGTGCCGGCGAGGGTCAGTCCTTAGCCCTGCGAAGCCGGCTTGTCGGGCTGTTCGGCCGCAGGTTTGTCTTCGTCTTGCACTGCCTTCCGGAACTCGCGAATACCTCGGCCCAGGGAGCCGCCGATGTCGGCCAGCTTGCTGGCGCCGAAGAGCAACAGGATGATCAACACGATCAACAGCAGTTCCGTTGGGCCCAGTCCACCGATGCGCATGGTGTTGTCCTCCGTCCTCTGGCGTGAGAAGCCGCTGCCAACGCAGGGGCTGTAAACATCTGCCTTGTGAGGCTAGTTGCCTGATGGCATCATACTCTCTCCGGGCCCAACTGTCAAGCCTCCGCCGCAACGCGCCCGCGCCCACAGGTCTGAGCCGGCGCAGGCCCACCGAACGGGCACGGGCCAGGAAAGGACGCCGGGGATCAAATCCCAAAAGGCCCCAGATACTCCTCCGGCGTCCACGCCTCCGGCAGCGGGCTGAGGTGACCGTTGCCGGAGGTGTGCAGGCTGCGCAGCTCGGCGATCTCCCGCTCCAGCACCTTAATGCGCTCGGCGAAGGCGCGCAGCGCCTCGGCGGTGGCGTCGGGCAGGACGTGGTGTTGCAGGTCGCGGTCGGGGTCGGGCGGCTGCAGCGCGCCGTCGCGATGGCGAACCCGCCCCGGCACCCCCACTACCACGGAGTTGGGCGGGACGTCCTTGACCACCACCGAGTTGGCGCCGATGCGGGTGTGGTCGCCCACGGTGATGGGGCCCAGCACCTTGGCGCCGGCGCCGATCACCACCGAGTCGCCGATGGTGGGATGGCGCTTGCCCTTCTGCCAGCTCACCCCGCCCAGGGTGACGCCGTGGTAGAGCGTGACGTTGGCGCCGACCTCCGCAGTCTCGCCGATCACCACCCCCATGCCGTGGTCAATAAAGAACCCCGGGCCGATTCGGGCGCCGGGGTGGATCTCGATGCCGGTGAGGAAGCGCACCAGGTGCGACAGCCAGCGGGCCAGCAGCTTAAGGCGATGGGTCCACAGCCAGTGCGCCACCCGATGGAACCAGATGGCGTGGAGCCCGGGGTAACACAAGAGCACCTCCAGGGTGGTGCGCGCGGCCGGGTCGCGATCGAAAACGGCTTGTATGTCGCGACGGAGAGTGGTGAACATAGCTTCTTCCTCACGCGGCCAGTGGAGCGACGCCGCGCGACGGCAGCGATCCACTGGGCCTTGCTGTGTTGTTGCCGGCTGGCGGCTAAACACGCTCGTAACTGCTCAGGCGCCGGGCACTTGCAACCGAATTGCGGCCTGCGTCGTCTTGCTCAAGTGCCCGGCGCCTCTGGCAGGGTGTTTACACGCGCGCGACTTCGGTCAACCGGCCGCTGCGCACATCGTAGATCGCGCCCACGATGGTGACGTCGGCAGGGATCAGCGGCGACGAGCGCAAGATGTTGAGGTCGTCGCGGACGCTTTGCTCCAGATCGGTGAAGGGGAGAAAGTCGCGGTCCCCAACGTCTACGCCCAGCTCAGCCTTGATCTTGGCCGCCAACTGCTCGTTGGTGAAGTGCGCCATGCCGCAGTCGGTGTGGTGGATGACCACGATCTCGTTGGTGCCCAGCAGGCGCTGCGAGATGACCAGGGACCGGATGGCATCGTCGGAGGCGCGGCCGCCCGCGTTGCGAATCATGTGGGCGTCGCCCACGGCTAGGCCCAGAAAACTCTCCGGATGCAAGCGGGCATCCATGCAGGTCAGCACAGCCACGCGTCTCTTGGGCGGCGAAGCGAGATGTCCTTGGTCGAAGCCCTCGGCATAGCGGGCATTCGCTTGCATAAGTTCGTCGAAAACTGCCATAGGTATGTTCCTTTCGTGCGTAGATTGATTTGATCGCTCGGGCCGGTCTTGCAACCGAGCCCACCCAGTAGTGACATGGTCAGAAGACCCGCCACGGCAATTCCCGAAGTGGGCCGACGGAGCCCCGTCGTGGCGCGGTCAGGAGACCGGCCACAGCAAATACGCCTCACGCCAGATCGGCATACAACACCGTGCTGAGATAACGCTCACCGCTGGAGGGGATGATGGTCACGATGCGCTTGCCGGCGTTCTCCGGCCGGGTGGCCACCTGCAGGGTCGCCCACAGCGCCGCGCCCGACGAGATGCCCACCAGGATGCCGTCGGTCAGCGCCACGCGGCGGGCGGTCTGGATGGCGTCCTCGTTGGTCACCCGGATGATCTCGTCAATGATCGCCGTGTTGAGCACCTTGGGCACGAAGCCGGCGCCGATGCCCTGGATCTTGTGCGGGCCGGGCTGACCGCCGCTGAGCACCGGCGAGTCGGCCGGCTCCACGGCCACGGCGTAGAAGTTCGGCTTGCGCGGCTTGATCACCTCAGCCACACCGGTGATGGTGCCGCCGGTGCCCACGCCGCTGACCAGGATGTCCACCTGGCCGTCGGTGTCGCGCCAGATCTCCTCGGCGGTGGTGCGGCGATGGACGGCCGGGTTGGCGGGGTTCTCGAACTGCTGGGGAATGAAGTAGCGAGGGTCCGCGGCGGCCATCTCGTAGGCCTTGGCGATGGCCCCGCGCATGCCCAGCGCGCCGGGGGTGAGCACCAGCTCGGCGCCGTAGGCCCGCAGCAGCTTGCGCCGCTCGATGCTCATGGTGTCGGGCATCACCAGGGTGCAGCGGTAGCCCTTGGCCGCGGCCACGAAGGCCAGGCCGATGCCGGTGTTGCCGCTGGTCGGCTCCAGGATGATGGTGTCGGGTCCGATCAGGCCCGCCTGTTCGGCCGCCTCGATCATGCTCAGGCCGATGCGGTCCTTGACGCTGCCGGCCGGGTTGTAGTACTCCAGCTTGAGCAGGATCTCCGCCACGGCGCCGGCCTCGGCGGCCAGGCGGTTCAGGCGCACCAAGGGCGTGTTGCCCACCAGCTCGGCGATGTTGTTGTAAATGCGGGGCATGAGGGGCGCCTCACTCTCATCCAAACAGCCCCAGGCTCAGATACTTGGTGCCGCTGTCCGGCAGCACGGTGACCACCACGCCGTGGCTGAGCTCACGGGCCACCTGTGCAGCGGCGTGGACGGCGGCGGCAGCGCTGAAGCCCACCAGCAGGCCGGCGGCGCGGGCCAGCCGGCGGGCCATCGCCCAGGCGTCCCCCGCCTCCACCGGCAAGTGGCGATCGGCCAGCGCGGGGTCGTAGATGCCGGGCACGATGGAGGTGGCCATGTGCTTGAGCCCCTCGATCACCTGCAGCTCGTCGGCCGGCTGAACGGCGATGAGCTGGATGGCGGGGTTGACCTCCTTCAGCCGCCGGCCGACGCCCATGAAGGTGCCGGTGGTGCCCAGGCCGGCCACGAAGTGCGTCACCCGGCCGTTGGTCTGGCAGAGGATCTCCGGGCCGGTGCCGTCGTAGTGGGCGCGCCAGTTGCTGTCGTTGTTGTACTGGTCGGGGTAGAAGTAAGCCTCGGGCTCGGCGGCCACGATCTGGCGCACCAGGCGGATGGCGCCGTCGGTGCCCTCCAGGGGGTCGCTCTCGATGACGTGCGCGCCGTAGGCCTTGGCCAGCGCCTTGCGCTCCACGGTCACGTTGGCCGGCATCACCAGGTGCACGGCGTAGCCCTTGGCCGCGCCGATCAGGGCGTAGCCGATGCCGGTGTTGCCACTGGTGGCGTCAATGATGATCTGGCCGGGGCGCAGACGGCCGCTGCGTTCCGCGTCCTCGATCATGCGCAGGGCCGCGCGGTCCTTCACCGAGCCGCCGGGGTTGAACCACTCAGCCTTGGCGTACAGCTCCACGCCCGGCTTGTCCACCAGAAAGCTCAGGTCCAGCAGCGGGGTGTTGCCGATCTGCTCCAGGATCGAGGCCGGCCGATAAGGCCGCTCCGGCGCCACGGCCCAGACGATGTCAGGACTACGGGTCAAGACCAAGGGTAGGGTCATGGTGCGACCTCCGTCAACCTCCTCCACCGCCTCTCCTCACTCCCGCGCCGGCATGCCGCAGAACTGCTCGTAGTCAATCAGCTGCGTCACGGTCGGGTTCTCGCCGCACAGGGGGCAGGCCGGGTTACGACGCACGGTCAGCGTGCGGAAGCTCATGTCCATGGCGTCGAACATCAACATGCGGCCGATCAGCGGCTGGCCCTTGCGCAGGATCAGCTTGATGGCCTCCACCGCCTGGATGGAGCCTACGATGCCGGGCAGCACGCCCAGCACGCCGGCCTCGGCGCAGCTGGGCACCTCGCCGGGCGGCGGCGGGTCGGGGTAGAGGCAGCGATAGCAGGGCCCGGCCTCGATGCCTTCCTCCGGCGCGCCGGGGTGGTACACCGTCACCTGGCCCTCGAACATGAAGATGCTGGCGTCCACCAGCGGCTTGCGCAGCAGGTGGCAGGCATCGTTGATCAGGTAGCGGGTGGGGAAGTTGTCCGAGCCGTTGAGCACGATGTCGTAGTCGCGGATGATCTCCAGGGCGTTGGCGCTGGTGATGGGCTCGTTGTAGGGGCGAACCGTCACGTCGGGGTTCAGGTCGCGCAGGCGAGCCGCCGCGGACTCCACCTTGGGCTTGCCCAGCCAGCTCTCGCCGTGCAACACCTGGCGCTGCAGGTTGCTCAGGTCCACCGTGTCGTAGTCCACGATGCCCAGGGTGCCCACGCCGGCCGCGGCCAGGTAGAGCGCCGCCGGGGAGCCCAGGCCACCGGCGCCGATGAGCAGCACCTTGGCGTCCAGCAGCTTGATCTGCCCCTCTTCGCCCACGTCGGGCAGCAGGAGGTGGCGGCTGTAGCGCGCCTGCTGCTCCGGCGTCAGGATGCGCGGCACGGTGATGGGGTAGTCGGCGTCCAGCCAGCCGTTGAAGCCGCCGCTCAGGGACTCCACCTGGGTATAGCCCATCTCCCGCAGGTTGCGCGCCGCCAGCAGGGAGCGCACGCCGCCGGCGCAGTAGAGCACGATGGGCGTGTCGGGGTCGTAGGCGTGTTGCTCGATGCGCAGCTCCAAGAAGCCGCGCGGGATGAAGATCGCGCCGGGGATGTGTCCCTGTTCGTACTCCTCCCGCTCGCGAATGTCAATCACCAAGGGCGCGGTGCCGTTGCGCAGCCGCTGGTACAGCGCCCGGGCGGTCGTCTCAGGCACCTGGCTGCGGGCCAGGGCCAGCAGCTGATCGCGGTTCAGACGGGTCATGGCGGTGTGCTCCAAACGTGACATTACCGTCCCCCGGCCATGGCCGGCACGATGGACACCTGGTCCTTGGCGGCCACGGGGGTGTTGAGGCCCTGCAGCGTGCGAATCTCCTCGCTGTTGACGAAGATGTTGATGAAGCGCTTGACCTGGCCATCGCCGTCCAGCAGGCGCTCCCCGATGCCGGGGTAGGCGGCCTCCAGGTTGGCCAGCAGCTGGCCCACGGTCTCGCCGGGGATCTCCACTTTCGAGTGGTTCGCGGTCAGACGGCGAAGAGGGGTCGGGATCAGAATGGTCGCCATACGAGCTCCTTTCCTTTCGTTGCCGATGAAATAAAAAAGCTCATCGCAGCGGTCAACCGTGCGATGAGCTCATGGTGTCGTAGACGGCTCGGCGCCAAGACCGAAAAGGGTGGCCGGGCGCCGGTCAGCTATGAAGTTGTTGCCAAAAGCACTGCTTCCTGAGGTCTCATCGCACGCGTGTCGAGAGGCGAGAGCCACCGGCACACGTGGCCGGCGCTCCCGCTACAGACAGATGCAGGTGCAGACCGAGACGACAGGAAGCATAGATCACAACAAACCTGAACGAAGTGTCCTCTAGTGCTTTTGCACTATTGGCCCAAGTCTATTCGGGCGACGGCAGTTTGTCAAGTATGCGCACTTCCTCTGAGACGACCACCGGCACCTCGACCACCCACACGCGCAGCCAGCGCTCGCGCTGGCCCGGCTCGGCGATAGCCAGCTCGTAGCGGCTGCCGGCGGCGTCCGCGCGAAAGGCGGCCAGGAAGGCCGGGTTGCCGCGCACAGGCCGCAGGCCCTCCGGCCGTTGGCCCAGCTCCTCCTGGATCAGCCGGAACCCGCGGACCACCGGCCGGTCAGGCCGCAGCAGCGAGCAGATCAGGTAGACGGCGTCCGGGTAGAAGGCGTTGCGGGCGTCGGTGGCCGACGGAAAGGCCTCGTCCACCGGGTGGGAGTGGTAGATGGCGATCATCTCCTCGCCCCGGTCCTCGAACTCGAACTGCTTGAGCAGCGTCTGGCCGTCCACCCAGTAGTCCATGATCGGGTTGGCGGCTTCGTTGCGGCCGCGCACCAGCTCCGTAGCCACGCCTGCGCGGCCGGCCAGGATGCCGCACACCTCCTCCGGCGCGCCGGCCCGCGCGTGGGCGATGATCTCGTGGTAGATCTGGGGCGGCAGTACGATAGCGGTTGGCTCGCTCATGGCGCGTCGTCTCAGCTCTCGAACAGGTACTCCATGCCCGGCTGCAGGTAGGGGTTGCGGCGGCGCTCGCGGCCCACGGTGGTGGCCGGCCCGTGGCCGGGATAGACGATGTAGTCGTCGGGCAGGGTCAAGATCTGCTCGCGGATAGAGCGCAGCAGGGTGGGACCGTGGCTGCCGGGGAAGTCGAAGCGGCCCACCCCGCCCGCGAACAACACGTCGCCGCTGAACACCTGCTTGGTGGGGTGGTGGATGTAGATCACGGAGCCAGGAGAGTGGCCCGGCGCGTGGCGCACCTCCAGCTCTTGGCGGCCGAAGCGCACGACGTCGCCGTGGGCCACGTGGCCGTCAACCGTGGGCATGGGGCCGGGGTCGTAGCCCAGCCACAGCCGCACCATCTCCCGGCCGCGCGCTAACACCGGCTCGTCCGCCTGGTGCAGCCAGAAGGGCGCGGCGGTGGCCGCGCGCACGGCGTTCACCGCCAGCACGTGGTCGAAGTGGGCGTGGGTGTTGGGGATGGCCACGATGCGCAGCTCCAGGCGCCTCACCGTGTCCAGGATGCGCTGCGCGTGGTCGCCGGGGTCAATGACCACAGCCTCGCCCGTCTCCTCGCAGCCCAAGATGTAGCAGTTCACCTCCAACATGCCGACCAGGACGCTCTCGACGATCATAGTCTGTTCCTCTCGCAGCCGCTGCTCAGCGGCTGATCACCACCGTGCCCAGGTTCACCCGGTCAATCACCGCCTCGGGGTTGCCGGTGTGCAGGAAGAGCTGAAGCTGGTAACGGCCGGGCTGCAGGTAGGCCGGCAGCAGCAGGTCGTGCTCCCCGCGCACGATCTCGCCCTCGCTCCAGCTCAGGGTAGGATACTGCTCGCTGACCAGCGGCCCGCTGACCGCGGCCACCTCCCGGCCCGAGGGCGTCACCAGCCGCGCCGTGAACCACCAGGCGGCCGTGGGCTTCACGTCCGCCCGCCAGTAGAAGGTGAGGTGCAGCAGGTCGTTGGCCCGCAGCGGCTCGGCCGGGTTGTGGCGGAAGCCGCGCTTGTAGCGATCGTGGCCCAGCAGGGTGATCTCGTCGAAGCGAAACGAGGCGGCGTTCTGCATGCCCAGGGCCTCGGGCAGGGGCGGGCTCGCCGGCCGATTGACCCGCACCGTGCCCAGCCTCACGTAGTCGGCGGCGGGGCTGGCCAGGCGGCGGCCGGTGGCCGGATCGTAGAGGCCTACGATCAGAAGGTAGTCGCCGGGGGCCGTGGCCGGCAACACCAGCAGGCCGTGGTTGTCCACCACCAAGTCTCCCGACTGCCAGCCGCTGGTCGGGCGGTCGCCGCTGACCGGCGGCGCGTCTCGCTGCGCCGCCACCTGGTTGCGCTGGTCCAGGAGCTGCACGAACACGGTGTAGTCCGCGTCGGGCTGCCGCTCGGCCTGCCACACCAGCTGCAGCTGCAGCACCTCGCCCGACGTGATCTCCTGGGCCGACAGCGCGTAGCGCACCAGGCGGATCTGCTCCCCCAGCACCACGTCCGCCGTCTGCACCGGCCAGCTCTCCGTGGGCCGCTGGGTGGCGTGCATGGTCAGCCGCACGTTGCCGCGCCAGGTGTCTATGGCCTTGTAGGCGTGGGTGTCCAGCCACCCCTCCACGATGCGCTGCGGGTCGCTCTCCTCGGTGGCCCAGAAGAGGCCGTACAGGTGGGGATGGCGGCCGGCCAGCTCCTCCAGGCGGGCCACGGTGGCCGCCGGATCGGGCGGCCGCTGCTCCGGCAGGCCGTAGACTGGCCACTCCCCGCGGTAGTAGTAGCCGAACACCTCCGCCTGGCCCGGCGCGTTGAGGATGATGGCGTCCTCCGGCTGCGCCACCGCCTGGATGTAGCGCACCATGCCGCGGTAGTCGTCTCGAGCCACGGTGGGGTCGAAGTAGTACGCCACCAGGGTGAGCGCCGAGGGCACGGTCACCAGGGCCAACGCGGCGGCCGTCCACCCCAAGCTCAGCCACCGCCCGGCGCTTTGCCCAGGCTGGGCCGCCGTTGCCGAGGAGGCAGCGGGGCGCGGATTGCCCGGCGCGCCCCGGCGGCTCGCCCTGGCCCCCGCTTTGGCGGCCTGCGCCTCGGCCGGTGTTGCCGCCTGGGGCCGCAGGCCGCGGGCCAAGGCTTCGGCGAAGCCGGTAACCCCGCGCGCCATCAGCAGGCACAAGGGCGCCGCGGCCACCACCAGGAACTTGAGGTAGGCCGGCTTGTACAGCCCGGCGCCCAACACCAAAGCCACCGGGGCAGCCAGCCACAGCAGCGGCAGCGCCCAGCTCAGCCAGTGGGCGCGTCGGCGGTTGGCGCGCACCCACGGCCACAGGCCTAGGATGAACAGGCCCAAGAACACCGCCGTCCAGCCGCTGGAGGCCTCGACCTGAGCCACCGGCCCCAAGGCCAAAGTGAGCAACAACGTGTTCAGCGCCTGGCCAAGGTCAACCGACGGCTGGGGAGCGGGCCAGGTGGTCAGCTGGCGAAAGGCGGTAGGAAGCCAGGGCAGGAAGAGGAAGGCCGCGGCCATCATCAGCAGCGCCCAGTGCAGCAGCCGCACCTTGGCGAAGCCGCGGCGCCGGGAGTTGATGACCCATCCCACGTAGAGCAGGGTTGCCACCGCCATCAGGGCAGGGAAGGTGTAGTGGGTGTAGAGGCCGGCCACGGTGGCCAGCAGCACGGTGGCGGTAGCCGGCGCCGAGAAGGAGATGCGCCGGCCGCTGCCGTCGGCCGGCAACACCACCGACTCGTGCAGGATGAAGCGCACCAGGCCGTAGAAGAGCAGCGCGGCCAGGGCCGCCAGCTGCGCGTACATGCGCGCCTCCTGGCTGTAGTAGACCAGGAAGGGGTTCACGGCCGCGAAGAAGGCGGCGATCAGGCCGGTGCGCCGGTCGTGCAGCCGGCTGCCGATCTGGAACACCAGCCAGACCAGCGCCACGCCCCACACGGCGGACAACGAGCGCAGGGCTGCCTCGCTGTCCCCGAACAGGCGCGCCCAGAGGTGGACAAGCCAGTAGTAGAGGGGAGGGTGAATGTCGGCGGCCGCGCGGGCGGATATGTCGGCCAGCGACCGCCCGGCCATGGCGGCGGTGTTGCCCTCGTCGGCCCACAGGCTCTGGTGGCCGATGCGGAAGAAGCGCAGCCCGGCCGCCAGCAGCAGGATCAGCGGCAGAGCGGTGGAGGTGGCTTGGCTGCGCGCGCGGGCGGTGGGCTTGTCCATAGCGGGTGCAGTGTAAGGTATCGGCCGGACGGTGTCAAGTTCGCCCGCCGTTACTCTTGCCACCCGGCCTGTTGCGGGATCCCCCGCTTGCTGGCCTGCCACAAGGAGAAGATGAAGCCCGCTGCTATCAGGAAGACCAGCGTCACCCCGCAGTACAGCGCGTTGACCAAGGCCATGTTGCGGTTCTGCACGATCAGGGCATCCACGGCCACCGGCCCCACCACCTGACCTCGGTCATCGAGCTCCGGTCGCAGCACCACCGTGCGCGGCCGACGGTTGGACATGCTGCCCACCACGGGCAGGAGCTGGGCCGGCTGCGCGGTCCGCGCCCGCAGGTCCACCCGGCCGCGCGGGCGGCCGTCCACCTCCACCGTCCAGCGCCCCAGGTCGGGGCCGCGCGGGGCCACCAGGACCAGGTCGCTGCCCTGCACGGTGAAGGTCAACCGGGCGTTGGGGTCCGACGTGCGACGCAGGCTGCCCAGCCGCGCCGCAGGGTCGGCCACGGTCTCCCACTCCCCGCTGTACTGGAGCGCCCAGTGGTCCTCCTGGTGCTGGCCTCGGTAGAGGGTGGGGGTGAGGCCATCGGTGTAGGCTTGCATGGCCCGGTACACCGGCAAGGGCTGGAAGTCAGGGGTGAGCAGGCGGAAGTAGGCCTCCGGCTGGCCGTTCTGCTCCCAGACGTCGGTGGCCCGCTTCAGGTACCACACGTTGGCCACGCCCAGCCAGGGCCACTCCCGCTGCAAGCGCTCATAAGCCATCACCAGGTACTCCGCCTGCTGCTCCAGGGTCACCTGGCCGTAGCGCTTGTCGGGGATCTCGTCCGGCACGGCGTTCCAGTTCATCTCGCTGATCCAGATGGCCTTGCCCCCGTCGCCGTTGCGCACCATCACGTCGCGCACGAAGCGCGGCCGGCTGAAGTTGATCACCCGTGGGTGCATGCGGCGGTCGGTGGGACCGGACCACAGGCCGTAGCCCTGCATGGCCAGCACGTCGAAGTAGGGCGCGGCGCCGGCGTCGTACATGCGCTGCAGGAAGGTCAGGTCGTTGAAGTTGTGGCCGGGCACGTGGATGCCGTCCAGGTCAATGGTGCTGGCCAGCGCGCCGGAGATGATCACCACGTTGGGGTCGGCCGCGCGCGCCCGCTCGGCGCCCACCTTGAGCAGCGCCACGTAGCCCTCGGGGTCAATGGTGGCCTCCCCCCACTCCGGGTAGATGTTGGGCTCGTTCCAGATCTGATAGTAGCGCACCCGGCCCTTGTACCGCTCCACCACAGCGGCCACGAAGTCACCGAAGTCCTCCAGGTTGTCGGGGGGCGCGTAGGGGCCGGCCGCGTTGCCGGCGGCCCGGCTCCAGGCCGGCGGGTTGCTCAGCCGCACGATGAGCTCCATGTCGTACTGCTCGGCCAGGGCCACGATGTGGTCGTACTTCTCCCAGGCGGAGCGGTAGGGCTCGTGCCGGCGGTCCTCGAAGTCCCCTTTGCCGTGGATCTCGATGTCCTCCCAGGGGAACTCCTGGCGCAGCCAGCGGAAGCCGGCCTCCCTGGCCATGCGCACCGCCAGCTCCCGCTTGTCCGGCTCCACCTCCTGCTCCAGGAAGACGTTGACGCCGAAGGGGTTGACGCCGGCGTGGGCCACGGCGGCCAGGTCGTCGGTGCGCACCGACGGCCGCAGCGCGTCGGCCGTCAGGTCGGACAGCCCCTTGAGCTGGGGCAGCAGGGCCTCCTCGCCGGTGAGGTTGAAGAGGAGCGAGCGGCTGCGGCCGGCGACCTCCCCCTGGGACAGGGCCGGCCCGGCAAAAACAGCCAGCCCACTCGCCAGGAGCAGGCTGGCTGCCACAGCGACGGCGATCTGCCAAAGAGCTTTGCGAGCCACGGGACCGGACGGGCCGTTGGGTGCTAGAGCCGGGCGAGGCGCTCGGAGGGTGGCTGTGCAGCCGCGCCAGCCGAGCCGCGGCTCACTGGGTCGCCGAGACGAAGGTGATGCCGGTGCACTGCTCGCTCTGGTTCATGGTGCGCACCCACTTGTCCGACAGCGGCGTGAGGTCGCCGAAGCCGGTGTCCAGCGTCTGGCCGCCGGGCGGCATGGAGGGCGGGCACTTCACCACGAAGATCTCCACGGTGGTGCCAGGGGGCGGCGGGTTGTTGCCGAAGGGCGCAAAGCCCCACACGCCGTCGCCGACGCCGTCGCACCCGGAGCACTTGGTGTTGCGCGGGCCGTAGAAGGCGATGTGCACGCACACGCCGTTCATCGGCGAGTTGTTGCGGTAGCGCACGAAGCCGTTGAAGTAGGTGACGCCGGGGTTCGGCTCGCACCGCTCCACGCCCTTGAGGAGGAAGAAGGGAGTGGTGGGCGCGGGCGGCTGGGTCGGCTGGGGCACCGGAGTGGGGGTGGGCTGGGGCCGGGCCACGGGCGGCCGGGTGGGCGCCGGAGGGGGCGGCGCCGCGGCCACGGGCACGCCGCCGGGGTTGCCCTCCAGGGCCACGTACTGGCCGGACACCCAGCCGGCCTGGCCGTTGAAGTTGATCTGCCACCAGGTGCCGGCCTCGTTCCGGCCGGTGACGTCGTAGCGGTCGCCGTTGCGCGCAGTGCCGATGGCGGGGTAGTTCGTCCCCGGGCCGCTGCGCACGTTCAGGGTGGGGTTGTTGATCACCAGCCGCGCGGTCTCCGGCGTCGGCGTCGCCTCCGGGGTGGGCGTGGCCTCAGGCGTCGGCGTGGCCTCCGGGGTCGGTGTGGCCTCCGGCGTGTTCGTGGGCGTGGGGGTGGGCGGCTCCACCGGCGTCATGGTGATGGGCGGCGTGGGGGTGAAAGTGGGCCGTGGAGTGAAGGTGGGTGTGGGCGGCGGACCAGCCTCGCGAGGAGCAATCAAGTCGCCTAAGGCGCAGGCGGGCGCCACCGCCAGCACCAGCGCGGCGACGATCAGCAGCAAGGTTCGGTTGCGACGCATAGCGAGTTACCTCAGAAGGTGGTTGGAGCTGCTGCCGAGGAGAGACAGAGCGCAGGCCGCGCGGCTGCAGCCACGCCTGCGCGCCGCCTCTGCCCAGGCCAGCTCAGGTCGGCAGCGCCAGCATCGCGCTGCTGGCTGCCGGCCCGTTACACGGCGGCCAGTATAGCATAGGTTCACGCCGAGGGAGAAACCGCACGCCCCAAGCAGTCCGACAGCGACGCCTGATCCCGGCGCCGGCCAGCGCCCGTCAACGGCTGCGCTCGCCGCGCTTCTTCTGGCGCTGCGCCTTGCTCCCCCGATAGCTTGGCGCCAGGATCACCACCACCGTGCAGCGGCTGCTGTCCAACATGCGGCTGGCAATGCGCTCGTCCATCTCCTCCACCGGCTTGCTGCTGGTGATGACCGTGGGCAGGCGGGCCACGTAGCGGTAGTTGAGGAGCTGGAAGAGCTTCTCGCGGGCCCAGGGGGTGGCGCTCTCGGTGCCCAGGTCGTCGAGGATCAGCAGCGCCGCGCGGCGCACCTCCTCGAAGCGCACGTCCAGCGAGGCAGCGCTGTTGGGGTTGAAGGCCGCGCGCAGGTAGTCCAACAGGTCGGGCACCACCACGAACATGGGCCGCTCGTGGAAGCGCTCCACGCGGTGGTTGGCGATGGCCGCGGCCAGGTGGGTCTTGCCGCAGCCGTAGGGGCCCACCAACACCAGCCAGCCGTGGGGGTCGGCGGCGAAGGCCTCGGCCAGGGCCTTGGCGTGGGCCAGGCTGCGCGCCGCCTCCGGCTCCAGCTCCCCCTGGCGCAGCTCAAAGCTCTCGAAGGTCTGGTCTGCGTGCAGGCCCAGCACGCTGAGCTCCGGCGCGGTGGGGTCGCCGCTGCCGCGAAAGTCGGGCGCGGTGATGGGCACGATCTGGGTCACGTCGGGGTCGGCCAGCCGAGAGCGCAGCCGCGGCTCGATCTCCGGCAGGCGCAGGTTGGTGGTGATCACCGTGGGCAGGCGGGCGGTGTAGCGGTAGTTGAGGAGCTGGAAGAGCTTCTCCTGGGCCCAGGGGGTGGTGTTCTGGCTGCCCAGGTCGTCCAGGATTAACAGCGGCGCGGTGCGCACCCGCTCGAAGCGCTCGTCGAAACTGACCTCAGAGCTAGGGCCGAAGGTGGCCCGCAGGTAGTCCAGTAGGTCGGGCACCACCACGAACACCACCGGCTCCCCGCGCAGGAGCACCTCGTGGGCGATGGCCGCGGCCAGGTGGGTCTTGCCGCAGCCGTAGGTGCCGGTGAAGAGCAGCCAGCCGCTGGGCTGGGCGGCGTACTGGCGGGCGATGGCGTAGGCGGTGCGCAGGTTCTGGCGCTTGTCCTCCGGCAGGCCGATGCCCTCGGGATAGAAGGTGGCGAAGGTCATGTGGCGCAGGTGGCCCAGGTTGCTGATGCGCAGCAGCTCCGCGTGGCGCTGCGCGGTGAGCTGGTTCACCCGGCAGGAGCAGGGCACGGCGCGGCCGAAGTCGGGGTGGCCCACGGGCACATCGCGCACCACGAAGCCCTGCCCGCCGCAGATGGGGCAGGCCTCGCCGGCCGCGCTGCTAGTGTTCGATGAGGTCCTCGAAGCCGCTGGGGAGGTATCGTCGTTTGAGGGCTTCGTAGGAGTCGTCCGCCGCAAGATCTCGCTGATCGGTTCCACTGTCTTTTCCTTGCGCTGCCCAGCGCTCCAGGATGGCGCGGATGTACTTCCAGTTGCGGACGTTGAGCTCGGCGGCAATGCGGAACGCGTCCTCGATCCAGCTCTGGGGGAAGGTGCGCTCCGCATCCCGTAGCTCCTCGGCCAGCATGGGCTGGATCAGGCCGATGTTCTGCTCGTAGAGGGCGTAGATGTGCGGCCGTTGGGCCTGCAGGGTGATCGGCTCCGGCAGGGGTTCGGCCAGGGTGTGGAGCTCGCCGCGGCGGATGCGCTCCACGGCAGCCCGGCCGTGCTCGCTGTTTAGAAAGTACCAGTCCTCGCTGCCCGAGGAATGTCGCACCTTGACCCGCAGCAGGGTGCCGCGGGCCTCGGCCCGCTCCAGGCCGCGACGCAGCGCGTCCAGGCCGTCCTCGTCCTCGCCGGCCAGCCCCGCCATCAGCCGATCGTCCGCAGCCAGCTCCTCCAGCCGCGTGTAGCGCAGGTCGCCCTGCTTGTGGCTCAGGAGCCACAGGCAGTACAGGGTGACCTTGAGCTCGGCCAGGTCGTCCACAATGGGCAGCAGCTCGGTGAAGAAGGCGTTGGGCACCTTCACCACCGCCTGCCGGCCGGCGGGGAAGCCAGAGAAGGGTTGCATGGGAGGCTACTGAAACTCCTCCTTGCGCAGCTCCAGGTCGCGGAACTGGGTCAGCTCCTTGCGGAAGTAGAGGGAGACGGTGCCGGTGGGGCCGTTGCGGTGCTTGGCGATGATCACGTCGGCGATGTTCTGGCGGTCCGTGTCCTCCACGTACATCTCCTCGCGGTAGATGAACATCACCACGTCCGCGTCCTGCTCGATGCTGCCCGACTCCCGCAGGTCCGACAGGATCGGCCGCTTGTCCTGGCGGCCCTCGACGGCGCGGGAGAGCTGGCTGAGGGCGATGACGGGCACGTTGAGCTCGCGCGCCAGCCCCTTGAGCGCGCGGGAGATGTAGCTGATCTCCTGCACGCGGTTCTCCGAGCGGCGGTCGCCGGTCATGAGCTGCAGATAGTCCACCACCAACAGGTCCAGGCCGTGTTCCGCGTGCAGCCGCCGCGCCTTGGTGCGCAGCTCCATGGCCGACAGGGCGGGGGTGTCGTCAATGAAGATCATGGCCTCCGACAGGGCGTTGGCCGCCTCCATCAGCCGGTGCCACTCCTCCTCCCCGCGGATGTCGCCCAGGCGCAGGCGCTGCGAGTCGATCCCGGTCTCGGCCGCCAGCAGGCGCTGCACCAGCTGCTCGTTGGACATCTCCAGGCTGAAGATGGCCACCCGCCGGCCGTACTTGCGCGCTGCGTTCTGGGCGATGCTCAGGGCCAGGCTCGTCTTGCCCACGCCCGGCCGGGCGGCCAGGATGATCAGGTCGCTCTTCTGGAAGCCGCCCAGCAGCCGGTCAATCAGCCTAAAGCCGCTGGGCACGCCCAGGATCTCGCCCCGGTGGCGGTAGAGGTAGTCAATCCGGTCCACCACATCCCCCATGATGGTGCTGACCGGGATCAGGTCGCGGCGGGCACGGCGCTCGGCGATGCCGAAGATGATCTGCTCTGCCCGGTCCACCACCTCCTGCACGTCCTCGGCCGTCTCCTCGTAGGCCAGCTGGGCGATCTGGCTGGCCGCGCGGATCAGCTTGCGCAGCACCGAGGTGCGCTCCACGATGCGGGCGTAGTGCTCGACGTGGATCGAGGTGGGAACGGCGTTGATCAGGTCCAGGATGTAGGCCGAGCCGCCCACCTCGGCCAGCTGCCGGCGGCGCTCCAGCTCGTCGGTGACGGTGACGAAGTCGGCCGCCTCCCGGCGCTCGTGCAGGTCCAGGATGGCCTGGTAGATCCAGGCGTGTTTCTCCTGGTAGAAGTCCTCCGCCTTGAGGAAGGGCGCCACCCGCAAGACCGCGTCGGGGTCAATCAGCAGCGAACCCAGCACGGCCTGTTCGGCCTCGGGGTTGGCCGGCACGAAGCGCTCGCGCTCACGGCTGATAGGCGGGGCGACAGCGTAATCGGCGTCCACCGCTTCCTCTCCAAAACGGGAATGACCGTGCCAATTTTAGCACAAAAGTTCTAGAAGTTCAAACGGCTGCGACCGACGCCCGTGGCCGACCTGCGGCCTGGGTGCCCAAACGGGGCCAAGCCACGGCGGGGAGCAGGCCTCCTGCAAAAAGACGGCGAGGCTGTAGCCTCGCCGCGTAGATCGTCGGTCATGCGGTTTTTCCGGAGGCGCGGCCGGGAACGACGTGCGAGGAACGCCCTTAGTCGCCGAGGCCTTCGAGGTCCAGCCCCTCTAGGAAGTCGCTGAAGGCGCCGAGATCGTCCTCGCTCTTGGCCTCCGTCTTGCGCTCCGCCTCTTGGCGGACATCCTCCTCCGGCACAATGCCCGCCCGCGCCATGACGTGGTCCGCCACCAGCACCGGCGCCGAACAGCGCACCGCCAAGGCGATGGCGTCGCTGGGCCGGGAGTCCACCTCGGTCAGCTCGCCGTCCACGTCCAGCACGATGCGGGCGTAGAAGGTGTCGTTGTTCAAGTCGTTGATCACCACCCGCACCACCTCGGCGCCCAAGAGGGTGACGATGGACTTGAGCAGGTCGTGGGTGAGGGGTCGGGCCACCTCCACCCCTTGCAGCTCAATGGTGATGGCGTCGGCCTCGAAGGGCCCGATCCAAATGGGCAGGTAGCGGTCTCCGTCCACCTCCTTGAGCACCACCACCCGGTGCTGGGACATCAGGCTAACGCGGACGCTATCTATTGACACTTCGACCATATTGAAGGTGCTCCTGTGGCGTCTTGGCTGGGAGGCGTTGGCGTTGGCTAGGGCAACAGTGCCGCGATTATACCACAGGCCGCAAGAGCACGCCAAACAAGAGTTGTGCGGGGCCCGTCGCTGGATATAATCGAAAGCACTATGCGCGTCTCTGTCATCTGCACAGTGCTCAACGAGAAGGAGGCCATCGGCCGGCTGCTGGACAGCCTGGCGGCGCAGACGCGGCCGCCGGACGAGGTGGTGATCGTGGACGGCGGCAGCACCGACGGCACCCAGGCGGCCATCCTTGGCTACGCCGGCCGCCTGCCGCTGAAGCTCTCCGAGGCGCGGGGCGCCAACATCAGCCGGGGGCGCAACCTGGCCGTGCGCCGCTCCACCGGGGAGGTGATCGCCAGCACCGACGCCGGCGTGTGGCTGGAGCCGCAGTGGCTGGAGCACCTCTTGGAGCCCCTGGCCGCCCTGCCGGCGGAGGAGCGAAGGCGCAGCTGCCGCGCGGTGGCCGGCTTCTTCCAGGCCGACCCGCGCACCACCTTCGAGCTGGCCCTCGGCGCCACCACCCTGCCCATGGCCGACGAGATCAAGCCCGATCGCTTCCTGCCCAGCAGCCGCTCGGTGGCCTTCACCCGCGTCGCGTTCGAGGCCAGCGGCGGCTACCCGGAGTGGCTGGACTACTGCGAGGACCTGATCTTCGACTTCCGTGTCCTCGACCGCTGCGGCCCCTTCGCCTGGGCGCCGCAGGCCGTGGCCCACTTCCGGCCGCGGCCCACCCTGGGCAGCTTCTTCAAGCAATACTACCGCTACGCGCGTGGGGACGGCAAAGCGGACCTCTGGCGCAAACGCCACGCCATCCGCTACGGCACCTATCTGGTGGCCCTGCCTCTGCTCCTGCTGCTGACCCTGCTCCACCACCCGGCCTGGAGCCTGGCGCTGCTGGCCGGCATGGCCGCCTACTGCCGCCGGCCTGTCCTGCGCCTGCGCCGCCAGTGGGCGGGCTACGGCTGGCCCCAGCGGCTGGCCGCGCTGCTGCTGATCCCGGTGATCCGGG
The DNA here is from genome assembly GCA_025055015.1 of Caldilineales bacterium. GTDB lineage: Bacteria > Chloroflexota > Anaerolineae > JAAEKA01 > JAAEKA01 > JANWYQ01. The sequence goes on from JANWYQ010000007.1 coordinate 50,198, forward strand.
CCACCGGCGACGTGGCCAAGATGCTGGGGTATCCGGCCGGCTGGCGCTGGCGGCTGGCCAACCGCCATCGGCCGGAGCTACGCTGGCGCGAGGAGCTTGACAGGGGTGGGGAGTATGGCTAGACTTGTGAACGATGTCTCGCCTTGACCTGGCCGTCATCATCCTGAACTACAACACCCGCGACCTGCTGCGGCGGTGCCTGCAGACGGTGTTCGCCAGCCAGGGCGACCTGCGCTTCAGCGTGTGCGTGGTGGACAACGCATCCGGCGACGGCAGCGCCGACATGGTGCGCCAGGAGTTCCCCCAGGCCGTGTTGATCGCCAGCCCGGTGAACGGCGGCTTCTCCTACGGCAACAACCTGGGCCTGCGCCACTACGGCTTCACCGACCGGCCCGGCGCCGGCGACCCCACAGCTACCCCCCGCTACGCCCTGCTGCTCAACCCGGACACCGAGGTGCCGCCCACCGCCCTGGCCGACATGGTGGCCTTCATGGACGCCACCCCGGCCTGCGGCGTGGCCGGGCCAAAGCTGGTGCGGCTGGACGGCAGCCTGGACCTGGCCTGTCGGCGCTCCTTCCCCACGCCGGAGGTCTCCCTCTACCGCATGCTGGGGCTCAGCAAGCTGTTCCCCCGCAGCCGCCGCTTTGGCCGCTACAACCTGACCTACCTAGACCCCGACCAGATGGCCGAGGTGGACTCGGTGGTGGGCGCGTTCATGATGGTGCGGGGCGAGGCCATTCACCAGGTAGGCCTGTTGGACGAGACCTTCTTCATGTACGGCGAGGACCTGGACTGGGCCTATCGCATCAAGCAGCAAGGGTGGCAGGTGTGGTACCAGCCGGCGGTGACGGTCCTCCACGTCAAGGAGGCCGCCAGCAAGACCAGCAGCAAGGCCCGGTACGAGTTCTACCGCGCCATGCTCATCTTCTACCGGAAACACTACCAGGCGACCACCCCCCGCTGGCTGCACTGGCTGATCGTGGGCGGCATCGGCTTGCGCGGGGGCATTGACGTGGCCGGCCGTCGGCTCTCCCTGCTGATGCACGGAGGCAGCAAGGCATGAAGCGCTCCCACGTACTGCTGGTCATCCTCCAGTTTATCACCGACGCGGTGATGGCCGGCGTGGCCTTTCTGCTGGCCTATTGGGTCAACCTGCGCATAGATCCCTCGGTGGGCAGCTTCCGGCCCTACCTGCCCATGGCGGTGATCTTCGTGGCCACGCTGTTGATCGTGCTCTTCTTCAACCAGCTGTATCGGCGGCGTCGCGGCCAGCCCACCTACGACGAGTTCGTGAAGGTGATGGGCGGCGTGACGGTGGGCACCTTGATCGCCGTCGCCGTGATCTCCTTCCTGTTCAAGAACGTCCAGGACTACCGCCGGCCCATGGTCGTGCTGGCCTGGCTGTTCGCCCTGGCGCTGCTGCTGCTCAGCCGGGCGGTCAACATCCAGCTCCAGCGCAGCCTGATGCGCCGCGGCATCGGCGCCTACAACATCGTCATCGTGGGCACCGAGGAGGTGGCGCGCCTGGTGTTGCAGAAGATGCTCCACGCGCCGCAGCTGGGCTACAAGCCGGTGGGGCTGGTGGACGTCAAGGACGGCCCGTCCACCGTCCTGGGGGTGCCGGTGCTGGGCCAGCCGCCCGACCTGCCCCGCATCATCGAGGAGCACGACGTAGATGAGGTGATCATCTGTCTGCCGGAGGCCTCGGACGCCGAGCTGATCCGCATCGTCTCCTGGTGCGAGCGAGAGCGGGTGAGCATCCGCGTCTACCCCGACGTGTTCCAGATCATGGCTTCGCAGGTGAGCATCAGCGACCTGGCCGGCCTGCCGCTGCTCACCATGCGCGACGTGGCGCTGCGCGGCTGGCACCTGGCCCTCAAGCGGCTGATGGACGTGGTGTTCAGCGCGGTGGGGCTGGTGTTGCTCTCGCCGCTGATGATGCTCACGGCGCTGCTGATCAAGCTGGAGTCGCCTGGGCCGGTGTTCTACATCCAAGAGCGCATGGGCCTGGACGCCAAGCCCTTCCCCATGATCAAGTTCCGCTCCATGCGGGTGGACGCGGAGCAGAACGGGCCCGGCTGGACGACGCCCGGCGACCCGCGGCGCACCCGCTTCGGCGCTATCATCCGCCGCTTCTCCTTGGACGAGCTGCCGCAGCTCATCAACGTGCTGGTAGGGGACATGAGCCTGGTGGGCCCGCGGCCGGAGCGGCCGGTCTACGTGGAGCAGTTCCGCCAGAGCATCCCCCGCTACATGGATCGCCACCGCGAGAAGGCCGGCATCACCGGCTGGGCCCAGGTCAACGGACTGCGCGGCGACACCTCCATCGCCGAGCGCACCAAGTACGACCTGTGGTACATCGAGAACTGGTCGTTGGGGCTGGACCTGCGCATCCTCCTGCGCACGGTGCTGCGCATCTTCACCGACCGCCAGGCCTACTGATCTGGAGCACCCTATGGTCACTCAAGCCGCCCGGGAGCTCTTTGCCCTTCTCAACCTGCTGGCTGGCGCCGGCCTGTTTCTGATCCTGGTAGCCTATGTGCTCTTCGCGCGGCCGGTCCGGGCGGCGTTTGCCCTCCTGTTGTTGCTGGTGGTCCTCCTGTGCGCGGTGAACGCTGCCGTGGTCTACTTCCTGGTCTAGTTCGGGGGGCGGCTCGGTAGCGCAGGCGGGGGCACAGGCCGTCGGGGCCCACGGCGAGGCTTGTAGTCTTGCCGACCGTGGCTTCCCAGGCCTGTTTTGACTTCTGCTCCGGTTCGTGGTATCATGTGGGCGCAGCAGTTAGCACTCTCAAGCCGAGAGTGCTAAAAACCGGGTTACATCGCCGATGTAGCACCCCGGCAAGCCGTTGTGCTACACGACGTGGCAAGCAAGAGACCGTGGCCGAGCTCAGTCCTCGCACCCGGGCCGTGCTGGCCTTGGTGGTGCAAGAATACATCAGCACAGCCCAGCCCGTGGGCTCCAAGACCATCGTGGAGGCCTACGGGCTCAAGGTCAGCCCAGCCACCATCCGCAACGAGATGAAGCTGCTGGAGGAGCTGGGCTACCTGACGCATCCCCACACCTCGGCCGGCCGCGTGCCCACCCAGGAGGGCTATCGCTACTTCGTCGAGCACCTGCTGCCCGATCAGCCGCTGTCGGTGGACGACCAGCTCATGATCCAGCACCAGTTCTACCAGGTGCGGCAGGAGTTCGACCAGTGGGCGCAGCTGGCGGCCGCGGTGCTGGCCCACACCTCGCGCATGGCCGGCCTGGCGACCCCCCTGCGCATTGACACCTCTCGCTTCAAGCACGTGGAGCTGGTGGAGGTGCGCGAGGGGCTGGTGCTGATGGTGTTGGTGCTCTACCAGGGCGTGGTGCGGCAGCAGCTCATCCACCTGGACCGCTCCATGAGCCAGGAGGAGCTCAGCCAGCTCTCCAACCAGCTCAACGCGCTGCTGGGCGGCAAGACCGCAGCCGAGATCGAGGCGATGGTCCTGCCGCTCTCCGCCTTTGGCCAGCGGGTGCAGCGCATGATCAGCGCGCTGATGAGCCGCGAGGACCAGGCCGGCACCGAGATGGTCTACCGCGAGGGGCTGAGCCACATCTTGGCCCAGCCGGAGTTCGCCAACGCCGACGAGGTCCACCAGGTGGTGGCGGTGCTGGAGCAGCCGCCGCTGCTGGGCTCCATCTTCGAGGACGTGCGGCGGAACCCCGGCGTCCAGGTGATGATCAGCGGCGGCGGCCAGTACCAGGCCCTGCGCGACCTGAGCCTGGTGCTCTCTCGGTACGGCATGGACGAGAGCATGGCCGGCGTGCTGGGCGTGGTGGGCCCGGTGCGCATGCCCTACGGCCGGGTGATCGCCCTCGTCCGCTACGTGGCCAAGCTGATGAGCGACATGGTGAGCGAGTGGTACGCTTGACCGCCCTAAGCGGTCAGCGGCCCGGTTTGAACGGCTGAAAAGAGAAACCCCAAAGCAGCGAGACACGTATGAACGATCACAAGGACACAACCTTTGAGGCGGTGCAGGCGCCCCAGGCGACACCGGTCGAGGAGGCTAGCCCTCAACCGGAAGCCGCGCCGGGGGATGCAGCCCCTGCGCCGGCCTGGCAAGCGCTGATACAAGCCGCTGAGGAAGGCGCCGCCGACCTGAGCGACCCGGTGGTGCAGCTGGTCCAGGAGTACAAGGAGGCTGTCAAGGCGCGCGACGCGTGGGAGGACAAGTACCTGCGGGCGGCCGCGGACTTCGCCAACGCCAAGCGCCGGGCCGAGATGCGGGCCGACAGCCAGATCCTGGCCGCGCGCGAGCGCATCCTGGCTGCCATCCTTCCGGTGCTGGACGACTTCGAGCGGGCCTTCAAGGCGGTGCCCGCCGAGGCGCAGCAGTCCCCCTGGGTGGAGGGCTTCGCGCTGATCCAGCGCAAGCTGCGGGCCACCCTGGAGCGGGAGGGCGTGACGGAGATCCAGGCCGAGGGCCAGCCCTTCGATCCCGTGCTGCACCAGGCCGTGGTCAGCGAGCCGGCGGCCGGGGTCGAGCCGGGCACCGTGATCGAGGTCCTGCAAAAGGGCTACACCCTGGAGGGTCGCGTCCTGCGCCCCAGCATGGTGAAAGTCGCACAGTAAAATCCATCGCCAACAGCAGACATCCCGACCAACGGACTCTTTCGCTCGGCAAGGAGAACAGACGACCATGGGAAAGATTATCGGCATTGACCTGGGCACCACGAACTCCGTCGTGGCTGTGATGGAGCACGGTGAGCCCGTTGTCATCCCCTCCTCGGAGGGCTCGCGCCTCATCCCCTCGGTGGTGGCGGTGAACCCCAAGACGGGGGAGCGCCTGGTGGGCCAGGTGGCCCGGCGCCAGGCCATCACCAACCCCGAGAACACCATCTTCTCGGTCAAGCGCCTGATGGGCCGCAAGTACCACGACCCCGAGGTGCAGCGCGCCATCAAAGTGCTGCCCTACAAGATCGTGGAGCGCCACAACGGCGACGCCGCGGTGATCATGGGCGAGCGGGAGTACTCGCCGCCGGAGATCTCGGCCATGGTGCTGCAGAAGATCAAGCACGACGCCGAGCAGTACCTGGGCGAGCCCGTCACCCAAGCGGTGATCACCGTGCCGGCCTACTTCAACGACAGCCAGCGCCAGGCCACCAAGGACGCCGGCCGCATCGCCGGCCTGGAGGTGCTGCGCATCATCAACGAGCCCACTGCCTCCGCGCTGGCCTATGGCCTGGACAAGAAGATTGACAAGAAGATCGCCGTCTACGACCTGGGCGGCGGCACCTTCGACATCTCCATCCTGGACGTGGGCGAGGGCGTGTTCGAGGTCAAGTCCACCAACGGCGACACCTTCCTGGGCGGCGACGACTTCGACCAGCGCATCATTGACTGGGTGGCCAGCGAGTTCCTGCGGGAGCAGGGCATTGACCTGCGCAAGGACCGCATGGCCCTGCAGCGCCTCAAGGAGGCCGCCGAGAAGGCCAAGATCGAGCTGTCCACCGTGATGCAGACGGAGATCAACCTCCCCTTCATCACCGCGGACGCCAGCGGCCCCAAGCACCTGCAGATGACCCTCACCCGGGCCAAGCTGGAGCAGCTCACCGCCGACCTCATCGAGCGCACCATCGGCCCCTGCCGCCGCGCGCTGGAGGACGCCGGCCTCAAGCCCTCCGACATTGACGAGGTGGTGCTGGTGGGCGGCCAGACCCGCATGCCCGCGGTCCAGGAGGCGGTGCGCAAGTTCTTCGGCCGGGAGCCGCACAAGGGCGTCAACCCCGACGAGGTGGTGGCCATCGGCGCCGCCATCCAGGCGGGCGTGCTGGCCGGCGAGGTGCGCGACGTGCTGCTCCTGGACGTGACGCCCCTCACTCTGGGCATCGAGACCCTGGGCGGCGTGGCCACGCCTCTCATCGAGCGCAACACCACCATCCCCACCCGCAAGAGCCAGATCTTCTCCACCGCGGCCGACATGCAGACCAGCGTGGAGATCAAGGTGGTGCAGGGCGAGCGGCCGATGGCAGCCGACAACAAGCTGCTGGGCACCTTCATCCTGGACGGCATCCCGCCGGCCCCGCGCGGCATCCCGCAGATCGAGGTGACCTTCGACATTGACGCCGACGGCATCCTGCACGTCAGCGCCAAGGACCGGGCCACCGGCCGCGAGCAGAGCATCCGCATCACCGCCTCCAGCGGCCTGACCAAGGAGGAGATTGATCGCATGATCAAGGAGGCGGAGCGCCATCGCGCCGAGGACCAGCGCCGCCGCGAGGAGGTGGAGGCGCGCAACCAGGCTGACACGGCCATCTACCAGGTGGAAAAGTTCATCCGCGAGACGCCGAACCTGCCGGCCGGCGCCAAGAAGACGCTGGAGGACAAGGTGGCGGCCTTGCGCTCCGCCCTGCAGGGCTCCGACGTCAGCCGCGTCCGCAGCGCCACCGACGACCTGATGCGCGCCTGGCAGAACGTGGGCGCCCAGATGTACCAGCAGCCCGGCGGCGACGGCAGCGCCGGTCCCTCCACCTCGCCCAGGGGCGACGAGGACGTCGTCGAGGGCGAGTTCAAGGAGGCCTGATTGGTGCGGACTACCGCAAACGCCCTGCAGCGGCCTAGCCCTGCAGGGCGTTTTACACCCAGGAGGACACGCATGGACGAACAGAGAGAGGCCCACGAGGGCGGTTTCGCCCAGTTTCGGGCGGAGTGGGAGGCGGAGTGGGCGCAGCTCAGCGCGGGGCTGGCCGAGCTCGGCCGCCGCATCGCCGAGCAGGTCGCGCAGGCGATGGCCGGGATCAACTTCGAGGCCATCGGCCGAGAGGCGGCTGAGGCCGCCCGGCGGGCCGCCGAGGCCAGCTGGACCTCAACGGTCGGTTGGAGGCACAGCCGAGCCTGGCGCGGGCCCATGCACGTCCACGTGGACATCGGCGCTCGCGCCGGCCAAGAGGAGCCGGCCGCGCCGTCCGACAGCCGCGCCCAAGAGCGCATGATGGTGCTGAACATGGTGGCCGAGGGCAAGATCACCGCCGAGGAAGGCGCCCGCCTGCTGGAAGCTCTGGGGTGAGGCCTAGTCGCTGTGATTTGCCAATTGAGCCGGGTTGCGCGATGATAGGGAAACACTATCAGCCCTTCCCCTGCCTGACCTGACTTTCTGCGCCATGAACGCTCAGCTCATCGCCGACACCGCGGCCGTCGTGGACGGCATTCGGCCTCTCAACCCGCAGCGCGACCTGCGCCAGGTGGCCGATCTGATCGAGGAGGCCTTCGCCGGCGAGCTGGAGGCGGGGGGCCTGGCGGCGCTGCGCGACATGCGCCTGCTGTCGCACATGGGGCCGCTGGTGGGGTTGATGGCGCGCTCCGATCCCCTGGTGGAGGACGTGTTGGGCGGCTTTGTATGGGTGAGCGGCGGCCAGGTGGTGGGCAACGTGACCCTGCAGCGCATCGACTCCGCCGGCTCCCGCTGGCAGATCGCCAACGTGGCCGTGGCCAGGTCCCACCGCGGGCAGGGTATCGGCAGGGCGCTGATGGAGGCTGCGCTGGAGCGCATCGCCGAGCGCCGGGGCTCTTGGGCGGTGCTGCAGGTGCGGGCTGACAACGCAGTGGCCCTCCAGCTCTACCAGAGCCTGGGCTTCGAGGTGGTCACCCACGAGGTGGTGATGCAGCTGGAGCGCGTGCGCCAGGTGCCGGAGGTCCAGGAGCCCCCGGCCGAGCTGCGCCCCTATCACCACTCGGAGTGGCAGGCCCGCTACGAGCTGGAGTGCGCCGCCCACACCAGCCTGGACCAGTGGTGGCGGCCAGTGCGTCCCCACCAGTTCTGGGAGAGCACAGAGAGCCGCCTGGCCGCTCGGCTTTGGGAGCTGTTGGGCCGCAACCGGGTGCGACGCTGGGTGGTGCCGGGGCGCCATGGCCTCCAGGCCTGGCTCAGCGTGGACGCCCGGCGCTGGGATGGCATCCATCGCCTGCAGATCACCGTCCATCCCGCCCATCGCGGGGAGCTGGAAGAAGGGCTCACCGCCTTTGCCCTGCGCTTCCTGGCCGCCTACCCTCGTTGGCCGGTGCGCATCGAGCAACATGGACACCACCCGGAGCTGGTGGCCGCGCTCCAGCGCTGGGGGTTCGCCACCGTTCGCCACCACTTGGCTATGCGCCGGCGCGTGGACTGAAAAGACCGCTGGCGGGAGCAAGAGCACCGATGGCTGCCTCCGAGGAGCGCCTGCGCATCTTGCAGATGGTGGAGCAGGGACGGCTAACCGCCGAGGAGGGCCTGCGCCTGCTGGAGGCGTTGGCAGCCGGCCGCCGCGAGCGTCGAGAGGACACGACGGCAGAGGCCAGCGCCTCTCCGCGCTGGCTCCGGGTACGAGTGACCGACCTGCGGACCGGCAAGCAGAAGGTCAACGTCAACATCCCCCTGCGCCTGGTCAACGTGGGCGTGAAGATGGGGGCCCGCTTCGCCCCCGAGCTGGCGGAGATGGACGTGCTCGAGGTGGCGCGCTCCGGCGTCAGCGGAAAGCTGCTGGACGTGGAGAACGTCGAGGAAGGGGAACGGGTGGAGATCTTCGTGGACTAACGCCGCAGCACAGCTCCCTGAGAGCTGCGCTGCGGCTTCCTAGCAAACGAGGCCAGCGCGGTCGGCGCTGGCCTCGTCGTTTTTGCGCGTTAGCCGGACGCCCTTCGGCGCTCCGGGCTAGGTGTGGCTCAGGCGGCGCGGGCCTGGCGCTGGAGCTGGGGGCGGAACTTGTAGTTGTAGATGATCACGCCCTCCTCCCCCTGCTCCTGGATCTTGCGGGTGACCATCTCCACCGGCATGCCGATGGTCACCTCCTCCGGGGACACGTCGGTGAGCTGGGCGGTCACCATCGGGCCCTCCTCCAGCTTGACCAAGGCCACCGGGTAGGGCGCGAACTCGCCGAAGCCGGCCGGCGCATCGTACACCGTGGTGTAGGAGTACACGGTGCCGCGGCCGCTGAGGGCCATCTGCGTCTGCGCCGGCTCAGCGCAGTAGGGGCAGACGTCCCGCGGGGGGAAGATCGCGTTGTGGCAGTGATCGCAGCGCTCACCCACCAGGCTGTAGCGCTGTCGTCGGGTTCGCCAGGTTCTTGCAACAGTCATGGAACAAATCTCCTTGTCTTCTGGGTGTTTTCGGCTCTCTTTCGGACGTCGACTCGGGCGGCGCCGGTGGTTCACACGCCCACGCGCAAACCGCCCTGCTTGCTGGCCAAGATTGGGACCGGCTCCATGCGGTCGGGCACCATTCTAGCACGCTGACCTTGTCAAAACCTATCAACCTATGGTGCGACAGCTCTCAAAGTGGCCGTTGATAGCTTTTGACAGCTTTTGTTAACGCCTTCACATCCCTCGGCCGCCGTCACTCGCCCACCAGGATGTGGGTGATGATGGTGGCGCCGCTGCCGCCGATGTTTTGCGTCATGCCGATGTTGGCGTCGTGGACCTGGTTGCGGCCGGCCAGGCCCTGGAGCTGCTGCACCGCCTCCACCACCTGGTACACGCCGGTCGCGCCCACCGGATGGCCGCGCGCCTTGAGGCCGCCCATGGTGGCGATGGGGATGCGCCCCTCGATGGTGATCTCGCCCTCCTCGGCCAGGCGCACCCCGCGGCCGCGCTCGGCGAAGCCGTTGGCCTCCAGCGAGAGGGCCGCCATGATGGTGAACGCGTCGTGGAGCTCGAAGAAGTCCACGTCGGCCGGGCTGATCCCCGCCTGGCTGTAGGCCTTCTGGCTGCTGAGCCAAGCCGCCTCCAGCCAGAGAGGGTCGCGGCGGTCGTGGATGGCCAGGCTGTCGGTGGCTACGGCCGAGGCTGCGATGCGCACCCGCCGGCGGCCGTTGTGGAAGGCGCGGGCCATGGGCTCCGAGGCCAGCACCACCGCAGCTGCGCCGTCACAGATGGGCGAGCTATCCATCAGGTTGATGGGGTCGGCGATCATCGCCGCCTTGCGGTAGGTGTCCAGCGTGATGGGCTCCGGGAACATGGCGTAGGGGTTGCCGGCGGCGTTGTGGTGCGCGTTGACGGCGAAGTAGCCGAAGGCCGCGTGGGGCACGTTGTACTCGTACATGTAGCGCCGCATGAGCAGGGCGTTGAGGGCCACGAAGGAGACGCCCTCGGCCGCCTCGTACTCCTGGTCGGCCGCCATGGCCAGGCCGGCCGTGGTCACGCTGCCCACGGTGTCGGTCATCTTCTCCACGCCGGCCACGATCACCACGTCGTGGATGCCGCCGGCCACGGCGATGTATCCCATACGCAGAGCCGCCGCGCCGGAGCCACAGGCCGCCTCCACCTTCATGGCCTCGATGCCGCGCAGGCCCACGAAGTCGGCGATCAGCGCGCCCAGGTGCTCCTGGCCGGTGAGCTCGCCGGAGAGCATGTTCCCTACGTACAGCGCGTCGGCCCGCTCGATCTGGGCGTCGCGCATGGCGGGGATGATGGCGTCGTGGGCGATGTGGCGCAGGGAGCGTTCCCACTGCTCGCCCACCACAGTCTGTCCAATGCCGATGATGTAAACGGGTCTCACGATGGTCTCTTCCTCACTTCATCAACATCTTGCCGCGGAAGCGGGCATAGGTGGCGTAGTCAATCACCGTGCGCCGCGCGATGTAGTCGCTGGTGCGCGGGGCCAGGTCCCGCACCTCGTGGATGCGCTCGGTGACCTGGAAGATGAAAGCGTCGCTGCCCGCGCCCGACCCGAAGCTCACCACCAGCACCCGGTCGCCCGGCTCGGCCACGTCCAACACGGCACTGAAGCCAACCAGGGAGGAGCCGGCGTAGGTGTTGCCAATCACCGGCACCAGCAGGCCGGCCTGGATCTGCTCCGGCTTGAAGCCCAGCATCGTGGCCGCGCGCTGGGGGAACTTGGTGTTGGGCTGGTGCAGCACCACGTGGCGGAAGTCGGCCGGCCCGTAGCCCGTCTCCTCCATGATCAGGCGAGCGGCGCTGGTGATGTGGTGGAAGTAGGCGGGCTCGCCCGTGAAGCGCTGGCCGTGGCTGGGGTAGTGGGCGTGGGCGCGGCGCCAGAAGTCCGGCGTGTCGGTGACATAGGAGAGGGAGGCCTCGAAGCGGGCCACGCTCTCCTCGGCCGGTCCCACCAACAGGGCCGCGCCGCCGGCGGCCGCCGTGTACTCCAGCGCGTCGCCGGGCCGGCCCTGGGCCGTGTCCATGCCGATGCTCAGGGCGTAGTCGGCCATGCCGGAGCCCACCAGGGCGATGGCGGCCTGCAGCGCCTCGGTGCCCGCCTTGCAGGCGAACTCCCAGTCGGCCGCCGAGGTCAAGGGCACGATGTCCAGCGCCTCGGCCACGATGGTGGAGGTGGGCTTGACGGCGTAGGGATGGGACTCGCTGCCCACCCACACGGCGCGGATGCGATGGGGGTCCACTCGGGCGCGCGCCAGGGCGTTGCGCGCTGCCTCGATGGACATGGTGGCGGTGTCCTCGTCCAGGCCGGCCACCGCCTTCTCCTTGATAGGCAGGGTGTCCATGCGGCCGCTCCACACGCGAGCTACCTCGCTGGCGGGCAGCCGGTAGCGCGGCACATAGGCGCCGTAGCCCACGATGCCCACGGCCCGCTGCGGTCGAAGTAAGACTGAACCGTTTTGCTTTGCCATAGCGTCTCAACTCCACAAAAGTTACGCACGCTCCAAGACCTCGGATACCAGCTCGGCGGCGCGCGCCGGGCGGATCTGCCCCTCCGCCACCAGCCGGGCCGCAATCTGGTCCACCAGATGGGGCGGCGCGCCCGCGGCCAGGGCCACCTGCCGCGCGTGCAAGGCCATGTGGCCGCGCTGGATGCCCTCGGCGGCCAACGCGCGCAGCGCGCTCAGGTTCTGGGCCAGCCCCACCGCCGCCATCACCGCCGCCAGCTCCTGCGCGCTCTCCACGCCCAGGATCTTCAGCGCCACTTGGGCTGTCGGGTGGACCCGGGTGGCGCCGCCGACGATGCCCACAGCCAGGGGCAGCTCGATGCGGCCGGCCAGCTGCAGCCCGTTCTCGGTGTACACCACGTGCCAATCGGTGAGGCTGCGATACTGGCCGCTGCGGGCGGCGTAGGCGTGGGCGCCGGCCTCGATGGCCCGCCAGTCGTTGCCCGTGGCGATGGCCACCGGGTCAATGCCGTTCATGATCCCTTTGTTGTGGGTGGCGGCGCGGTAGGGGTCGGCCCAGGCGAAGGCGTTGGCCTCGGCGATGCCCTGCACCACGTCGTCCCCAGCCAAGCCGTCGGCGTCGAAGGCCGACGCCGGGATGCGGCACTCGGCCCAAGCTAGCCGCCGGTCGGTCAGGTTGCTTAGGATGCGCAGCCGGGCGCGGCCGCCGCTCAGCCGCTCCAGCAGGGGCGCTGCAGCTTCGGCCGCGGTGTTGACCGCATTGGCGCCCATGGCGTCGCGGCAGTCCAACAGCAGATGCACCACCAGCATAGGGCCGGCCGGCGTGTCGAGCAAGGGGCGCACCTCCAACCCGCGAAAGCCTCCTCCACGATGCACGATGCCGGGGTGCAGGCTGTTCACCAGGCGGGCTAGCTCAGCCTCGGCCTCCTGGATCGCTTGAGCGGCGCGGGGGAAGTCGGGCACGTCCAGAAGCTGCACCTGGCCGATCATGACCGGCTCGCTGCTGCCGGCGGCGAACCCGCCGCCGGCGCGGGCCAGCCGCGCCGCGTTGCTCACGGCCGCGATCACCGAGGGCTCCTCTACCGCCATGGGGATCAGGTAGTCGCGGCCGTTGATCAGGAAGTTGACGCCGACGCCTAGGGGCAGCGCGAACACACCGACGACGTTCTCCACCATGCGGTCGGCCAGCTCGACGGTGAGCCCGGTGCGCAGCTGCTCGAGGTCGTGGTCGCTCAGGCCGGCCCACGCCGCCACAGCCTCCAGGCGCTCGGCAACGGGCTTTTGGTAGAAGCCAGGAAGCCGAGAGGTAGGTCGCGCGCTTTGGTCCATAAGTGCAAAACGCCTGCCCTTGTGGGGCAGGTCCGTTGTCTTGGATGATTGCTACGCTATTATAGTCACAAGCGGCGCTGTCAAAAGCTATCAGCTTGGCTCCCAAGGACTGCCCAGGCAGGAAATTGGCATCTAGCTGACACTGCGCCGGGGCGTCTTTCGGGCCTCCCCCCGCCGCCGCACCGCTCCCTTTCCGCGGCCTGGGCTTGACCTGACGGCTATGGCGCGGGCGCGGCGGTGTACGCGGCCACGGCGGCGCTGAGCACGTCGCCCCAAAGCTGGGGCCACAGCGCAGGCAGCACCACCGCCAACAGCCCCAGGCCTGCCAGCAGCACCGTCAGTGGCTCCTCTCGCTCGAGCATCAGGTTGTCCAGCCGGCCCAGCAACACCCGCTGGCTGCGCAGCAGGCCCAGCGCCAGCCCCAGCGCGCCGGCCAACACCACCACGGCCTGGAGCCAGTCCTGGTTGCCCAGGATCTGCACCAAGCTCCACTGGCCGGCGAAGCCCACGGTCAGCGGCAGGCCGGCCAGGCTGAGCGCGCCCAGCAGCAGGGCGGCCGAGGTCAGGGGAAGGCGGGTGCCCAGGCCGCGCACGGCGACGTAGTCCGTGCGGCCGGCCGCCCGCTGGCGCACCACGGCCAGGCCAAAGCCGGAGACCATGAGCCCAACGGTGCGGCTGAGCAACAGGAGCCACACCAGGCCCCACGAGCTGCGGGCGCCCAGGCCCAGGGCGATCATCACCAGGCTGTGGCTGAACAGCGCGGCGTAGCTCCACTGCCGGCTGAGGTTGCGCTGCACCAGCGCGCCAAGCCCGGCCCACGCGCAGCCGATCAACCCGCCCCACACCAGCACCTCGGGCAGGCGAACGGTGAAGAGGCCGAAGGGCACCGTGGCGCCTTGCAGCCACTGGTAGCCCGTCAGGAGAGTCTGCAACAGGGTGACGGACAGGGCGCTCAGGCTGACCAACAGCCAGGCCGCCACCATGGGCGGGGCCTCCTCGCCCAGGCTCAGGCTCGGCCCATGCAGGGGCCAAGGCGCCAGCAACAGCAGCAGGCCTAGGCTGGCCAGGACGCCGGCCTCGCGCAGCGGGGTGAGGTCCTCGGGGTCGAGGGGCAGCTGGTTCAGATGCCAGGCAGCTAGCAAGAAGAGGGGAACCGTCAGGGCAGGCCACCAGAGCAGGCGCAAGGCGCCGCGCGTCGAGCCCACGCGGCCGGCCTGCGCCACCAGCGCGGCCAAGCTGAAGGCGGCCAGCCACACGGCCGGGGCCAGCCAGGGCGGCCGGATCAACAGCACCGCGCTCAGCAGCGCCAACAACACCAGGCCGAAGGGAAAAAAGCTGCGGCCGGGCGACACACGCCACGCAGCGAGATAGGCGCCAGCCAAGGAGATCGCCAGAAAGCCGATCACCCACTGGGCAGCCGGGGTCATCTGGAGCCGCTGGCCGAACAGGAGTACCGGCTGCGACAAGCTAACCACGCGGCCCAGGAACAACACCGCGCCCTCGGCCGGCCACTGCCACAGCAACCACCCCAACAGAAGAGCGGCAAGGCCGGCCACGGCCGTGGAGGGCAGCGGCCAACGGCGCAACAGGTAGACCACCGTGGCCGCCAACAGCGGCACCATGAAAACCAGGAGGACAACGGACATCAGCTGCCCTCCTCGTAGACCCGGCGCGTCGCCGGCGACCCCCGCGCCACCATGAGATAGCCCGTCGCCAAGCCGACCAGCAGCTCGGCCGAGCTTACCAGCCAGAAGAGCCAAGGATCGAGCTCGAGGGCGCTCAAGACCAGCTGGGTCGCGCCCAGCCACATCAGCAGGGCTGCGCCGACCTGCAGGGCCTCGTCTCCCAGTCCTAGGCCGACCAGGGCGAAGACGGCGAGCCAGGTGGCGGCGATCTGGATGTCAGGTGGCACGGGCGGCAGCGGCAGCCGCACGCGCAGCACCAGCAACAGGCCGGCCGCCGTCAGCGCCATCAGAGCGCGAAACCAGGTCAGGGAGGACAGCGGACGCGCGTTGACGCCGGTCTCGGAGCGGAAGGGCAGGAAGCGGCCGCCCCAGCCGGCGCGCTGAGCCGACAGATACCAGATGACCGCCACCAGCCCGCCCACGATCACCCGCAGCAACGCCCACTCCGCGGGCAGCAGGGTGGACATCAGCAGGGCCAGGCTGAAGGACAGCCCCATGAACGCAGCGACCACGATCCGCCAATCGCGCGGGGCCACCAACAGGAACACGCTAAGGCCGACGGCCACTAGCGTCGGGAGCCCCCTCAAGGGGACAAGCGCCTGCCAGAGCTGGTCGGCGGTGGGCAGCGGGGGAATGGGCTCCATGCTCAGCCTCTCGCCAACAGCCAGATCAACAGGGCCAACAGGGCCACCCAGCCTACATAGCCCTCGCCTTCCACCGTGCGCAGCAGCATGCGCACCACGTTGCCCAGCCAGGCCAACACGTTGAGCGCGGCGTCGAGCGCCCAGTCCAGGCGCAGAAACACAGCGAGCCGACTTCTGGCGGCCGCCAGCGCCGGCTGCGCCGCAGCCCACGCCAGGCCAACGGCCAGGGCCAACGCAGCGGCCATAGAGAGCCATTGGCCCGGCGGTGTCAGCCGGAGCGCCTCGGCCAAGGTGAGGCTGACGCCGAAGCCGGCCAGCTGCGCTAACAGCTCCGGCCGCAGGCCCCACACAAAAACCGGCACAGCTATCAAGCTAAAGGCAACCAGCAGCCGTGCCAGGGGCCAGTTCATCCAGCCCGGCTGCCCGACGAGCGGGGAAACCAGGGACAGGGCAGGCGACAAGGGCGGCCGTCCCGCCGCCGGCTGCTGCGGCCCTGGGTCGGCCACCGACCTGGGCCGATACAGCGGCGCCAGGACGCTTGCCACCGCCAGCCCGTCGGCGGCGGTCAACAGCAGCCACAGGGGCAGGCCCTGAGCAGGGGCCAGCGCCCGCACCGGGAAGCCGGCCAGCAAAGGCGCGCCCACCAGCAAGCCGCCGCTCAGGAGCAGGGGCAGCCGCCACCCCCACTGGGTGAAGAGGACCTGGCCCACGGCGAACAGAGCGATGCCGAGCACCGCCGTGACCAGCCCCCAACCCAGCGCGTCTCGGCCCAGGCCCGGAGCAGCCATCGCCAACGTCAACCACAGCCATCCCCCGCGACTGGAGGTGAGCAGCGTGAGGCAATCGGCCTCGCGCGTCGCCCAGGCGGCCAGGCCGGCGGCCAGGGTGAGGGCCACCAGCAGCAGCGGCCAGAAAGGGGCGGTCAGCAGCTGGCCTGCCGCGGCCTCGTAGAGACGCCCCAGCAGCCAGCCGCCGGTCACCAGGGACACCCCGCACAGCAAAAGTCCGGTGCCCAGCGTGCGCGCAGCGCCCGGGCCCGGCGCCAGCCACTGGTGCAGCGGATACACGGCCATGCGCAGAGCCGCTGCAAGGCCCAGCAGCATCACCGTCTCCGGTGGCAGCGTAGCTCGCGCCAGCGGCGCCGTGACCCCCGACGCGTTGGTGATGTAGATGGCCAGGGTGAAGAGCAAACTTCCGGCGGCCACCAGTCCGCCCTGCACGGCCCCCTGCGGCGCTCGGGGCTCCCGCGCGCGCGCAACCAAGAGCACGTCGCTGGCGATCCAGGCGCCGCTCAGGGTTAACAGATTGCCGGAGACCACGGCCAGGGCCGCGGCGCTCAACAGCAGGAGGCTCAGGCCGTGAAAGGCGCCGGAGCGAGGGCCCGGCAGCCGCCAGGTGAGCAACACCGCACCCAAGCCAACGATGGTCAACAGCAGCAGCGCCAGCCAGTTCCAGCCGTCCAACGACCACCGGAGCTGCAGCGGGGGAATGACCAGGGGCGACCAGGTGGTGGTGAGGTCGGGGACCTGCAGGAGACGGAGGCGCAGCAGCAGCGCCAGCGCAGCCAGCGACGGCGCCACCAACATGGCTGCCATCAAGGACGACCGCCGTACCTGCGGCGCCAGCCGGAGCAGCACCCCCGTGAGCAGCAGGAGCAGAGCCGGTCCAACGGGGGAGAGGAAGAGGTCGTTCACCGGGGAGTTAGGCTGCGGCGGCCTGGAGGGCCTCGGTGGCCAGCCGCTTCATGTGGGCCAGGATAGCAGACAGCCCGTTGAGGCGCTGGGGGCTGATCACCTGCTGCAGGCCCATGGCATAGAAGAAGTCGCCGGGCACGCTCAACACCTCCTCCGGGGAGGCATCGTTCAGCCCTTCGGCCATCAGGGCCGCGTAGCCGCGGACGGTCGGCGACTCGGGTGGCACGTCGAAATGCCAGCGCAGGCGTCCGTTTTGCCGCTCGGCGTAGACGAACACCGGCGTCATGCACTCGGGCACCGGCTCCATGCTGTCGCGTCGGTCTTTGAGCCATTCAGGCAGGGCCGGCAGGCTTTCGGCGTACTCCAGCAACAGCTCCAGCTTCTCACGGCCCTCGGCCATCTGGAACTCGGCCACAATTTGCTGCAGGCGGGCGGGCAGCGCACCGTTGATGTCGGTCATGGGACACCACCTCTGACTGGGTCAAAACGGGTTCGCGATGCCTCATTCTATGGCGGGAGGGGCAACCCGTCAAGCCACAGGCCTTGCCGCGGCCTTGGCCGGCCTCAGGCCCCGGCGCTGTAAAAAAAAAGCACGCCCCTGACCAGGTGATCTGGCCAAGGGCGTGCGCCGTTCACCGAGGAGCCGGCGGCAACCTACGGCGACCAGGAGGCCACGGGGATCCAGAGCTTCCAGCCCACCTCGATGCGGTCGGGGTTGTCAATGCGGGCGAAGGTGGGGTCCTCGGCGGCCTTCAGGTTCGTGGCGGCCACGATCTTCGGGTAGGCGCGCGCGTCGCCCAGGAAACGCAGGGCGATCTTGCTCAGCCAGTCGTCGGGCTGCACGACGTAGGCCTGGCCCTCGGGCGCGCGCTGGCCTGCCGAGCCGGCCGCGCCGGCTGCGCCCGTTCCCGCTGCGCCGCTGCCCGCAGAGCCAGCGCCCGTAGCTGCGCTGCCGCCGGCCGAGCCCGTTCCAGCCGTGCCGCCGGCAGCCGTACCGCCGCCCGTCGCGCCCGTGCCCGCTGCGCCACCTGCAGCGGTGCCGCTACCACCTACGCCTGTTCCGGCTGCGCCGCCCGCCGAGCCGGTTCCACCTACGCCGCCCCCGGCCGAACCTGTTCCGCCAGCGCCACCCGCCGCCGTGCCGCTGCCGCTTGCGCCTGTTCCAGCCGTTCCGGCTGCGCCGCCCGCCGAGCCGGTTCCGGCCGAGCCACCCGCCGCCGTGCCACTGCCGCTTGCGCCTGTTCCAGCCGTTCCGGCAGCGCCGCCGGCAGAGCCGCTTCCAGCGGAGCCGCCTGCTACGGTGCCGCCGCCCGCCGCACCCGTGCCCGCTGCGCCACCCCCAGCGGTGCCGCTACCACCTGCGCCGGTTCCAGCAGCGCCGCCCGACGCTGGGCCGCTGCCCGCCGTGCCTGCGCCGCTGTCCGGCGCACCGGCGCCGCTAGGCGCCGGCACCTCGACAGCGACAGCCTCGGCCTCAGCCAGGGTCGTGCCGTCCGGAGCCAACGACCGAACAGTCACCGAGCGCTTGCCGGGCTCCACGGGGGCCGTGAATGCCCATTTTCCGTCGGCGTCGGCCTTGACCTGACCGATCACCTGGCCGTCCACCACCATCGCCACCTCGCTGCCCGGCTCTGCGGTGCCGGTCAAGGCGAGAGCGCCTTCGGCAGGAGCAACCTCCACGGTCGGCGCGGCGGGCTCAACCCTGAGGGTCAACTCCTCGCTGGCGCTCAAGAGCCGGCCGGCCGCATCGGTCATGCGCGCGGCCAGCCGATGCTCGCCTGCGGTGGGCAGGCTCACGTCCAGGCTCCACGTGCCGTCGGCCCCAACAACGGTCTTGCCCACAGGCGCGCCGTTGATCAGCACCTCCACGGTGCTGCCCGGCACCCCTTGGCCGCTGATGGACTGCCGCGAGCGGCTAACGAACGGCCCAGCGGGCAGGACGAAGCGCACGGGCGGCGTCGGCACCTGGAAGGCCAAGGGGGCGGTCTCGTTGACGGTGGCTCCTGTGGCATCGAGTGTGCGCACGGCCACGGTGTGCTCGCCCGGCGGCAACTGGCCGTCGAAGCTCCACGTCCCGTCGGCAGAGGCTTGCACCGTGGCCGACGGAGCGCCGTCAACCACTACGGCCAAGGGTGCTCCAGGCTGGCCGGTGCCCGTCAGCCGGAGCTTGCCGTCCGCACCCACTTGCGGCGGGTTGATGCGAGGCAGCGCGACAGGCATGGGGGTCGGGGTCGGCGGAGGCTGGGTAGGCTCCGACGTCGGCGTGACAGCGCTGACCGCCGTCGGCGAGGCCACCTGGGGAGCTGGAGCGCTTCCAGGCGCAGCAGCGCCGCCGCGCAGCAGGAGAATCAGCACGATGATGGCAAGGGCAGCCGTCACCGCCGCCTTGAACAGGTCGTAGGCGCGGGTGTCAGGTTGGCTTGTGTTTTGCATGGTCGTCTCCCATCAAGGCCGGGCGGCTCAGTCTCTGATGCGGCCGCCCTTGAGCCGGTCCTGCCACTCTCGGAGCGCAGCCCAGGCGCCCCCGGCGGCCAACCGTGCTTGCTCCGGCCAGGAGGTGGGGTCGGCCAGGCGGAAGCGCGGGCCGGCAGCGTCCAAAATAGCCTGCAGCTCGCTGACATCGGTGCGGGCAAGCTGGGCGAGGGTACGGATGCCGGCAGCCCGCAGCAGCTCGGCGATCTTGGGACCAATGCCTTCCACGATGGTCAGGTCGTCCTCGCCCTCGGCCTC
>JANWYQ010000016.1 GCA_025055015.1 Caldilineales bacterium
CGCCTGGGAACGCGGGTTGAGAACATCACCGAATACCGCCGCGCGACGGGAGAGAAGCTCCCCCGCATCCTGCTCATCGTAGACGAGTTCCAGGTCTTCTTCATGGAAGACGACCCGCTGGCCAGCGAGGCGGCCCGTATCCTGGACTTCCTGGTGCGTCAGGGGCGTTCCTCCGGCATCCACATCTTGCTCAGCAGCCAAACCCTGGCCGGCAGCTACACCCTCTCGCGCAGCACGGTGGATCAGATGGCCGTGCGCATCGCGTTGCAGTGCTCTGAAGCCGATTCGCGCCTGATCCTCGCCGACGATAATCCAGCTGCCCGTCTGCTCTCCCGCCCCGGCGAGGCCATTTACAACGACGCCAACGGCCTGGTGGAGGGCAACAGCCGCTTCCAGGTGGCCTGGCTGCCTGACGATCAGCGCGACCGTTACCTGGCGCAGGTCGCCGAGCGGGCCCGGCGCAAGGGCTATCGCCCGCCTCGTCCCCAGATCGTCTTCGAGGGCAACGCGCCGGCCAAGGTGGAGAAAAACCAGCTGTTGAACGACCTGCTGACTGCTCCCCTCGCCCAAAGGTTGGGAGAGGGGCCTGGGTTGAGGGCGGTGCGCAAGGCCCTGGCCTGGTTGGGCGATCCCATCGCCATTCGCGACCCCATCGCTGCCGCGTTCCGCCGCCAGAGCGGCAGCAACCTGCTCATCGTCGGCCAGAACGACGAGGCTGCGGCGGGAATGATGGCCGTGGCGCTGATCAGCCTGGCCGCCCAGCTCCCCTCTCTCGCGGTCGAGAGTGGGGCCGGGAGTGACGGCCCGCTCTTCTACGTGCTGGACTTCGGCGCGGTGGACGCGCCCTACGCCGGCGTGTGGGACACCCTGGCCGGCCTCCTGCCCCACCGCGTCAAAGTCGGTCGGCGCCGCCAGTTGCCCGATTTTCTCGCTGAACTGGCGGCCGAAGTGCAGAGACGGCTGGAGGACGAGCGGCCCGGCGCGGCGTCCCGTTACCTCTTCCTCTACGGCCTGCAGCGGGCGCGCGACCTGCGCCAGGAGGAGATAGGCTACGGTGGCTTCGGGGGCCTCGGCGAGGAGCCGGCCGCGGCCAATCCGGCCCAGCAGTTCGCCACCATCCTGCGCGAGGGGCCTGATCTGGGCATCCACACCGTCGTCTGGTGCGACACCGTCACCAACCTCAACCGCAGCCTGGACCGCCGCAGCCTGCGCGAGTTCGCCACGCGCGTCGTCTTCCAGATGAGCGCCGAGGACTCGGCCAACCTGATTGACTCGCCCGTGGCGAGCAAGCTGGGCCCCTATCGGGCGCTCTTCTACGACGAGGAAGAGGGCCGGCTGGAGAAGTTCCGGCCGTACGGCGTGCCGTCGGCAGCGTGGCTGGAGCAGGTGAAGGAGTGGTTGGCCGGTAAGTCGTGAGCCTGCTCGCTCACCCCCCCGGCAGCCCGTGCTCGAAGCAGTAGTACACCGTCTGATACGGCTCGCGAAAGGCGATTACGTCCTCCAGCACCTGCTCCGGCGCCTCGCGCGCCACCAGGATGCGGGCAATGAAGTCGGCGATCTGCTCCATCTCCCGCTCCCGCATGCCCAGCCGAGTGACCTCGATGGTGCCCATGCGCAGGCCGCCGGGCCGGTCCCAGTCGGCCGGCGTGTCGCCCGGGATTAGGTTCTTGTTGGCGATGAGGTTGGCTCGCTCCAGCCGTCGCGCCACTTCCAGGCCGCCGCCAAAGGCCCGCACGTCGGCAATCACCTGCTGCGTCTCGGTGTAGCCGCGGTGCGCCCCCAGCACTGGGATGCCCCGGCGGTGCAGTGCAGCGCCCAGCGC
The DNA here is from genome assembly GCA_025055015.1 of Caldilineales bacterium. Classification (GTDB taxonomy): domain Bacteria; phylum Chloroflexota; class Anaerolineae; order JAAEKA01; family JAAEKA01; genus JANWYQ01. Next base: position 1,823 of record JANWYQ010000016.1, read on the forward strand.
CTTGGCGTTGCGCACGATCTGAGCCATCAGCGCCCGGCCGAACGCCAGCATCTCGGCCGTGGCTGCAGCCAGCGCCGCCACTCGGTTCACTTGGTGGGTGGCTACCAGCACCGGGAAGATGGCATGGGCCAGCGGCTGCGTGAGCTCCGGGTCGTCCCACACCATCACCCCGCTCTGCGGCCCGCTGAAGGTCTTGCCGGCCGACCCCGTCAACACTGCCGCGCCCTCGCGGATGGGGTCCTGGAACTGGCCGCCGGCGATCAGGCCGAGCTGGTGGGCGCCGTCAAAGAAGATGCGCCCGCCCCACTCGGCGACGATCTCGGCCATCTCTCGCACCGGCAACGGAAACAGGGTCATGGAGAGCCCCAGCGCCACCAATTTGGGGCGCACCAAGGGCGCCATCCGGCGGAAGAGGTCCAGGTCCACCGTGAGCTCCACCGGGTCCATGGGCACGTCTACCACCTTGAGGCCGCGCACGCCGGCCGGGCCGTCGGGGCGATTGCTGGAGTGGCCGCCGAAGGGCTGGGCTACCGACATGATCACGTCCCCTGGCTCGGTGAGGGCCGTGTAGACCGCCAGGTTTCCCAGCATGCTGCCCATCAGGCGGTGGTCGGCATAGCGGGTGCGGAAGAGGCGCTTCAAGAGCTCGATACACAGTGCCTCGATCTCGTCAATGTACTTGGTGCCTACAAACCAGCGGTTCATGGCGCCGATGTGACCCTCGGCCGCGCGGATGCCCACCTCGCTGGCTAGCAGCGACCGCACGATCGGGCTGGTGGGCGCCTCCGGCGCCAGCAGGTTGATGCACTGTTGGCCGCGCCACGTCTCGTTGCGTTTGACCGCCTTCAGCACGGCCTCCTGCATTTCCTGCGCGGTGCTGCACGCGTCGAGGATGGCCCGGGCCTGGGCCAGGATGGTTGGATCGTGGACTTCGATAGGGTTGTCGGCTGGGTTCATGGTGGCTGCGCTCCTTGACACGATGTCGGGGAGCAGAGTATAGGCGGCGGGCCCGACCCTGTCAACTCGGGCGCTCGTCTTGGCTTTGGGAGCTTCCGGATGGCGGACCGCAGGCCTCTGCGTCCGCAGCTTGCCGCAACGAAACCTTCACACAGCGAACGGGAGGACATAACGATGAGCCGATGGCATCGTTGGGCGCCTGTAGCTCTCTTGGTCGGACTTTGCGTTATTGGTCTGGCGTGGCTGACGGCCCAGGCTGCGTCGCCCTCTGGGCTGGCGCAGCAGGCGGCCACGCGTACGCCCACGCCCACCCGCCGCGCCACGGCGACGCCCACCCCCACTCCCACCCCCACGCCTCTGTTGCCCTTCGAAGGGAAGCTTCACCTCATCCCCGCGGTGGAGAGCGAGCACCCCTACGCCAACAACGGCGACGAGGTCTGGTTGGTCTCCAACCCGGACGCGGACGCCGGCGCCACCCGGCTGCGCTTCGCCCGCCTCGACCTGGAGGAAGGGGTGGACTGGCTGCTGGTGCTCGACGCCTACGACAACGAGATGCAGCGCCTCACCGGCAAACAGCCGGACAACCTCTGGAGCGAGCCGGTGCCCGGCACGTTGGTGAAGCTGCGGCTGGTGAGCGATGGCTCGGTGCGGCGCTGGGGCTTTGCCGTGGACGCCTTGGCGTCGGTACCCTACACCACCCTGGCGTACAGCCCCCATCCCTATCCCCACAACAGCAGCCTGGAGTGGCGTTTCAACAACCTGGACCCCAACGCGACCGGCACGCGGCTGCACTTCTCGCGGGTGGAGCTGGAGGAAAACGTGGACTGGCTGGTGATCATGGACCTGGCCGAGACGCCCTACCAGTGGATTACCGGCAGCCATCCCAAGGGGCTGTGGACCGTGGGTGTGCCGGGCAACGGCGTCATCGTCCGGTTGATCAGCGACGGCTCGGTGAACCGCTGGGGCTTCAACCTGGACGTCCTGGAGACGGCCAAGCCCGGCAAGGCGGAGCCGCGGCCCGAGCCGGAGAAGGCGCTGGCGGAGTCGAAGCATCCGTATGAGCTGGGCAAGCAGCTCGACTGGACGCTGGTGAACCCGAACCCGTCGGCGGCGTTCAG
>JANWYQ010000053.1 GCA_025055015.1 Caldilineales bacterium
TCAGCCCGCTCTGGTTGATCACCACGTTGGCGAAGCCGGGGTCCGTGGCCACCTGCAGCTGGTAGGTCGCTGCCTGCGCCGCCGCGCTCCACGACAGGGTCGGCGCCATCGCCACCCCCACGCTGCCGTCCGCCGGGGAGACGAGGGCCGGCGCAGCCGGCGCAGCCGTGAACAGGCTCAGGGAGGCCGTGGTCTGGCGGGTGAGCGAGCCCGAGGTGCCGATAACGTTGACGGTGTAGTTGCCAGCTGCGGCTGCCCCGGTGTTGCCGATGGTCAGAGTGCTGCTGCCGGTGGGGATCACCGGGTTGGGGCTGAAGCCGGCGGTGGTGCCGGCCGGGTGGCCGCTGGCGCTCAGGGTCACCGGGTCGGCAAAGCCGTTGAGCGACGTCAGGTTGACGGTGTAGACGGCGTCAGCCGGCGCGCAGATGGCCTGCGACGTCGGCGTGACCGCCACCGTGAAGTCGGGCGTGGCGATGCAGTTGTAGCACACCAGGGCGAAGTCCTGGTCCGTGCCGTCGCCCACGTTGGGCACGCCGTTGCCGGCGATGTTGAAGGCGGTCACGGTGATCTGCACCGGCCCGCTGGTGCCGGCGGGCAGGAAGATGGCCTCGTAGTTGTTGGCGTTGTCGGCCGTGCCGCCGCTGACGCTCCAGCGGCCGGAGAAGCGGTTGCCCAGGTAGGTGACGCCGTTCACCACGGCCGTCAGGTTCAGGTTGTTCACCTGCGGGCTGGTGCCGGTGTTGCCCGGCGCGTCGGTGTAGGCCAGCACGATGCGCAGCGGCTTGGAGGGGTCCGCCACCGAGCCGGTCCAGGTCCACGTCTCGCCGCTGTTGTCGAAGAGCACGGTCTGGTTCACCAGCGCACGCGGGGTGCTGTCGAAGGCTAGCTCTAGGTTGGGCATGCCGTAGCCCTGGCTGTTGCTGGGCAGGGTGTCGTTGGCGCCCACGCCGGTGAGGTAGGTGGGGTGGGCGATCACGTAGGCTTTGATCAGCGCGGGGGTGGGGTCGGCCACGCCGTGGGTCGTGCGCAGCCAGTAGTGGTAGAGGGAGGTCACGCCTGCCACGGCCGGCGCCGAGTGGCTGGTGCCGGAGGAGGCAGCGAAGACGGTCTGGCCGGAGGGGCGGTACTTGTCGCACACGCCGGTGCCGTCGTAGGAAGGGTGGGTGCTGGCGGTGCCCTGGACGTGGGTGCCGGGCGCGATGGTCTCCGGCTTGGCCCGGCCGCCGGGCGCCGGCCCGCGGCTAGAGAAGGAGATGACGTCCATGGCGTTGTCTGCGCCGCTGGGGCCGATCCCGCAGCCATCGGACCAGCTGCCGTTCTCGTCGCTGGGCCGGCGGTTCTCCGACGCGCCAACGGTGAGGACGTTCTTGCCGTTGCCGGGCGTGCCGATGGTGTTGGCGCTGGAGCCGCTGTTGCCAGCGGAGAAGACGAAGGTCATCTGCTGGTTGCCGGCCTCCGAGGTGTCGGCGTCGCGCACGCCGGCGTCATAGGCCTGGGAGGAGGTGTCGTAGGTGCCGGCGCAGCCGGAGCAGCCCCAGGAGTTGGTGCTGATCAGCGCGCCGTTGTCCTGCTGGCGCTTGATCACGCCAGCGTCGTTGCCGCCGCAGCCGGAGACGCTGTAGGAGCCGGCGTTGGTGAAGACCTTGGTGCCGGCCATGCGGCCGTAGGGGCTGATGCCCAGCCCGCGCAGGAAGCCGTTGGGATCGCGGAAGGGGAAGCCGGTGCGCTGGTCGTAGCCGCCCACGATGCTGGTGTTGATGTGGCCGTGGCCGGCGCGGCCGTCGCCGCTGCTGTCGGTGGTGCAGTTGGTGATGAAGGCCAGGCGGGTGGTGACACCGTCGCGCAGCCGCGTGAAGGTGCTGTCGCCCGCGCCGTTGGCCACGCTGCCGTTGCCGATGCCGTCGTCTGACACGCTGACGATGGGGTAGTCGGCCGGGTTCTGGCTGAAGCCCAGGCTGTCCAGCCAGGCCAGGTAGCCGGGGCCGCTGGGGCCGCTCTGCGAGGCGTCGAAGTGGCCGGCCACGATCTGACCCTGCACCTCGTCGTACAGCTGGCGCGGGAAGCGCTCGGCCAACCACACCACGTCGGGCAGCCGGGCGATGGTCAGCAGGTCGCGCGCCCGCACGGTGACCTCGGCGTTCTCGAAGGCCAGGATGGGCCACCAGTCGGCCTGCACCGAGACGGCCAGCCGCCGGATGGTCTCCTGGGTGGCCGCCTTGCCGGGATGGTTGTAGATCTGCACCTCCACCGGCACCAGCTCCTCGGGGTCGCTCTGCTCCACAATGCGGCGCTCGACCGACGGCCCCAGCTTGAAGCCGGGCTGGTGCGGGTTGCTGTACTGCAGGAAGTCCCCGCGGCGGGCCAGCGCGTCCAGCCGTTGCCGCGCCGCCCCGTCGGCCCAGACGAGGTAGGCGTTGTTGGCGATGTACTGCACGGGCGTCGCACCCGTCGCAGCCACTGCGTCCAGCCACGCCTGCTTGATCGGGCCCACGAACTGCACCAGGTGCAGGCTGGGGCCGGCCACCTCCTTGACCGTCAGCACGGCCGGCAGGTCGAAGCGGCCCGACCGGGTGTCCAGGGGGTGGCGGTCGAAGAGGATGCGGTCCATCTCCGGGTCGGTCACCACCTGGCGGCGCACGGCCGGCGGCAGGCTGGCCAGGGCCTCATCCGTGATGCGGTAGAGAGCGAAGGCGCCGTAGTCGTGCCAGAGGGTGACGCCGGGCTGGGCAGGGTCCAGCAGGCCGGCGGGGGCGATGGCTTTGTGTACGGTGGTTCTAGAAGCCGAGGAGGGGTTGGCGGGAGAGGCGGCGCTGGCAGGCAGCCAGGCCAACAACAGCACCAGGAGGAACAGAGCACGCAGGGAACGGCGAAGCAACATAGGTAAGCTCTCCGGGGATGTTGTGGGGCATCGGCGCTGATGCACCTTCATTGTACTCCCCCGATGATCGGGCAGCAAAAAAACGTTCCCCGGAGAGCGAGGAGCTTCCGGGGAACGGGCGAGCCCGGTGTGCTGTCAGTTGACCAACGGCAGCCACAGCCGCCGCGGCGGGCCGGCCGGCGCCGCCTGCGCGCTCAGCGGGCCATGGAGGGCCGTCGCGCCCTGCAGGTCCACCGCCTCCAGCCAGTACCAGTAGGTGCGGCCGGGCCGGACGGCCGTGTCCACGTAGCGGTAGCTCGCGCCGGCCGCGCTCCCCGGCGCAGCCGCGGGCACGAAGGCCAGCAGCGTCCGCTCGCCGTCGGCCGTCTCGCTGCGCAGCACCCGGAAGCCGGAGTTGTCCGCCTCGGAGACGGTCTCCCAGGTCAGGGTCACACCGTTGGGGGTCGCCTCGGCCGTGAAGGCGGCCAGGGTCACGGCCAAGGGGCTCAGGCCGAAGACATGGTCCTCTACCTCGCCGTTGAGCGAGAGGCCGGTAGGCAGAGGGGTGCCGGGGCCGGTGGGGTACAGCCGCAGGCGGAACTCCAGCGCCGGGTCGCCGCTGAAGCCCGACGGCGCATCCAGGAACAGGACGTTAGCGCCCACCGTCACCGGCAGCTGGTACATCTCGCCGCCGCTGCCGAAGGGCGCAGTCTCGAAGGTCCCGTTGTTGTTCCAGTTGATCCAGACCGCCAGATAGAGCCCGCTGGCCGAGCCGGTGGCTCCCACCGTGACCTGGAGCTGCAGCTTGCCGGTGTTGGT
>JANWYQ010000096.1 GCA_025055015.1 Caldilineales bacterium
CGCCTGATGATCTACAACCACTACGACGTGCAGCCGCCGGATCCGCTGGACGAGTGGACGTCGCCCCCCTTTGAGCCGACGGTGCGCGATGGCAAGCTGTTCGCGCGCGGAGCAGCGGACAACAAGGGAGACCTGGTCGCCCGGCTCTGGGCCCTCCGCGCCTACCAGGAGGCGGTCGGCCCGCTGCCGGTAGAGGTGCTCTTCGTGATCGAGGGGGAGGAGGAGGTGGGCAGCCGGCACCTGGCCAGCTTTGCGGCGGAGCACGCCGGCCTGCTGCGCACGGTAGACGGCTGCCTGTGGGAGTTCGGCTACAAGAACAGCCAGGGGCAGCCGGTGGTGCACCTGGGCGTCAAAGGAATTCTGTCCGTTGAGCTGCGGGTGCGCACGGCCGAGACCGACGCCCACTCGGGCCTGGGCGGCCTGCTGCCCAACGCGGCGTGGCGACTGGTGGAAGCGTTGAGCACGCTGCGCTCGGCCGATGGCCGGGTGCTGATTGACGGCCTAGCGGACCGCGTGCGACCAGCGAGCGCCTCCGAGCTGGCCCTCCTGGAGACCTTGCCGTGGGAGGGCGAAGAGCTGCGCCACACCTACGGCCTCCGCCGGGACTTCCTGGGCGGCTTGGCTGGGACGGCAGCCCTGCATCGCCTGCTTTTCGAGCCCACAGTGACCATCAACGGCCTGCTCGCCGGCTACACCGGCCCCGGCTCAAAGACAGTGATCCCCTCCCAGGCCATGGCCAAGCTCGACCTGCGCCTGGTGCCCGACTTAACGCCGCAGCTGGTGCTGGACATGCTGCGGGCGCACCTGGCACGCCGGGGCTTCGACGACGTCGAGGTGCTTGACCTGCAGGACGGCCTGGTCCCCGCTCGTACCTCCCCCGATGCGCTGATCGCGCGCGCTGTGTCCCAAGCCTGGCAGGAAGCCATCGGCGTGGCGCCCCTGGTCTACCCCACGGCCGCCGGCAGCGGCCCCATGTACGAGCTGTGTCAGGCCTACGGCATTGAGGTGGCCTCGACGGGGACGGGCTGGTACGGCAGCCGCGCCCACGCGCCGGACGAGAGCATCCGCATCGCAGACTTGGTAGACAACATGAAATTCGTGGGCCGACTACTGCAGCGCTTTGCCGCCGACGGACAGTCGGCTTGAGTCCACCGTCAGGGGTAGCCGGGCGGTGATCTTCGTGCCGCGACCGCGCTGCGCGGCGATCTCCAGGTGGCCGCCGAGGAGGCCGGCGCGCTCTTGCATGCCCAATAGCCCGGAGCCGCGGCCGGCAGCCGGGTTGAGCGCTGCCTCGACATCGAACCCCTGGCCGTTGTCGCTGATCTCCAGGTGCAGCCAATTGGGCTGCCAACGCAGCTTGACGCTGACCTGCGACGCTTGGGCGTGGCGCAGGACGTTCGTCGTCGCCTCCTGGACGATCCGGTACGCCGCGAGGGCGACGTCGGGGTGGAGAGATCGCTCTCTGCCGACGACCCGAAAGTTCACCGAGAGGGAAGCGCGCGCGGCGTAGCGATCCAGATACCAGCGCAGGGCGGGCACAAGCCCCAGCTCGTCCAGCAGGGATGGCCGCAGATCCAGCGACAGCTCGCGGGTGCGCTTTGCGGTCTGCTCGGCCAGCTGAAGAGCCTCCGCCAGAGCGCGTCGAGCGACATCGTTCAGGGCAACTGCGCCGGACTTAAGGACCCGCTCCAGGCTCTTCAGGTTGAAGATGAGGGCCGTTAGCGCCTGGCCTAGCTCGTCGTGGAGCTCGCGCGCCACGAAACGACGCTCTGCCTCCTGAGCGTGGAGCAAGTCAAGGGCCAGCTGTCTCACCTGTGCGGCGTAGTACTCCATGGTCCGGTACAGGCGCACGTTGGCCAGGGCTACAGCAGCTTGGGCCGCAAAGGCGCGCAGGAGCTCTGGCGCATCGGCGGGAACGGCGTTGGGCTCGCTGAAGTCCAGGTTTAGAAAGCCGACGACTTGATCCTCCACCACCAGCGGTATGCCCAGGTACGCGCGTATCCACTCGAGCCCCGGCAACTGGCGCCAGTTGGGGTCGTTGGCGGTGTCCTGGATCACGCTAGGCTGGCGACTGGTGGCCATGAAGCGCAGGTTGGGGGTCTCATCTATAGAGAAGACTACCGCCAGGCCCAACGCCTCGACCCCGCGCTCGGCGTAGCCGCGAGTGCGCATCACGCGAGCCACGTTGCCCTCGGCCAGCATCACGGTAGCGGCATCGCTGGGCACGACCCGCTGGGCGTTGGCCAAAATGCGATCCAACAGCTCGTCGAGGCTCAAGGTGCTGGCCAGGGAGAACGCCGTATCGCGCAGCGCCTCGGCCATCAGGCGCTGGCGATGCTCCGCCTCTTCAACCTCACAACGGGCAAAGGCTGCGCCCAGGATGCCCGCTGCGCTGCGCAGAGTCTCGATCTCCGCCGCCGACCACGCCCGCTCCCGCACGCAGTCGTCGAAGCCCAGAAAGCCCCACCAGCGGTTGCCCACAAAAATCGGCACGGCAGCGAGAGATAGGATGTCCTGCGCCTCCAAGACGGCTCGTTCGCCAGGCGGGAACGTCGCCACCAGGCCGTGGATCGGACGCCCGGCCGAGAGCTCCTCTATCCAGCGCTCTGCCCCTGCCTCTACGTAGGGCAATCCTTGCAGCATCGGGTTGTCTATCTGCGGCGTGATGCCGGGCGCCGCCCACTCGTACCGCTGGCTCATCAGCAACACACCGTCAGGCCCCTCGTGGTTCTCGAAAATGTAACACCGACTGACCTCCGCCGCCTCCCCCAGCCGCGCCAACACCCCAGGCAACACCTCCCCCAGCGCCGCCGGCGCCAACAGCCGCTGGCTCACGTCCGCCAACGCCTGCAAAATCGCATCCCGCCGCGCCGTCTCCTGGGCCATGCGCAAGCTCTCCAGCGCCACCCCCACCTGCCGC
>JANWYQ010000111.1 GCA_025055015.1 Caldilineales bacterium
CTGCTGCTGGCTCTCCAGGAAGACGCCGTCCACCGGCAGCTTGGCCATGGCGTCCTGGACACCCTTCCAGGCCGTCTGGTTGAAGGACTTGTCGTCAATGCCGCCCACGTCCGTCACCTGCCCCACCGTGAAGCGCTTGGCGGCAGGAGCGGCAGGCTGGGCCGGCGCCGGGGTGGGGGTGGGCTGCTCAGCCGGGGTGGGAGCGGGGGTGGGTGTTGCGCGGCCGCCGCAGGCAGAGACCACCATGGAGGCCACCAGCAGGGCCGCTAGAACGATGTAGAGACGCTTTTGCATGTCAGGTTTCTCCTCCTGGGAATAGGTTAGGGGTGAGACGACGGGATAGACGGGATGGGAAGGGCTCGCTTCCTTGCGATCACCTCCTTGCTGAGGGGATGAGAACCGACGTGGCGGGGAGGGGCTCCGAGGGGAGCGATGACGTCGGCCGTGGGCGACTATTGCCGCAATTATAGCGCAAGTGGGCCGGCCGGGCAAGTATGACGTCATTCGCCCAGCCGGCTGCCGACGAAGTCGCGGTGGCCGCGGACGAACGCCGCCGCGGGCACGGCCGGGCGGCCGGCCAGCTGCACCTCCTCCAGCCGCAGCAGCCCGTCGCCGGTGACCACGGCCGGCGCGCCGTCCCACGCCACGACCCGGCCCGGCTCGTCGCCGAGCTGCTCTGCCACCGCCCTTGCCCGCAAGACCTTGAGCGCCTGGCCGTGCCAGGTGGTGGTGGCGGCCGGCCAGGGGTTGTAGGCGCGCACCGCGCGCGCGATCTCCTCTGCCGGACGGCTCCAGTCTATGATGCCCTGCTCCTTGCGCAGCGGACGGCAGACGGTGGCCAGCCGGCCGTCCTGGGGCTGCGGCGTGATCTCGCCGGCCAGCCAGCGCGGCAGCGTTTCGGCCAGCAGATCGGCGCCCTGCTGGGCCAGCCGCTCGGTGAGGGTGCCGCCTGTGTCGTCGGGGTGGATGGCCAAGGCAGCCTGGGCCAGGATGGGGCCGGTGTCCATGCCCTCGTCCATCAGCATGATGGTGCTGCCGGTCACCTGGTCGCCGGCCAGGATGGCGGCCTGCACCGGCGCGGCCCCGCGCCAGCGAGGCAACAGGGAGGCATGGACGTTGATGCAGCCGTGGCGGGGCAGGTTGAGCACGTCGGGGCGCAAGATCTGGCCGTAGGCCGCCACCACGATCACGTCGGGGCGGAGGGCCGCCAGCTCGGCCACCGCCGCCGGGTCCCGCAGGGTGGGCGGCTGCAGCACCGGGATGCCCTGGGCCAGGGCAAAGGCCTTCACCGGCGAGATGGCCAGCTGCAGCCCACGGCCGCTGGGCTTGTCGGGCTGCGTAACCACCGCCACGAGGTCGTAGTCGCCGGTGGCCAGGCGGGCCAGAGAGGGCACGGCAAAGGCAGGGGTTCCCATGAAGACCACACGCACCATGCATCACCTCCGGCGGCGAATTTTAGCACAAGCGCCGGCAGCGCCCAAGATCGGACCGGTGTGAGACTGGTCCAGTCTCGCAGACTGGGCCAGTCCATGTTCCTGAGGCAACGAAACCGCTGAGGACGCCAAACGTAGTAGAGGACGAGAGATTGTTGCCACGTCAACCGCGCGCAAGCAAGGAGAAAGCCATGAACGACAACGAAAGACCCCTGGACGCCGGGACGCCCGAGGCCGAGCAGCCCCAGCCGTTCGAGGAGCCGGCCGAGCTCCAGGCGTCCATCGAACAACTGACAGAGGAGGGCGCCGCCGCTGCGGCGGAAGAGGCGGCGGCGCTGGAGGAGGCCGCGGAGGCCGTCGGCGCCGCCGGAGCCGAGGGCGCAGCGGCCGACCTCCCCCCGGCTGAGCCCCAAGACCTGCCGGAAGTCGCGGCCGAGGCGCCGAGCGGGACAGGGACCGAGGCCGCAGACGCCGAACCGCAGCCGGCCGGTCCCGCCGAGCCGGCGGCGGCAGAGGCCGCTCCAGAGGCTGCCCCGCCGGCTGCCGCGGCCCGATCGTCCCGCCTTGCGGACCGTTTGGCCGAGGAGATGGAGTACGACCCAGACGCCACCCAGGACGACCGGCTGCTGGCCGCCCTGGCCTACGGCGCCCAGCTCATCGTCCCCGTGCTGCCGCCTCTGATCCTCCTGATCGCCGAGGCCAGCAAGCGCCGCCCCTTCCAGCGCTACCACGCGGTGCAGTCCCTGGCCCTGGGTATCGTGGTGTGGGGGCTGGGGATCGGCCTGGGCACGCTGGCCGCCATCGCTGCGGCCTCGGTGATCGGCCTGCTGTGCCTGTGCTTCATCGTGCCGGCCATGATCGTGCTGTGGCTGCTGCCGCTGTACTATGCCCTGCTGGCCTACAGCGGCAAGCGCTTCCGCATCCCCGGCCTGACGCAGTTCCTGAAGGACCAGCGCTGGCTGTGAGGCTAGCCCCTCACGACGGCTGCGGACCCCTACTAACGGCCGGAGGCCACAGTCCTCCGGCCGTTTTTCGTGCATTTCGCCGCGGTCGGGTATAATCCCAGACGGCCTGCGCAGCCCCACCCTCCTCCTGCGCAGCCTCGACGCCGATGACCGACCGATCCATCTCCCCCCGACAGCTGCCGGACGAGGCGGCGCTGGACGCTGCCCTGCGGCCTAAGCGCCTGGCCGACATGATCGGCCAGGACCGCCTGCGCGAGAACCTGGAGATCTTGTTGCAGGCGGCGCGGCAGCGCGGGGAGCCCCTGGACCACGTGCTGTTCTACGGCCCACCCGGCCTGGGCAAGACGACCCTGGCCCACGTGCTGGCCAACGAGATGGGCGTAGCCCTCAAGATCACCGCCGGGCCGGCCATCGAGCGCGCCGGCGACCTGGCCGCCATCCTCACCAACCTGCACAAGGGGGACATCCTCTTCATTGACGAGGTGCACCGCCTGGGGCGGGCGGTGGAGGAGGTGCTCTACCCGGCCATGGAGGACTTTGCGCTGGACATCGTGGTGGGCAAGGGGCCCAGCGCGCGCTCGATCCGCCTCAAGCTGCCCCGCTTCACGGTGATAGGCGCCACCACGCGGCTGGCGCTGCTCACCGCGCCCCTGCGCTCCCGCTTCGGCGCCATCTACCGCTTCGACTTCTACGACCAGGCTGCGCTGCAGGAGATCGTGCGCCGGGCGGCCGGCCTGCTGCAGGTGCGCATCAGCGACGACGGCACCGCGGAGATCGCGCGCCGCGCGCGCGGCACCCCGCGCGTGGCCCTGCGCCTGTTGCGCCGGGTGCGCGACTACGCCCAGGTGCGCGGGGACGGGGTGATCACCGCGGAGGTGGCGGACCAGGCCCTGCGCCTGATGGAGATTGACCACCTGGGCCTGGACGAGCTGGACCGCCGGGTGCTGCGCCTGCTGATCGAGAAGTACGACGGCGGGCCGGTGGGCCTGGAGACCATCGCCGCAGCGCTGAGCGAGGACGCAGGCACCATCATGGACGTGGTGGAGCCCTACTTGCTGCAGCTCGGCTTCCTGGACCGCACCCCGCGCGGGCGGATGGCCACCCGGTCGGCCTACGAGCACCTAGGCGTGGCCCTGCCGGAGCGGCTACAGGCCGTGCCCGCGCAGCCGTCGCTGTTCGCGGGGGAGGGGAACGGGTAGTACCACCGGAGTAACTGGTAGCCGGATGGACGGGATGAGACAGCCTCGAATTGGCATTACGGCCAAGAGCACGGACAAGGAGTACCTCGACGGGTGGATGCGCAACTACTGGTGGGCGGTCACCTGGGCCGGCGGCGAGCCCGTGCTGCTGACGCCGGAGACCGCCGCCTCGTCGCCCGAGGCGCAGGTGGCGCAGCTGGACGGCCTGTTGCTCTCCGGCGGCGGGGATGTGCACCCCAAGTTCTACGGCGAGAAGCTGGACGGCACCGAGCGCTCCTCGATCCACGAGGGCCGCGACCGCCTGGAGCTGGCGCTGACGCGCGCCGCATTGGCCGCCGACCTGCCCATCCTGGGCGTCTGCCGCGGCTTCCAGGTGTTGAACGTGGCCATGGGCGGCCGGCTGCTGCAGCACGTGGACGGCCACCGCTCCCCCAAGGACGGGGTGAAGTACCACGACGTGGCCGTCGCGGCCGACACGCTGCTCGCGCACGTGCTGGGGGTGGACGGCCTCTTCCGCGTCAACACCTACCACCACCAGGCGGTGACCGCCGATCGGTTGGCGCCCGGCCTGGTGGCCTCGGCAGCTACGGTCGACGGGCCGGCCCTGCTGGAGGGCATCGAGGCGCCGGACCACCGCTGGGTGCTGGCCGTGCAGTGGCACCCGGAGCGCTTCTACGAGCTGGACGAGCGGCACCGACGGCTGTTCACGGCGTTTGTGCGCGCTGCGGAGGCGCGAGGGAGGTGAGTGGGGTATTCGTCCACACTCCTGCTGCACATGAACGTCTCCGAGTTCGACTACTACCTACCCCCTGAGCTGATTGCCCAGACGCCCATCGAGCCGCGGGATGCCTCGCGGCTGTTGGTGGTGCACCGGCAGGACGGCCGCCTGGAGCACCGCATCTTCCGGGACATCGTGGAGTACCTGCGGCCGGGGGACCTGCTGGTGGCCAACGACAGCCGGGTGATCCCGGCGCGGCTGCGCGGACGCAAGCGCACCGGCGGCCAGGTGGAGATCCTGCTGCTGCGGCCGGCTGCGACGCCTGCGCCGAGCGCGGGCGAAACGTGGGAGTGTCTGGTGGGCGGCAAGGGGCTGCGGCCGGGGGTGCAGGTGGTCCTGGAGCGGCCGGGGCGAACCCCTGCCGAGGGGGAGCCGGAGGCGCCGGTGGTGGCCACGGTGGAGGCAGCGCTGCCGGAGGGCCGTCGGCTGGTGCGCTTCAATCGGCCGACGGCCGAGTGGCTGTACGCGCTGGGCGAGACGCCCCTGCCGCCGTACATCCACCAGCCCCTGGCCGACAGCGAACGCTACCAGACGGTCTACAGCCGGGTGGAGGGGTCGGTGGCCTCGTCCACGGCCGGCCTGCACTTTACGCCGGAGCTGCTGCTGACCCTGCGGGAGCGGGGGGTGGGGCTGGCCTTCGTGACGCTGCACATCGGCCTGGGCACCTTCCAGCCGGTGAAGGTGGAGCGGGTGGAGAACCACGTCATGCACAGCGAGTGGGCCTCGCTCTCGCCGGAGGTGGCGCGGCAGATCAACGACACTACCCTGCGGGGCGGCCGCATCGTGGCCGTGGGCACCACGGTGGTGCGCACCCTGGAGTGGGCCGCCACCGGCGCGCAGGGCATTGACCCCTACGGCGAGGGGCTGTGTCCGTGGCAGCGGGTGGCTGCGTTCGAGGGGGAGACGGACCTGTTTATCCGCCCTGGCTATCGCTTCCGCGCCGTGGATGCGCTGATCACCAACTTCCACCTGCCCCGCAGCACCTTGTTGATGCTGGTGAGCGCGTTCGCCGGCAAGGCGCTGATCGAGCGGGCCTACGCCGAGGCGGTTGCCCAGCGCTATCGGTTCTACTCCTTCGGCGACGCTATGTTGATCCTGTGAAAGGAGAGGGGGAGATGAGAAAGGGAGGGAAAGGGGGAGCGGCGGGACAGGGGAAGGACCGTCGCCGTATCCGACATGAGGCCTTCGCCATGTCGAGGTCGAGGCTCTAGCCCGACCCATCCTCCGCAGACCCAGCGGCCGTTGGCGCTCTGCGCTCCAGGTAGAAAGACACAGATAGCGCAGCGCGGTCATCAAGTGGTCGAACGGCCCAGGCCCGAAGAGCCAGACCAGGCCGGGCTACGGCACCCCCAGCCGGCGGCGAAAGTCCTCGATGGTGGCCCGCAGCCCCTCCTCCAGTGACACCACCGGCTCCCACCCCCCCAACACCCGCCGCGCCTTGCGGATGTCGGGCTGGCGCTGCCGCGGGTCGTCCACGGGCAGCGGCTTGAACACGATGCCGCCCTGATTGCCCGTCAGCCGGTTGATGGCCTCGGCGAACTGCAGGATGGTCATCTCCGTCGGGTTGCCGATGTTCACCGGCTCCACCTCGTCCGAGTGCAGCAGCCGCACCACCCCCTCCACCAGGTCGCTGATGTAGCAGAAGCTGCGGGTCTGGCTGCCGTCGCCGTACACCGTGAGCGGCTGGCCGTGCAGCGCCTGGTAGATGAAGTTGGGCACCACCCGGCCGTCGTTGATGCGCATGCGCGGGCCGTAGGTGTTGAAGATGCGCACGATGCGGGTCTGCAGGCCGTGGGTGCGGTGGTAGGCCATGGTCATGGCCTCGGCGAAGCGCTTGGCCTCGTCGTACACCCCGCGCGGGCCGATGGGGTTCACGTTGCCCCAGTAGTCCTCGCTCTGCGGGTGCACCAGGGGGTCGCCGTACACCTCCGAGGTGGAGGCAAGCAGGAAGCGCGCGGCCTTGGCCCGGGCCAACCCCAGGGCCTTGTGGGTGCCCAGCGCGCCCACCTTCAGCGTCTGGATGGGGAAGTTCAGATAGTCCACCGGGCTGGCGGGCGAGGCGAAGTGCAACACTGCGTCCAGCGGCCCCGCCACGTAGATGTAGTTGGTGACGTCGTGGTGGATGAAGGTGAAGCGGGGATGGCCCGCCAGGTGGGCGATGTTGTCGGTGCTGCCGGTGATCAGGTTGTCCATGGCGATCACCGTGTGGCCATCGGCCAACAGCCGGTCGCACAGGTGAGAGCCGATGAACCCGGCGCCGCCGGTGATCAGGATGCGCATGGTCGGCCTCCGAAGAACCAAGGGAACGAACGGGGCTAGCGGCGCTGCTTCTTGCCCCGCCGCAGGGCCCGTGGCGCCGTGGGAAAGGCAGAGGCCGGTGGCGCGGTGGGAGCGGGCGGGGCCGTCGGCGCGGCGGCAGCGGCCGAGGGCGGTTCGGCTGGGCCGCCCGCCGGCCCTGCGGTGAGCGGCTCCTCGGCGCGGGCTAGCAGCCCCAGGGTGAGCATGAACAGCATCATCAGGTCGGGCAGGAAGACCGAGTTGTCAATCAGCCCGTGGGCCAGGGTGGCCACCAGCGAGCCCAGCAGGCCGATCAGCGCAGCCCGCCGGCCGTCGTCCGCCAGGGCCAGGCTGCGCCGCAGGCTGGCAAAGGCCGCGGCAAACAACCAGACGCCCACGGCCACGCCCACCAGCCCCAGCCGGGTCCAGAAGTCCAGCAGGATGTTGTGGGGATGGCTCAGGTTCAGCTCCTGCCAGGCCGCGGGCGGCACGTAGGTGGTGCGGTAGGCGTAGAGGAAGTTGTCCAGCCCCACCCCCAGCCAGGGGTGGTCCTGGACCATGTTCCACGCCCCGCGCCAGAGCTGCAGGCGGAAGAAGGTGGTGCCCGACTGCAGGTCCAGCAGGCCGGCGAAGCGCTCGGTGCGGAAGAGGGGCAGCAGCGCGGCCAGGCCCACGGCCACAGCCAGGGGCGCCAGCCATCGCCAACGGCCACCCGCCGCCAGCCCCATGGCCAGCACCGCCGCAGGCAGCCCCAGCAGCAGCGCGCCCTTGCTGAAGGTGAGCACCAGCGCCGCCAGCATGGGCGCGGCCAGGGCCAGCGCCAGCTGTCGGTGCGCCCGCTCCACCGGCAGGGCGGCCATGGCTAGGAAGATCGGCAGCGCGTGGCCCAGGTAGAGGGCCAGGTTGTTGGGCGAGCCGTAGGGGCCGCGCACCCGCGCCACCCCCTCCGCGGTGATCAGCCCCTGGCCGGTGATCGCCTGGCCGATGCCCCAGGCCGCCACCACCGCTGCGCCCAGCCCGATGCCCCAGATCGTCGGCCATAGCCACGCGACCTCCTCGTTGCGCGTCGGAGAGACCAGCCGCACCAAGGCGTAGGCCAGCGCGCCGGCCACGATCACCGTGCGGAACTCGTGGATGGCCACCCCTCGCTGCTGGGCGACCACCAGCGACGCCGCCGCCACCGCCACCAGCGCAACCACCGGCAGGTCCAGCGGCATCCGGCGCAGGGGCCGCAGGTCGGGCTCCGACTCAGGCCACCCGTTGGGCGTCGTCCCTCCCAGCGCCTTGGCGAACCCCACGACCAGCCAGGTGTACACGGCAAGGCCGAAGCCCATCCACACCATCATCTCCGGCGCGCTCACGCTGCGCCCCGGCAGGTCCACGGTCACCAGCGACAGGGGAACGACGACGCCCAGGAGCAGCAAGGAAAGCCCCTGCTCGGCCACAAAAAAGGGCGCCATGGCCAACAGCGCCAACACAGGCCACCACCCCCGCCCCAGGAGCGCCGCAACCAGCAGCGCCGCTGCCAGGGCGTAGCGCCACCGGGTCTGCCTCACCGCAACGTTCCACGCGGCCGCGACCACCATGGTCGCCTCGAACACCGTCAGGGCCATGCCCCCGATGAAGCCGCGCAGGGGGCTCACGCTAAAGCCCAGCACCACCAGGCCAGCGCCCAGCAGCGCCCACGCGGTCCACGGCCAGCGGCGAAGGGGCGACGACGGCTCCTCCCGGCCCAAGACGATGGCCGCGCGCAGCGGCCACTGGTCCCAGCCGCCGGAGGCCGTGATCTCGGCCACGTGCGGGCCGTCGGGCAGCCCGCGCGCCACGGTCACCACCTGGCGGCCGGCCAGGGGATCGTAGAGCACCAGGTAAGCGCGACCCTGGCCATCGCGGGGCAGCGCGTTGGCCGGACGTCCGTCCACGGTCACGTCCAGGTAGGCCCAGAAGGGGCCCCGCTGCACCTCCAGCGCCAGCCCCGTGCCCTGGAAGGGGATGGTCAGCCGGTTGCCGTCGTCGGCCTGGGCCAGGTGGGGCGGGTCCGCGGCCAGGGAGGTGCGCCGCCAGGGGCCGGCCGCGGCCAGGGCCGCTGCGTCCAGCGGCCAGGCGCCCGGCCCCAGGGGATGGGGCTGGGCCAGCCAGCCGGCCATGGCCTCGGCCACGGGGCGAGGCTCTCCGTCCGGCGCGGCCAGGGCGAAGCCCCAGCGCGGGTCGGGGGGCGCCGCGGCCGGCTGCCAGGTCACCCAGGCGATGCCGCCCAGCCAGGGCCAGGAGGTGCGGGCCAGGTCCAGGGCCTCTGCGGCCCAGCGGGCCTGTGTGTCCGCGTCCACGCTTTGCCAGGGGCTGTAGGCCGCCGGCCGGCCGTCCAGCCCGGCGTGCCAGCCGTAGGCCGTCACCCACAGCGGGGTCTCGGCGTCGCCGTGGGCCGTCATCACGCGGCGCAGCAGCTCCGGCCGGCGGAAGTTGAGGACGTCGGCCGCAGGCGGGGCCTGGGGGGGCTGGCCGAAGCCGTAGCCCTGGGCCGCCGCTGCGTCGAACCACTCGGCGGCGCCGGCCGCGTAGAGGCTCTCCAGGAAGAGGACGTCGCTCTGGTTTTGGCCGCCCGGCTCCACGTTGGGGGCCAGCGCGGCGGCCAGGATCACCGCGGTTGGATGCACGTCGCGGATCTGCACTGCGGCCTCCCGCAGCAGGGCGGCGTACTCGGCGGCGCTCACCGGCCGGCTGCCCCAGTGGGGCGCGATGTTGGGCTCGTCCCACACCTGGATGAAGCGCACCTGGTCGCGGTAGCGCTCGGCGAAGCCGCGGGCGAAGGGGCCGAAGAGGGCGGGCCGGCCGGGCGGCGCCAGGGGGTTCTCGGCGTCCTCCGGCGCCCGCGCCCAGGCGGGGGACCCGTCCAGCACGGCCACCAGCTCCAGCCCCCGGCTGCGCACGTCCGCGACCAGGGCGTCCCACGGCGCCCACCGGAAGTCGCCGGGCGTCGGCTCCGCCTGGTCCCAGGGGATGCGCTGGCGCACCCAGCGAAAGCCGGCCGCAGCGATGGCGTCCAGCGCCTCGCCTCGCTGCTCGGGCGAAAGCCCCTCCAGCGCCACGCCGACGCCCGTCCCCAGCCGCGGGGCCAGGGACGAAGGCTGTGCCGGCGCAGGAGGCTGCGACTGCTGATGGGCAATGCCCACGGCCAGGCCCAGCAGCATCAGCCAGAGGCCGAGAAGTTGGACGAGGGTTTTCACGGACGGTGCTGGCTCAGGGCGGGGCGCTCAGGGAAGGTAGGAAAAACGGGGCAACGAACCACACCGCCCGACTCTACCACAGCCGCAACCGTTTTGACGAATCGCTGCAGTTGGGCTAGAATGCGACCCGTGGCCCGCACCCTGGTTGCAGGGGGAGCGGGCCCATCGCGTGTAAACCCTGCGCTGGCACGGCCGGCGCTTCAAGGAGGCGAGAGAGAAGTTATGGAAACCTTTGTGTTGAGCGCTCAAAGGCGCCACGTGTCCGGCCACAAGGTGCGGCATCTGCGGGAAGAGGGATGGGTGCCGGCCGTGGTGTACGGCGCCGGCCAGCCGGCCGACATGATCCAGGTGGAGGCCAAGGCGGTGGAGGCGCTGTTGGACCGCGGGGGCCTCACCCACTTGATCGAGCTCCAGGGCCTCAACGGCGGCCGCGACCGCGTGTTGATCCGAGAGATCCAGCGCCACCCGGTGCGACGCACGCTGTTGCACCTGGACTTCGTGCGGGTGGCCGCGGGCGCCAAGGTGCGAGTCGAGGTGCCGGTGGTGTTGGTGGGCACGGCGCCGGTGACCGCGGGCGGCGCGGTGGTGCTGCAGAACATTGACGCCGTGGAGGTGGAGTGCCTGCCGGAGAACCTGCCGGAGCACGTCGAGGTGGACATCAGCCGGCTGACCGACGTCCACGCGCGCATCACCCTGGCCGACCTGCGCCTGCCCCCCGGCGTCGTTCTGCACGCCGAGCGCATGGACGCGCCGGTGGTGACGGTGACGGTGCCGCGCGCGGTGCTCCACGCCGAGGAAGAGGAGGAGACCACCGGCAAGGCGGCCGAGCCCGAGGTGATCAAGAAGGGCAAGGAAGAGAAGGCAGAGGAGTAGCGCGGCTGCTGACCTCGCTTGGCGCGGCGGGCCTGGACGGCTCGCCGCTTTTTTTGCCCTAGCCCAGGGAGATGCCGATCTCGCGGGCGGTGGCGATCAGGTCGCTGTCCAGGGGGACGGTGCGTGGGCTCTGGGCCACGCGACGCAGGGGCAGGTCCACCACCTGGTCCCCGCGCAGGGCCACCATGCGCCCCAGCCGGCCCTCGGCGATTAGGCGCACGGCCGCGCCGCCGAAGCG
>JANWYQ010000189.1 GCA_025055015.1 Caldilineales bacterium
GGCTAAAGCTCCAACCGGATTACCGGGCCCACCGGCCAAGGCCCGCCCCTCCGCTCACTCCTCGTCCTCCCAACAGGGACTCGAGGCTTCAGCCGGTCATCCGTGCCGGCTCACCCTCCCAAACCCGCCGGCTAAAGCTCCAAACGGATAACCGGGCCCACCGGCGGGGCCGCCCCTCCGCTCACTCCTCGTCCTCCCAACAGGGACTCGAGGCTTCAGCCGGTCATCCGTGCCGGCCCACCCTTCCAAACCCGCCGGCTAAAGCCTCGCCACCGAACGGATAACCGGGCCCACCGGCCAAGGCCCGCCCCTTCGCATCACTTCTCGTCCTCCCGACAGGGACTCGAGGCTTCAGCCGGCCATTCGTGGCCCCCCCCCAACCCGCCGGATAAACTCTACGCTTAGCCTCGTGCGGGGCGTTTGACAGGACAACCTCGTTGACGTATGCTACCTCCCGCTAGGATCCACGATCATCAGCGACCCCGTCGAGCCTCCAGGGCTGCCTCCGAAGCGCTGACAGGGCGCTCGCACACCCCACAGCCCGCCGGAGGACGGACCTCCGCCTCGGTTGCCCACTCGGCCCCATGCCCACCCTTTGGAAGGCGCTGCGCCAGAAGGCGGCCGGCGCCAAACGCCTGACGGACGCTGCCGTGAGCCGACTGGCGGCCGGCCTGACCTCCGCTGACCTGCGCGCCCTGGCGCGCGGGGACCCCCTGCGCCGCCCCGACCCCCGCCTAGCCGCCCACACCCGCTCCTTCTGGCTGCACATCCGGCCCCGCTACTACCACGAGGCCGCCACCCGCTTCACCCACACCTTCCGGCTCGGCCTGCTGGCCGTCGTCCTGGCCGCCGTCGAGATCGTCACCGGCCTGCTGCTAATGCTCTACTACATCCCGTCGCCCGACCACGCCTACGGCTCCATCGTGCGGCTGGTCAGCGAGGTGCCCTTCGGCAAGCTGGTGCGCGACCTGCACCGGCTGGGGGCCGAGGCGTTGCTGGTGGTGACGGCGCTGCACATGGCCCGCACCTTCCTCACCGGCTCCTACAAGCCGCCCCGCCGGCTCACCTGGGCCACGGGCGTGGGCCTGCTGGCCCTGGTCCTCGCCATGAGCTTCAGCGGCTATCTCCTGCCGTGGGACCAGCTGGCCTACTGGGCCGTCACCGTCGGCGCTGGCCTGGCCGACTACGTGCCGCCCCCGGCGCTGGGCCGGACGCTCCAGGCCCTGCTGCTAGGGGGACCCACCGTGGGAGCCGACACCCTGCTGCGCTTCTACCTGCTGCACGTGCTGGTGATCCCGGCCGCGGCCCTGGCCCTGTTCGCCGTGCACTACTTCAAGGTGGTGCGCGCCGGCCTCTCGCTGCCCGCGTCGGAGGAGCGGGTGGGAGAGGACACGGCGCGGCGGGTGCCTCGCTCGCGGCGGCGCTACACCATCCCCGACATCCTGGTGGCCGAGGCGGTGTTCATCGAGGTGGTGGCCGTGGTCCTGCTGGGCGCCGTCGTCCTGGGCCTCTACCCCGGCGCGCCCCTGGAGCACCACGCCGACCCCGGGCGGACGCCGCCCGCCGTGGCCGCGCCGTGGTACTTCCTCTGGCTGCAGGGGCTGGTGAAGCTGGGCCACCCCACGCTGACCGGCGTGCTCGTCCCGGCTGTGCTCTTCCTGCTGCTGCTGGCGCTGCCCTACCTGGACCGCAACCCCAGCCGCCGCGCCCGAGACCGCCGGCTGGCCATCTCCCTGTTTCTGAGCGCCTGTGCCGCGCTGGTGGTGCTCACCTGGCTGGGCCGGCCCGAGCACGGCGCCTCGCTCCCCCCGGCCGAAGCCGTGGCGCAGCGGATCATGCCCGAGGAGGGCGTTGGCCCCCTGCGCAGCCTGGCGTGGGCCGAGCTGCAGGAGGGCGAGTGGGACACGCGCACGGTGGACCTCAGCACGGCGGGACCGGCGCTGCGCAGCGCGGTGGAAGGCATCGCCCGGCAGATAGCGGCCGAGGACGCCCGCGCCCGGCGGGCCGGCGCGCCTGGGCTGACCAACGGCTGGGCCAAGCTGGTGATCACGGAGTGGCAGCCGGGGCTGAAGAAGGTGGCCTTGCGCCTCTTCTGGCTGGCGCCGGACGGGACCGAGCAGACCTTCGAGCGGGTGATCTTCGTCCACAGGGCAAGATGAGAAACGCCAACGCAGAACGGATCCACGCCATGCGGCTCGGCCTGGGCCTGGCGGCCGCGCTCCTGCTCACCGCTCTGCTGTGGCTGGCGGCCACGGGCGAGGCGCAGCGCATGGCCGCAGCCGAGGCCGGCTTTGCAGCTCGCAGCATCGAGAACGGCGCGGCGATCTACGCCTCGGCCTGCGCCGGCTGCCACGGCGTGGCCGGCCGCGGGGTGCCGGAGCTGGCGCCGCCCCTCAACGACGCCGCCTTCTTCGCCGAGCAGATGGCCCGCCTGGGCTACGCGGGCGACCTGCGCAGCTACGTCGAGGCGGCGGTCCTGGCCGGCCGGCCGCCGAGCAGCGACCGCTATCGGAGCGCCATGCCCCCCTTCGGCGATGCCTTCGGCGGTCCGCTGCGGCCCGACCAGGTGCGCGACGTGGCCAGCTTCGTGCTGAACTGGCTGGCAGCGCCGACGCCCACGCCCGTCGCCCCCGCCGTGGCGCCGGCCGAGGACACGGCCGTGGCGCTGGGCGCGGCGCTCTACGGCTCCCTGGATTGCCTGGGCTGCCACGGCTGGCCCGGCCGCGGCGGCATCACCGGCCCCGACCTGGCGGGCATCGCCGCGTGGGGGGGCCGGCGGATGCCGGGCCTGGACGCCCAGGCCTACATCCGGGTGTCGCTGTTGGCGCCCAGCGCGTTCATTGCGCCCGAGTGCCCCACCGGTCCCTGCCCGGACATGATGCCGCGCGACTACTACGCCCGGCTCACCCCGCGGGAGATCGAGCTGCTGGTGCGCTACCTGCTGAGCCTGGACGAGGCGCCCCCGGCGACGCGTCCCCCCGCCGCGCCGTCGCCGCTGGTGGGCGGCCTGGCTCCCCCGCGGCCGACCCCGGCCGCGCCCGCCGACCGAGGCCGGGCCCTGTACGAGGCGCACTGCATCATGTGCCACGGCGACCGGGGCCAGGGCGGCCTGGGGTCTGCGCTGTCGGCGGTGCTGGTCAGCGTGGACCCGTGGCGCTACGCCCGGGCCACCACTGCGCAGGGCGTCCCCGGCATGATGCCCGCCTTCGACCGGGCCCTGGGCGGGCCGCTGACCGAGGAGGAGCTGGACCAGGTGGCGGCGTATGTGGTGGAGATGGTGAGAGCGGGGAGGTAGGGATGCCCCCCAGGCGGCAGCCCGGTGTTCGGATCAGCCGTTCAGCCGACCGGTGAGCGAGCGACGCAAAGATCGGTGTCCGGGGCCGGGTTTGGGGGTGGGGGACCACCTGCGCAGCGCGCCGGGCCGCGGTGGTGCCAGGTCGCCGAAGGCCGGAACGCCTGCCCTTGTGCGTCCGTCCCATTTGGCATAAAATAGCGCGCAGGGTTGACCCCGACCTTGCCAGCACAAGCTCAACCACGGAGGGCACGGTGAACCACCGCCTCGACCACGGCTATGCACTCCTCATCGGCGTCGGCGAAGGCGCCTGCGCGGCGTGGTCGCTGTCGGCGCTGGGCCGGCTGCGCCCGGGCATCTTGCTGAAATCAACAAGTTAGTCCAACATGTCCGCTGAGATGTAAGGCTTGCTTTGGTAGGGCACTCCGGTTTTGGACAATTGGGCTACCCGACAGCGCCGGGACCAGAAGGGCGCCCGGCTTTTTGGCACACCGCTTAGCCCCCTTGAGGGGGCGCCGTCGTCTAGCCGGGCGACTTTATCGCCCGGCGGCCTTCGGCAGCACCCGATCCCCTGCCCGAGGATCGGATGGCTGGATTAATTTCATATGTTCCAAGACGAGGCGCAGGCGATCATCGCCGGCGCGGCCGCAGGCGAGCACCACCGCGCCTACCTGGCGCTGTACCGCCACCTCCAGGAGCGGGATCGGCTGATCGCCGACGGCTTCGACGACGGGAGCCGCTCGCACGCGGTAGTCCATCTCCTGCCGTGGCGCCAGCACGGCCTGATCACCAACGAGGAGTTCGCCGCCTTCAGCCCGGAGACCTGTGCAGCCGTGGCGTGGCTGCTTGGGCAGATAACGTCATGAAGAGGATGCCATGCTCACCGAAGCCCTGCTCGCCGCCGTTGCCGAGGCCGTGTTCGGCCACCTGCTCAAGGAAGCCGGCCTGGCCGACCGGGTGCGCGCCGTCCTGGGGGTTGATCCGGAGCGCAAAGCCTTCCAGACCGCGCTGGCGCGGGCCTATGCGGCCTTCGCCCGGCAGTATCCCGACCTGGAGGCTTCCCTCTTCGATGCAAGTTTCCTCAAAACCGAAGGCGCGCCCATCCTGGCGCAGTTGCTCACCCGCCGCGGCCGGCCCGACCCCGCCGACCTGGCCCGCTGCTGGGCCGCGCACCTGGGCCACGATGACCCCGACGCCTGGCCCCGCCTGGCCGAGGCCACTCGCGCCGCCGCGGACTTCCTGACCTGGCTGGAGGCGGAGCTGGCGGAGCAGCCGGCCCTGCAGCCCCTCTGGGACTCGCGCGCCCTGGAGCGCATCGCCGAGAACACCGAGGCCATCCGCCAGGCGCTGGAAGCGAACCGGCGCAAAGCGCTGGCCGAAGCCGGCCGCTATGTGCAGGTGGCAGGGAATGTAGGCCGCAGCATCATCGTCACCGGCGACCGCAACACGGTGACCCAGGTCTTCCAGACCTTCCTGGCCGGCGACTACACCCCCCTGGCCGATCTCTAC
>JANWYQ010000041.1 GCA_025055015.1 Caldilineales bacterium
AGCCTGAGCGCCGGCGAGTTCGTGGCCCTGTTGGGGCCGTCGGGCTGCGGCAAGAGCACCCTGCTGCGCATCATCGCGGGGCTGCAGTTCCCCACCGAGGGACAGGTGCTCTACCGAGGCAAGCCGCTGCGCGGGGTCAACCCCCATGCGTCCATCGTGTTTCAGACCTTCGCCCTCTTCCCCTGGCTCACCGTGCAGCAGAACGTGGAGGTGGCCTTGAAGGCGCGCGGCGTGCCGGCCGAGGAGCGCTCGGCCCGCGCGCTGGACCTGCTGGACCGCGTCGGCCTGGACGGCTTCGAGGACGCCTACCCGCGCGAGCTGTCGGGCGGCATGCGCCAGAAGGTGGGCTTCGCCCGCGCCATGGCCGTGGAACCGGAGCTGCTCTGCCTGGACGAGCCCTTCTCGGCCCTGGACGTGCTCAGCGCCGAGGCGCTGCGGGGCGAGCTGTTGGAGCTCTGGACCACCGGCAGCATCCCCACCCAGGCCATCCTGATGGTCAGCCACAACATCGAAGAGGTGGTCTTCATGGCCGACCGCATCGTGGTGATGGACAAGGGGCCAGGCCGCGTGGTGGCGGAGGTGCGGGTGGACCTGCCCCACCCGCGCGACCGCAAGAGCCCGGCCTTCCTGGCCAGCGTGGATCGGGTGTACGCCACCCTGGCGGGCCAGACGGAGGCCGAAAGCGTGGAGCTGGGCACCGCGCCGGGCGAGCCGGGCCGCACCCGCGCCCTTCCTCCCGTTGACGTCAACGACCTGGCCGGCCTCTTGGAGCGCCTGGACGAGCTGCCCGGCAACCGAGCCGACATCTATCGCCTGCGGGAGGCGCTGCAGGTGGACTCCGACCGCCTGCTGGCGCTGATCGAGGCGGCCGAGCTGTTGGGCTTTGCCACCGTGGCCCAGGGCGACATCACCCTGACCCCCCTGGGCGAGACGTTCGCCGAGGCCAGCATCACCGGCCGCAAGGCCATCTTTGCCACCCGCCTGCGCCGGGTTCCCCTCTTCAAGTGGCTCCTCTCCCTGCTCAAGGCGGCCCCCCGACAGCAGCTCGACTACGCGGTGGTACAAACCGCGCTGGAGCTGGAGTTCCCCCGCGAGGAGGCGGAGCGCCAGCTGGAGATCATCACCCACTGGGGCCGCTACGCCGAGCTGCTGGCC
Organism: Caldilineales bacterium; assembly: GCA_025055015.1. GTDB lineage: Bacteria > Chloroflexota > Anaerolineae > JAAEKA01 > JAAEKA01 > JANWYQ01. Next base: position 1,156 of record JANWYQ010000041.1, read on the forward strand.
TACGACGACTCGGAGGAGGTCTTCTACCTGGAACCCGCAGGCTGAGGGCATGGCCGACCGGCGCGGGCCCGCAGATGGCCACCCGCCGGTCGTCAGAGTGGCCCAGCCTCAAAGGCCGAGCCGCTCTACGCCAACTGAGCCGCCAGCGCCTGGGGATCGGTGACCGGCATCTGGCACACGAACCCCTGGCAGACATAGGCGGTCGGTTGCCCGCCCAGCGCCGTGCGGCCGGCCAGCAGCGGCACCACCGCAGCGGCTTCGGCGGCTGCCTGGTCCGAGGGCGCGGCGGCCACTGCCACGTGGGGGCGGAAGCGATTTCTGACCACGGTCAACATGTCTCCCGTGCGCGGATGGGCCGGGTCGCCCACGATGGCCACCTCCTGCGGCCGGGCCAGGTAGCGCTCCAACACGCAGAGGAGGTGGCCAAAGCCCAACGGCATGCGCACCATGCCCTGGCGCAGCATCAACAGCACCGCCTCGGCGTGGGCGTGATAGCGCTCCTCGCCGGTGAATGCGTGTAGTCGCAGCAGCACCTCTGCGGCGGCCGAGTTGCCGGAGGGCACTGCGTTGTCCACCACCTCCTTGGGCCGCGCGATCAGCGCCTCGTGGTCGTGGCTGGTCTGGAAGAAGCCGCCCCGGTCGCCGTCCCAGAAGCGCTCCAGCATGGCCTCGGCCAGGTTGCGAGCCGCCTGCAGCCAGCGGGGGTCGAAGGTGAGCTGGTAGAGCTCGATCAGCCCGTCGGCCACGTTGGCGTAGTCCTCCAGGTAGGCGTTGAGCTTGGCCTCCGGCCGGCCGCCGGTGAGGGACGGGGGCGCCCAGGTGCGATAGAGGCGAGGGGGAGCGGTGAACGGTGAGCGGTCGTCGGCGATCATCTCCCGGAGGATGAACTGGGCGTTGCGCTCGGCGATCTGGCGATAGTCGTCGCGGCGGAGGGCGGCGGCCGCGTAGGCGAAGGCGCGCAGGGCCAGGCCGTTCCACTCGGCCAGGGCCTTGTCGTCGCGGCCTGGCTTGATCCGCCGCTCGCGCGCGGCGAACAGGATCGGCCGGCCCCGCTCCAGCGCCGCGCGCATCCGCTCCGGGGAGACGCCGGCGCGGCGGGCGGCGGTCTCCAGGTCGTAGGGCACGTGCAGGATGTTCTTGCCCTCGAAGTTGCCCCAGCGGCTCACGCCGTAGTACGCCGCCACCAGCCGGGCGTCCTCGGCCCCCAGCAGCTCCTCCAGCTCCCGCAGCTCCCACAGGAAGAACTTTCCCTCCTCCCCCTCGCTGTCCGCGTCCTGGCTGGAGTAGAACGCGCCGCTGGGGTCGGTCATCTCCCGCGCCAGGTAGTCCAGGGTCTCCTCGGCCACGCGACGGAACTCCAGGTCGCCGGTCACCTGCCACGCCTCCACGTACAGCCGCGCCAGCTGGGCGTTGTCGTAGAGCATCTTCTCGAAGTGGGGCACCAGCCAGTGGTCGTCCACCGAGTAGCGGTGGAAGCCGCCGCCCAGCTGGTCGTACATCCCCCCGCGCGCCATCCGGCGCAGGGTATGGGCCACGATAGCCAGCGCGTCGGGGTCCCCCGTGCGCCAGTGGTAGCGCAGCAGGAAGCTGAGGTTCATGGGCTGGGGGAACTTGGGCGCGCCGCCGAAGCCACCGTGCACCGGGTCGTACTGGGAGGCCATGCCGCTGAAGGCCTCGTCGGCCACCAGCGCGTCCAGGCTCCCCTCGGCCGTGCCCAGGAGGCTGCTGCGCTGCAGGGCCTCCCGCAGCCGGCCAGCGCTGGCCAGGAGCTGGTCGCGGCGGTGGCGGTAGGCGTCGGCCACGGCCAGCATCACGCGGCGAAAGCTGGGCAGGCCGTGGCGGTCGGTGGGCGGGAAGTAGGTGCCGCCGTAGAAGGGGGTGCCGTCGGGCAGCAGCCACACGCTCATGGGCCAGCCCCCCTGGCCGGTCATGGCCTGCACCGCCTGCATGTAAATGCCGTCCAGGTCGGGCCGCTCCTCCCGGTCCACCTTGACGTTGACGAACAGCTCGTTCATCAGCCGCGCCGTCTCCTCGTCCTCGAAGGACTCGTGGGCCATGACGTGGCACCAGTGGCAGGCGGAGTAGCCGATGCTGAGGAAGATGGGCTTGTCCTCGGCGCGCGCCTTGGCCAGGGCCTCCTCGCCCCAGGGATACCAGTCCACCGGGTTGTAGGCGTGCTGGCGCAGGTAGGGGCTGGTCTCGTGGATCAGGCGGTTGGGCTGGGCATGAGCTGTAGACATAAGTCCTCCTGGCGCGCCGAGGCCGGCGCAGCGGATCGTATTAGCCCCAAGATAGCGCAAATCTGCCCCCGGCGTTGGCAGCCAGCTACCAAAGTAGCGCGCTTTGGCCCCCTACGGCGTCGTCAAGGCCGGGCCGCGCAGCCGGCGGGGTGAGGGGCATCGGAGAGGGACACGGCTGCGCTGGCGCGGCTGGGCGGGTCGAGCCCGCCCAGCCGCCAGCTCCACGCTGCTACTGCGGGCTAGCCATCACCTGCGTTTGGCCGGTGGAGGAGTCGACCAGCACGGTGATGGAGAGGCGCTGGTTATCTTTGGTGAAGGCCATGAGGCTCATCCCCTCCATGCGCATGGACCGGTCCGGGTCCTTGGCCCACCCCAGGTCGGCCAGGGCAGCCTCGTAGAAGGCCACCGTCTCGTCCACGCTCAGGCCGGTGAGGAAAATCATGGCCTGCGCGCTGGCCACCTGCGTCTTGGCGTCGGCCGGCATCGGGAAGGGTTGATCCTCGAAGCCCGGCAGGGCGGTGGCGGCTCGGGCCTCGGCGGGCAGCTCGACCTTGACGTCGCCGTTCACCTCCTGCAGCTCGAAGCTGATCTCGATGGTGCCCTCGGTCAAGTCGGAGGCGAAGTCGCTGCCGCCTTTGACCTCCATGACCAGCGTGTACTTGGTGATGAAGCCGCCGTCCTTGGCGATCCACAGGTCGCCCTTGGCCGTCACCTCCCCCATGCCCTCGCCCAGGAGCCTGCCCAGGACCTTCTCGTCGAACTGGTAGTGGCGGCTGTCCAAGCCGGCGATCTTCTGATCCGGGCGCACCCGCTTCATCTGGTCGAGGTTGTCGAAGATGTCGCCGGAGGCCATCATGTTCAGGTCGTCGTCGGCCGTCGGCGCGTCCTCGACCGTGAAGCGCAGCCAGCCGGCTTCGTCGCTGCGGCGCATGTAGGCCTCCTGGCCGATCTCGTACACCTCGGTGGTTGTCTCGCCCGCCGCGGGATCGGTGTTGTCGTAGTTGCGCACGAGGCTGTAGCGAGCGCGCGGGTCCTTGACGTAGGCGGTGACGACCTCGAAGCCCTCGTCCACGGGGTTGCCCTCGGCGTTGACGCCCTTGATGGCCCACCGCGTGGTGGTGCGGTAGCTGCGCAGGTTGTCGAGGTTGGCGATGGCCCGGAGGGGCTCCTCGGTCGGCTCAGGCGTTGGAGTGGGCCTGTCGGCCTGCGCTGCGGGCGCAGGTGTGTTGGTCGGCGCAGCGGGAGCGCCGGTGGACCTAGCAGCCGGTTGGTCGGACGCTGGCGCAGCCGGCGACGGGGTCGGTTCGCCATCGCGGCCGCCGCAGGCAGCCGCCCAGGTGAGAACCAACAGCAAGGCAAGGGCGACAAGGACGAGCTTCTTCATACGCTACTCTCTTTCTAGGCACAGAGGATCAGAACCAAAGAGGGGTAGGCAAGAGAGCCGAGATCGGGGCATCCCACAGGCGCCCTTGGGCCTGGCTGCGGCGCAAGTCGTTTCGGGGAGGCTCAGGATAAGCCGCAGACGCCAGGTCCCCTCCCCCAACCAGTCGCTCCTCAACCTATCTCGCCTTGGTCCGGCCGACGCCGGGAAACACCGGCGCCACGATGACGACAGCGGACCGAACACGGCACCTCCTCGCGTCGGCTGAACGGCCTAAGGAACTAGACCACCCACCGACGAGGGGGCGAGCAGACTTCTTTCCGAATTCTATCTACGCACCGGCCGTTGACAAGTTGCCGCCCGCAGGTGCCAGCGGCTCCTTGAAGTCGTAGAGCCCACCCGCGGTGGACCAGGCCACGCCGCAGCCGACGCAGCGCAGACGGTCCGGCTCCGACGCCAGCGCGCCGGCGCAGCGGGGACAGCGGAAGAGGTCTGCGGGCAACGCGGCCGGCGGCTGCCCCGCCGCGCGACAGCGCACGAAGACGCTGGGCGTGAGCTTCCAGAGCGCGCCGACGCCCTGCACCGCGCCGTCGGCGGCGGCCAGGGCGCCCGCCGGCACCAGGCGCTTGAGCAGCGGGTGGCGGAAGTGGGAGACCGCCAGCTCCCGCTCCACGCGGAAGCCGGCCTCCTGCAGCCGCTGGGCCATCCAGGCGGGATGGAAGTCGAAGTTCAGGGGCACGAACTCGTAGGGCTCGGGGTCGAAGGGGCTCCACGCCTGGCGGCGCAGGGCGTAGCGGGCGATGGCCTTCAGGTGGCGCTTGCTGGCGTACTCGGCCACGAACACGCCGCCGGGCGCCAGGGCGCGGCGGATCTGGGCCAGCGCCGCCGGCACATCGGCCAGGTGGTGCATCACCCGCACCATCACAGCCGTGTCCACTGCGCCGTCGGCCAGGGGGAGATGGTAGATGTTGGCGGCCACGAAGAGGAAGCGGGGGTCGTGGCCCAGCCGCGCCTGGGCCTGGCGCAGCAGGGAGCGGGAGTAGTCCAGCAGGATGACCTGCTGGTAGCCGCGGTACAGGTCGGCCAGCCGGCCGAAGGCAGCGCCCAGGTCCACCAGGCGGCGGCCCTCCGGCGGGAGCAGCTTGCGCAGGGCGATGCGCTCGGCGCGGTCCTCGTACTCGCGGCCGCCGCGCGCCCAGAAGCGCTCCTCGTAGTCGGAGCCCTCGTAGTCCATCAGCCGGGGGGAAGGAGTCGCATCGGTCAACGAATTCATTGTTTCACGTGAAACACGTTCGCCGGGCCGCGGCAGGCCCGCGCGGACATCAGGCCCGCTCGTAGAACACCAGCCGGGTGCTGCCGTACTGCCGCTGGTCGTAACGGCGCAGGTGCGCCAGGGGCAGGTCCGGCTCGTCTTCCTTGGGGTGGATCTGCACGATGGCCTGGCCCGACGGGGTCAGCAGCTCCGGCCGGGCGTCCACCGCCAACAGCGCCCTGCGCCACAGCCCCTGGTACTGGGGCGGCGCGATGTAGATCACGTCGAAGGGCTCCAGGTCGGGCCGCGCCAGATAGGCGAAGGCGTCGCCCCGCACCACCTGGCTGCGGCCGCCCTCGCCCAGCCCCGTGCTGCGCAGGTTCTGACCGATCACCTGCACCGCGCGGCCGTCCCGCTCCACAAAGACCACGGACGCCGCACCGCGGCTCAGGGCCTCGATGCCCACCGCGCCCGTGCCGCCGAACAGGTCCAGCCAGCGCCGCCCGGCCACCGCGCCCTGCGACTCCAGGATGCTGAAGAGGGCCGACTTGACCCGGTCGGCGATGGGGCGGGTGACGTCGCCGGGGACGCTCTGCAGCCGACGGCCCTTGGCCGCGCCGGCGATCACCCGCATGGCCTACCGTCCACGCGGCCCGTGCGCAGCAGCGTCCACAGCCGCTCCGGCCGCCACAGCTGCCGATCCACCACGAACCACGCCAACAGGCCGGCGCCGATCACCTCGAAGGCCACCAGCTTCGGCTCCTCGCGCACGATCTTCAGGTAGGCCTGCACGATGGCCTCCGGCGACCCCACGTGCTTCCACTGGTGAAAGCGCCACCCGCGCAGCGGCCACAGCAAGGTCTGCGCGAAGCCCCACATGCGATCCGCCACCAGGTGGCCGGAGAAGGCCAACAGGTAGGGCAGCGCCCGGGGCAGATGCCCCCCGGCCCACGCCGCCGCCCACACGCTGCCGTGCAGCAGCGCCGTGTGGCCGAACAACAGGGCCGCGTTGGAGTCCGTGAACACGAAGGTGGCCAAGGGCTTGTCTATGGCGTCGGGGAGGACCGCACAGGCGGCCATCCAGCGGTAGTCGGCGTCGGGGAACCACCCAAGGCGACGCTGCAGCAAGTTCAAGGTCGCCCAGGTGAACTCCACGTGGGCAGTGGGCAGCATGGTCCCTACCGAGGTGAGGTGGAGGCAGCCTCGCCGCTCAGGTCCGGCTGCGCGGCCTATTATAGCCCGGCCAAGGCGAAACTGGCAATTGGCTTTGACTTCCCCTTCAGATGGGATATAATCGTGAAGCGGGCCGCAAGTTCCTCGCACCGGCCTCTTCCCGGAGCATCGTTGCCAGGCGCCCTGTCCCCATGAAATCCCGTCCGCAACACCCTGTCCTGCTGTGGCTGCGGCCAGGCATGCACGTCAAGCGCTGGCTCATCCTGTTGATGATGGGCATTGTGTTGCTGAGCCTGGGCCTGGCCTACCTGTTGCGCCACCTGTACGCCGACACGCCCCTGCCGCCGGTCTTCTACTACGTCACCCTGCAGTTCCTGCCGCGGCCGGCGCGCGCGGCCTTGCTGGGGGCCGTCGGCGTCGGGCTGATCGGGCTGTCGCTGGTGCGTCTGAACAGCGCGCTGTTGCGCCCCTTCCTGAACCCCGGCGAACAGGACGTTGCCGCTCGCATCTACCGCCACCACCGGCGTCGCCGCGGGCCGCGCATCGTAGCCATCGGCGGCGGCACCGGCCTTTCCACCCTGCTGCGCGGCATAAAGGAGTACTCGGACCACATCACCGCCATCGTCTCGGTGGCCGACGACGGCGGCAGCTCCGGCAAACTGCGGGAGGCGGCCGGCATCCCGGCGCCTGGCGACCTGCGCCAGTGCATCGCCGCCCTGTCGGAGGCCGAGGCGCTCACCAACCGCCTGTTCCAGTACCGCTTCAGCGACGACATGGGGCTGGGCGGCCACAGCTTCGGCAACCTCTTCATCACCGCCATGGCCGACATCACCGGCAGCTTCGAGCGGGGCGTGGCCGAGTCCAGCCGGGTGCTGGCGGTGCGCGGCCAGGTGCTGCCCTCCACCCTGCAGAACGTCACCCTGGTGGCCGACCTGCGGGTGGAAAGCAGCGCCAACGGCCACGGCTGGCGCCGCGTGGTGGGCGAGTCGGCCATCCCCCAGGCGCGGCAGCAGATCGAGCGCGTCTACCTGGACCCGCCCGACGCGCCCGCCTACCCGGCAGCGCTGCAGGCCATCCTGAAGGCCGACCTGATCGTGGCCGGCCCGGGCAGCCTGTTCACCAGCGTGCTGCCCAACCTGCTGGTGCCGAGCATCGCCGCCGCCATCCGCGCCTCCTCGGCGGTGAAGGTCTACGTGTGCAACGTGGCCACCCAGCCGGGCGAGACGGCCAACTTCGACGTGGAGGCCCACGTGGCAGCCCTGCGCCGACACGTGGGCGACCTGTTCCCCATCGTGCTGGCCAACGACCGCATCATCGCCAGCACCGGGGACATGGCCCACCTGGAGCCGGTCCTGCCGCCCTTGCAACAGCCCAAAGGGTACACGCTGTTCACCGCGGACGTGATTGACGAGGAGCGACCCTGGCGCCACGACTCCGCCAAGCTGGCCCGGGTCCTGATGGACATCCTCAACGAACTGCGGCCATAGCGCCCGCAACCGGTAACAACGCTACAGCCAGGACGGCCCGCCGCGCGCTATAGTGGAGAGGCAGCCCGTCCCTGGCCCAACCTTCCCATTTTCTCAAGCTCAGGAGGAACGACCATGACCGTCAAGGTAGGTATCAACGGCTTCGGCCGCATCGGCCGCCAGGTTCTCAAGGCGATTGGCGAGAAGTACGAGGGCGCGCTGGAGGTCGTGGCCATCAACGACCTCTTCGACGCCCAGACCAACGCCCACCTGCTGAAGTACGACAGCAACTACGGCCGGTTCCCCGGCACCGTGGAAGTGGTGGACGGCAACCTGCTGGTGAACGGCAAGACTATCCGGGTGTTCGCCGAGAAGGACCCCAACAACCTGCCCTGGGGCGACCTGGGGGTGCAGATCGTGGTGGAGTCCACCGGCGTGTTCACCGATGGGCCCAAGGCGGCTGCCCACCTGCGCGGGGGTGCCAAGAAGGTGATCATCACCGCGCCGGCCAAGGGCGAGGACATCACCATCGTCTTGGGCGTCAACCACGACATGTACGACCCGGCCAAGCACCACATCGTCTCCAACGCCTCCTGCACCACCAACTGCCTGGCGCCGGCGGCCAAGGTGGTCAACGACCGCTGGGGCATCGTCAAGGGCCTGATGACCACCATCCACTCCTACACCAACGATCAGCGCATTCTGGACCTGCCTCACAAGGATCCCCGCCGCGCCCGCGCCGCCGCGCTGAACATGATCCCCACCACCACCGGCGCGGCCAAGGCCGTGGCCCTGGTGATCCCCTCCCTGAAGGGCAAGTTCGACGGCATGGCCATGCGCGTGCCCACGCCCACGGTGTCCATCGTGGACTTCGTGTGCGAGCTGGAGCGGCCCACCACCACCGAGGAGCTGCGCAACGCGTTCCGCGAGGCCGCCGAGGGCGAGCTGAAGGGCATCCTGGGCGTGGCCGAGGACCCCGTGGTCAGCATTGACTTCAAAGGCGACGAGCGCTCCAGCATCGTGGACCTGGCCTTCTGCCAGGTGATCGGCGGCAACATGGCCAAGGTCATGAGCTGGTACGACAACGAGTGGGGCTACTCGGTGCGCGTCGCCGACCTGTGCAAGCTGATGGCGGACAAGGGGCTGTGACGCGCAACCTCTCAGACGCGATGCGCAACGAGCCAGGCTACGAGCTATTGGTTGCGCGTTGCGGGTTGCTCGTCACGCCCCAGGAGAGACCCCCATGAACAAGAAAACCGTCCGCGACGTGGACGTGCAGGGCAAGCGGGTGTTCGTGCGCGTGGACTTCAACGTCCCCCTGGACGAGAACCGCCGCGTGGCCGACGACACCCGCATCCGCGCCGCCCTGCCGACCATTCAGTACCTGCTGGACAAGGGCGCGGCGCTGATCCTGGCCTCGCACCTGGGCCGTCCTAAGGAGGGGCCCGACCCCAAGTACAGCCTGGCGCCGACGGCCCAGCGGCTGCAGGAGCTGCTGCCCGACGTCAAGGTGACCATGGCGCCCGACTGCATCGGCCCGCAGGTGGAGGCGATGGTGCAGGCCCTGCGGCCCGGCGAGATCCTGGTGCTGGAGAACCTGCGCTTCTACAAGGGCGAGCAGAAGGGGGATCCTAAGTTCGCCGAGGCCCTGGCTGCGTTCGCCGACGTGTACGTGGACGACGCGTTTGGCACGGCCCACCGCCCTGACGTCAGCGTGGCGGGCGTGCCGGCGGTGATGCGGGCCCAGGGCAAGCCCTCGGTGGCCGGGTTCCTGCTGGAGAAGGAGATCCGCTTCCTGGGCTCGGCGGTGGAGAACCCGGAGCGGCCCTTCATCGCCATCCTGGGTGGCGCCAAGGTGTCCGACAAGATCAAGGTGATCGAGAACCTGCTGGGCAAGGTGGACTCGCTGCTCATCGGCGGCGGCATGGCCAACACCTTCCTGAAGGCCCAGGGCTACGAGATGGGCGACTCCCTGGTGGAGAACGACAGCCTCGACATCGCCCGCCAGCTGCTAGCCTCGGCCGGGGACAAGCTGGTGCTGCCCGTGGACGCGGTGGTGGCCGACGCCTTCGCAGCCGACGCCAACCACAAGGTGGTGGGCGTGGACGAGGTGGAGCCGGGGTGGCGCATCCTGGACATCGGCCCCGCCACCATCGCCCACTTCGCCAACCGGCTGGCCCCCGCCAAGACCGTGGTGTGGAACGGCCCCATGGGCGTGTTCGAGTTCCCCCCCTTCGCCAAGGGCACCTTCGCCATCGCCGACGTGTTGGCGCACCTCAACGCCACCACCATCATCGGCGGCGGCGACTCCGCGGCGGCGGTGGAGCAGAGCGGCCTGGCCGACAAGATGACCCACATCAGCACCGGCGGCGGCGCCAGCCTGGAGTTCCTGGAGGGCAAGGTGCTGCCCGGCGTGGCGGCCCTGGACGACCGATAGCCGCGAGAGAGGACTAAGAGACTGGGCCAGTTTTCGAAACTGGCCCAGTCTTTTTGGCCATGGACCAGATCCTCCAATCCCCCATCCCACCCCACCTGATTGACCTGGGCGTCGGCAACCCGGGGCCCGACCTGCTGCCCCTGGACCTGCTGCGGGAGGCGGCGAGCCACGCCCTGGCCCAGGGGGACACAGCGCCGCTGCAGTACGGCTACGAGCAAGGGGACATCCGCTTTCGCCAGGCGCTGGCCGCCTTTTTAGAGGGCCAATACCACCTTAAAACTGACCCAGGTCAACTCTTTGTCAGCAACGGCGTGTCGCAGGCCCTGGACCTGATCTGCACCCTGCACACCCAGCCCGGCGACGTGGTGTTTGTGGAGGAGCCGACCTACTTCCTGGCCCTGCGCATCTTCGCCGACCACCGGCTGCAGGTGGTCGGCCTGCCCACCGACGAGCACGGCCTGGTGGTCGAGGCGCTGGAGGAGGCGCTGCGCCATGGCCGCCCTGCCCTGCTCTACACGGTGCCCACCCATCAGAACCCCTCCGGCGCCACCCTGCCCGCCGAGCGTCGCCGCCGGCTGGCGGAGCTGGCCCAGGCCCACGGCTTCCTGGTGGTGGCCGACGAGGTGTACCACTGCCTGACCTTCGGCGGCGACGCCCCACCGCCGCCCATGGCCGGCCTGGTGGACACGGGCGCGGTCCTCTCCCTGGGGTCCTTCTCCAAGATCCTGGCGCCGGGGCTGCGGCTGGGGTGGATCCAGGGCCGGGCCGACCGCCTGCGGACGCTGGCCCAGAGCGGCCTGCTGGACAGCGGCGGCGGGCTGAACCCCTTCACCGCGGCCATCGTGCGCAGCGCGCTGGCGCTGGGGCTGCAGGACCGCCACCTGGCCCGCCTGCGCCGGGTCTACGCGGCCCGGCTGGATGCGCTGGACACAGCGTTGCAGCAGCGCCTGGGGGACCGCTTGCGCTATCGGCGGCCCGGCGGCGGCTTCTTCGTCTGGGCGCGGCTGGCCGACGGCCGCGATGCCGAGGGCCTGATGCCCAAGGCGCTAGCCCACGGCGTCAGCTTCCGGCCGGGCGTGCGCTTCTCCAGCCGCAGCGGCCTGCGCGACGCCATGCGGCTCTGCTTTGCCTACTACGACGAGGAGGGGCTGAGGGAGGGGGTGGACCGGCTGGCCCGAGCGCTGGGCGAGGGGTGATCGCGTCGGCTCCCCCGCCGGCGCAGCCCAATCAGCGAGACGGCCGTTGAGGGGATGGCTGCGGCCGTGGCCGACGGCTGCGGACCGCGCCATCGAGCGGGCCATCTAGGCTGCGCCATCCACCGCTCAACGGGCGGCGGGTTCCGGACGCCACAGCCGCCGCCTGCGGTGTCCCTGAGCACGCCTTTCCTAGACATTGACTCTGCGCGAAGAGGGCTGCCACCGAAAGGGGCGCCATGGGCCCTCATGGCCTGAGCGCGTCAAGCGCCTTGGTGTATTTTGGGCCAGGTGGTAAAATGGACGCATGTTGTGGGTCTGAACAAAGCAGGGACTACTTTTTCAGGCGGCTGCGGTTGACGCTCTTGTGATCACGCTTCTGTCGTCCGTTGCGCCTTGTGAGACCGGAGGGCTCTCGTGGTCGCAATACTCCCCGTCCATTCCCCCGGCAACCGGTCGTTGACCATCGAGCACCTGTGGGCAGAGGTGGGCTTTCAACCCAACGCGGCTCAGCGCGCGGCCATCCTGCACGTGAACGGTCCGCTGTACTTGCCTGCCGGTCCAGGCTCCGGCAAGACACGCGTCCTCCTCTGGCGCACCCTCAACCTAGTCGTCTTCCACGGCGTGCCACCGGAGGCGATCTACCTGTCAACCTTCACCGAAAAGGCCGCCCGACAGCTCAAGGAGGGGCTGCGGGCGCTCCTGGGGCTGGCCAGCCTTTTCACCGGCCAGCCTTACGACTGCCTGGACCGCGCGCTCTCGGACGAGGCCAAGGTGCGGCTGGAGGATGGGCGAAGGGTCAAGGTGATCTGACGCCATCGGCAGGAAAGCCATCCCTATGAGAGCGTAGGCCAACGGCGAATGCAACGTTTTTAGCAAAGGCTGCTTCATGCCCGAACACACCCAACCGGAGTCTCACGGTCCGCATATGGGTTGGCAATTCCTGGATGCCGCAGAGCGAGATGCGCTGGCTGCGCCTCCAGAAGCGCTTGCGCCCACCACGTCGGCCATTCGGGAGACAGCACCGCCATACGCAACCGCGGCCTTCGACCGTCTGTCTCCCGCAGACCGCCGCACGGTCGCCATCTTCAAGCGTCACCTGGCTGAGTTCTGCCGGCCGCAAGCCGTGCGCGTCTTCGGCTCGCGGGCGCGCGGCGAGGCCACCTGGGAGTCGGACCTGGACATCTTCATCGTGCTTGACACGGTCACCCCGGACATCCGTCGTCGCATCGGCGAGCTGGCCTGGGAAGTGGGGTTTGCTGCCGGTTTGGTCATCACCCCGCTGGTCGTTGCGCGCGACGACCTGGAGAACGGACCCTTGGCCGCCAGCCCTCTCATCGCGCGCATCGAAGCCGAGGGGGTGCCGGTATGAGCGACGATCCTCGGCGAGCGCTGGTGCACTACCGGCTGGAGGAGGCCGCAGAGACGTTGGCGGAGGCCGAGCTCTTGCGCGATGCCGGCTCCTACCGCGGCGCGGTCAATCGCGCCTACTATGCCATGTTCTACGCGCTGCTCGGCCTGTTGGCGACGCGAGGGCTGGGTGCCTCGAAGCACAGCGGCGCCATCGCGCTGTTCGACCGCGAGTTCGTCAAAACGGGCCTCCTGGCGCCGGAGCTGTCGCGTGCGCTGCATCTGGCGTTTCAACGCCGGCAGGTGCACGATTACGGTGAAATCACAAGGCCTGACCGCGACCTGGCCGACGAAAGCATCGAAGACGCCCGGCGCTTCATCGAGGCGATCCGGAACTACCTGCGCGACCAAGGGGACTCGCCGTGAAGCCGAAGCTCCAGCTCAAGTTCGACGCCAACCAGGAACACCAGCTCCAGGCCGTGGCCAGCGTGGTGCGCCTCTTCGCGGGCTTGCCGCGCTACGACGAGGCCTTCCGCCTGGGCGATGAGGTCGTCGCCAACCTGCCGCCCTATCAGGAGCTAGCTGATAGCTGGCTGCTGGACAACCTCAACGCCGTCCGGCAGGACAACGGCCTGCCTCCCAGCCTCTACCTGGAGCGAGACTTCGGGCCGGGCCTGCCCAAGGTGGAGGACCGCAACTTCAGCGTCCCCCACTTCACCGTGGAGATGGAGACCGGCACCGGCAAGACCTACGTCTACCTGCGCACCATCTACGAGCTGCGCCAGCGCTACGGCTGGAGCAAGTTCGTGGTCGTCGTGCCCAGCCTGGCCATCTACGAAGGGGTGATCAAGAACGTCCAGATCACGCGCGATCACTTCCGCGCCCTCTACGGCAACGAGCCCTTCGACCTGGTGGCCTACGACGGCAGCCAGCTCAGCCGGCTGCGCCACTTCGCCACGGCCAACACCGTCACCGTGTTGCTGATCACCCTGGACGCCTTCAACAAGGCCAGCAACAACCTCTATAAGGCGTCGGAGAAGCTGCCCGGCGAGCGCCGGCCCTTCCAGTTCATCCAGGAGACGCGGCCCGTGCTGATCCTGGACGAGCCGCAGAACATGGAGAGCGAGAGGTCGCGGCAGGCGCTGCGCACCCTCAACCCGCTGCTGGCCCTGCGCTACAGCGCCACCCACCGCACCAGCCCCAACCTGGTCTATCGCCTCAGCCCCTTCGATGCCTATCAGCGCAGCCTGGTCAAGCGTATCGAGGTGTGGGCCGTCACCGAGCGCGACAATCCCAACCTGGAGTTCCTGACCCTGCACGAGGTCACGCCGCCCCCGCGCATCACAGCCAAAGTGCGCACGCGCGTGACCGACGGGGGCGGCACGCGCGAGGCCGAGGTGATCCTGCGCCAGGGGGACGACCTCTTCGCCAAGACCGGCCGGCCGGAGCACCGGGGCGGCTACGTGGTGGAGAACATCGACGCCGGCGCCGGCTACGTGGAGTTCGTCAACGGCGAGCGCCTCTACCTGCACGAGGGGAGGGGGCCGTCGCGGCCGGCCGTCTTCCGCGAGCAGATCCGCCAGACCATCCGTCGCCACATGGAGCGGCAACAAGAGCTGCTGGGGCAGGGGATCAAGGTGCTCTCCCTCTTCTTCATTGACCGGGTGGCCAACTACACGGCCGAGGACGGGTTGATCCGCCGCCTGTTCGACGAGGAGTACGGCCGTATCGCGCCCGACTATCCCTGGTTTCGGGACCGCCGCGCCGAAGAGGTGCGCCAGGCCTACTTCGCCCAGATGCGCCGCAAGGACGGCCGCGAGGAGGCGGTGGACACCGAAAGCCGCACCGCCGAGGAGCGCGAGGCCGAGAAGCGCGCCTTCGAGCTGATCATGCGCGACAAGGAGCGCCTGCTCTCCTTGGACGAGCCGGTCAGCTTCATCTTTGCCCACTCGGCGCTCAAGGAGGGGTGGGACAACCCCAACGTCTTCCAGATCTGCACCTTGAACCAGACCCAGTCGGAGATCCGCAAGCGGCAGGAGATCGGCCGCGGGCTGCGGCTGTGCGTCAATCAGGCCGGCGAACGGGTGCGTGGGGACGAGATCAACGTGTTGACCGTGGTCGCTAACGAGAGCTACCGGGATTACGCCCGTCGGCTGCAACAGGAGTACGTTGAGGACGGCGATGCGCCGCCACCGCTGCCGGGCAACGCCCGTCTGAAGCGCGAGGCGGTTCGCCGCGACGAGATCTTCTACCACAATGAGCACTTCCAGCGCTTCTGGGAGCAGCTCAACCGTCGCGTGCGCTACCGCGTGCATGTGGACACGCCAGCGCTGATCGAGGAGTGCGTCGTCCGGCTCAACCGGCAGAGCTACCCTGGCCATGTGCTGGTGGTGGAGAAGGGGCGCATCACGCTAGGCGCCTGGAAGGTCAAGGCCGAGCGGGTCGAAAAGGGTAAGGCGCGCCTCACCCTGAGCCTGTTCGACGAAGAGGGGGACGAGCGTACCCTGACCCTCACCGTGCGCCCCGGCGACGACATCGCCAAGGAGGTCAAGGACGACCGGCTGCGCAACCTGGGCGTGGTGGCGATCCGGGAGGAGGGCGCCGACTACCGCGTGGTCTTCACCGGGTCGGGCCTGACGCTGGCGACCGGCCAACTCCACGAGTACACGCCGGAGGGCTTCGGCGGCCAGGTGCGGGAGCGCTTCGTGCAGGCGCAGGCCGAACGGTTTCCCGTCTTCAACCTGATTGAGCGGGCCGTGCAGCAGACCGGACTTACCCGGCCGACGGTCAACGCCATCTTCCGGCGCATGCGACCGGACAAGAAGCGCTTCTTTCTGCAGAATCCCGAAGGCTTTGCCGGTGTGTTCATTGCTGAGCTGCGCAATGCCCTGGCCGACCACATCGCCGAGCGCATCGAGTTCGAGATCGAGGGCGAAACAGGCCCCTTCGATCGGGAGACGCTCTTCCCGCCACGGCGCGCCTTCCCGCAGAAGGAGGTGCTCGAGGCCGGGCCGAAGGGGCTGTACGACTTGGTGCAGAAGGACTCGGAGGTCGAGGCGCGCTACGTCGAGGCGATCAAGCAGGAGGGAGACGCTATCGTCTTCTACTTCAAGTTCCCGCCCGGCTTCAAGGTGGACCTGCCGGCGCTGATCGGTGACTACAACCCGGACTGGGGCGTGGCGCGCGTGCATCGGGACGGCCAGGTCGAAGTGCGCGCCTACGTCCACGAGACCAAGGGCACGACTGAAATTGGCCGCTTGCAATTCCCCCATGAGCGGCGCAAGATCCGTTGCGCCGAGAAGTATTTTGCCACCATTGGTGTAAATTACTTGACGGTTGATCCGCAGAGGGTTGGCGGATGGTGGGGAGTAACAGCTAGCCAAATCCCCCTCGCCGCATGAAAGGCCAGGTCGCCCAGCGAGGCGAGCAAGCCGTCGGCGATGGTGCGGGGGTTGAGGGAGGGCAAGATGCGGCCGGCCTGCAGCGAGCGGTAGGCGTCGTCGGCCATCTCGGGCTCCGCTGCGATCACCCGAATGCCCGGCCGCAGCGCCGTGGCGGCGATGGCGGTGCCGCTCAGCAGCCCACCGCCCCCCACCGGCGCCAGGATCACGTCCAGGTCGGGACTATCGGCCAGCAGCTCCGCCTCACTCGCCTCGCTCAGCATCGGCAGCTGCCGCGTCCATCACCACCCTGATGGGCGGTGGGGAGAACGTCGCCGGCTTGATCCGGCGGTCCTCCCACACCCACGAGTCGCCCGTGCTCCGGGCCGCCCGCACCAGAAGGGCCCCCTCGGGCGTCACCATCAACAGCCCGTGGTCCTCTCTGAAGCGCGGCGCCACGTCCAAGACCTGTTCCAGCACCAGCGCCAACACCTGCCCTTCCCGGGCGTCCAGGTACCACGGAAAATAGCCGGGGCGGTAGCTGCGAAGCGGCCTCGAACAGCCTGATCCACTCCGCGCGCGATGGGGCTTGATCGTTCACCGGTTCGTCCTCAGCTCTTGCGTGTGTAGTCGGCACCGGCCGACGTCCGACAACAGCTCAGCGCAGGAGCCGGCTCAACAGCGACAGCGCCACGCTGAGCACGATGGAGACCAACAGCATCGAGACCAAGGGAATGTAGACGCGCGCGTGCTGCGTCTCGATGCGGATGTCGCCGGGCAGCCGGCCAAACCAGCCGAAGCCGCCCGCGTAGACGATCAACCCCAGCACCGCCAGGCCCAGGCCCACGGCGATCAGGATCAAGCCCACCGACTGCGACATACGGGCTCCTCCAGACTGGACCGGTCTGCGAGACCGGTCCAGTCTTAACGTCCTACTCCTCCTCGACGATCTGAAAGCTCGTGGTGATCTCGGCTGTGGGCCGAACGGTGGCGGCCACGGAGCAGTACTTGGTCTCCGACAGGTGGATGGCGTCGGCCACGGCCTTGTCCGTCAGCCCCTTGCCGCGCACGATGTACTCCAGGTGGATGCGGCGGTAGGGCCACGGCGGATCAGCCTCCTGCTCGCCGGTGACGTTCACCGTCAGCCCGCTCAGCTTCGTCTTCTTCTTCTCCAAGATGCTCACCACGTCGTAGGCCGAGCAGCCGGCCAGCGCGATCAGCAGCAGCTCGGAGGGCGAAACGCCGATCAGGTTCTCCTCGTCCTGGCCCGACATCACCACCGCGCGCTTCGTGCCGCCGATGCCCACGAACTGGCGCTTCTCGAGCCACTTGACCGAGACTTGCTTTGCCATTACCTCTCCTGTTCTGTCGCTGCGGTACACCGCCGCAGCGTTTGCGTCCTGCCGAACATCGCCGCGGAGCTCGCAACCCCAGGTGCGAACGACCGCGCCACCGTGGCTGCGGCTGTACACGCCTGCGGCCGGCGCCTGGGGGCGCCTGGCTCCGCAACAACACCGACCTCCCTATCCCTCGTCCACCAACTCCCGCTTGAGGATCTTGCCCGTGGCGGTCATCGGCAGGGAGGAGCGGAACTCGATGTATCGCGGGTACTTGTAGGAGGCCAGCCCCTGCCGGGCGTACTCCAGGATCTCCTCCGCCGTGGCCGTCTCGCCCGGCTTGAGCACGATGTACGCCTTCACCTCTTCGCCCAGCTTCTCGTCCGGCACGCCCTTGACGGCCACCAGCGAGACCTTGGGATGGGTCATCAGGTACTCCTCCAGCTCGCGCGGGTAGACGTTGAAACCGCCGCGGATGATCATCTCCTTCAGGCGGTCCACGATGTAGAAGTAGCCCTCCTCGTCCGTCTTGCCCAGGTCGCCGGAGTGGAACCAGTCGTTGCGGATGGCCTCGGCCGTGGCCTCGGGCCGCTTGTAGTAGCCCTTCATCACCTGGTGCCCGCGGATCACCACCTCGCCCACCTGGCCGGGCGGCAGCGGCTTGTGCTCCGGGTCGGCCGGGTCCACCACCCGCATCTCCGTCAGCCAGATGGGCTGGCCGATGGAGCCGGGCTTGCGCGGCCGGTCCAGTTGGTTGAAACAGGCCACCGGCGACGTCTCGCTCAGGCCATAGCCCTCTAGGATCGGCACCTCGAAGCGCGCCTCAAAGCCCTTGAGCACCTCCAGCGGCAGCGCCGCGCCGCCGCTGACCGCCAGCCGCAGCGTGCTGCGGATCTTGGCCAGGTCGAACTTCTCTGCGTCCGGGTAGTTCATCAGCGCCCAGTACATGGTGGGCACGCCGGCGAAGATGGTCACCCCGTCTCGCTGCATGATGCCCAGCACGGCGTCGGGGGTGAAGCGAGGCAGCAGGGTGATGGTGGCGCCACAGGTGAAGGCCGTGTTCATCAGCACCGTCTGGCCGAAGGAGTGGAACAGGGGCAGCACCGTGAGCGCCACGTCGTCGCGGTGGAAGTTCACCATGTCGCGCGTGGCGATGGCGTTCAACACCATGTTGGCGTGGGTCAGCTCTGCGCCCTTGGGGCTGCCCGTGGTGCCCGAGGTGTAGAGGATCACCGCGGTGTCGTCGGGCATGGTCTGCACGGTGTCGAACACCGGCGGCTGGCCGGCCATCACCCGGCCCAGGGTGGTCACCCCCTCTCCCTCCACCGGCGGCGGCGCGGCAGGGTTGGCCGTGGCCACAATCAGGTGCCGGCACGTGGGCACCTCCTGGAAACCGGCCAGGGCCATCTGGGCCATGGGCAGCTCCGGCGTGCCTTCGAAGACGATCATGGCCACGGCGTCGCTGTCCTTGAGGTGATAGGCCACCTCGCGGGGCTTGAACAGCACGTTGAAAGGCACCACCGTGGCGCCCACCTTGAGGATGGCGTAGTAGGCGATGGGGAAGTAGGGAATGTTGGGACAGGAGAGGGCCACCTTGTCCCCGCGCTTGACGCCCAAGGCGCGCAGGCCGTTGGCCAACTGGTTGGCGGCGCCGTTGAGCTGCGCGTAGGTCAGCCGCGTCTCGTTGAAGATGACGGCTAGGTGGGAGGGATACTTTTGGGCGCTGGACTCCAGGAGCATGGCAAGGTTGAGCATGGCAACCTCCGCAAGAGGCGTGGAGAGGGACCAGAGACCGAAACTGGCGGTATCTTAGCGCAGGAAGGGGCAAACAGCAAACACCGAAGGGAGGGCGAGCGCGCCGGGCCCTGCGCCTTGACAGGCTTCCGGCGGCCGAGTAGACTGAGCCCTGCGTCTTATCCCCAAAAGAGGTGCTCGCCATGCCTATCGTCGCCATCCACGGCCGCCTGGCCGTCACCGGCATGTTGTTCGCCGGCATCTGCGTGGCCTGGGGCCTGCTTAACTTCCTGCGCAAACGGCCGGTCACCGGCAGCTACTGGGGAGCGCTGATCATCCTGGAAGCGCTGATGGTGATCCAGGTGGTCATCGGCGCGGTAGTGCTGTTCTCCGGCGGCCAACTGGCGCGGCCCATCGTGCACTACCTGTATGCGGCCACCGCCATCCTCTCTTTGCCGGCCGCCTACGTCTACACGCGCGGCCAGGACACCCCCCGCGAGAACCTGATCTACGCGGTTGTGTGTTTGTGGCTGTTGTTCATCGTAGATCGCAGCCGCGCCACCGGCGTGGAAGGAACGTTGATGCCGGCCTTCACGATGTTCGGCGCCTGGCTGCCTTAGCTGGGGCGCTCGGCATCGGGCAGCGCCCGTGCGCCTGGAACGTGTCGGTCGGCTCCGGCGGACGGCTCAGCCGCCGGAGCTCCCTGCCGGTCGCAGCTCCGCCCCCTCTGGGATAGGCGTGCCGGGTCCCACCAGGTAGTGCGCCGACCAGGGGCTGTACTTGCTCTTCAGCTCCTCGCTGCGCAGCACCTGGCCCTGGCCGTCCTTCACCACCCGCCGCCACACCACGTCCATCCCCTTGTTGGCCCACTCCACCTGCTTGATCTCGCCCGGCTTCAGGCTGGGGTCCACCTGGTACACCGGCTTGCCGGGCGGGACCTCGTTGGAGATCTCCGGGCCGGTCACCTCCACCGTCCAGTCCGGCTTGGTGCCGTAGAGGTAGAAGGTCAGGGTTCCCTTGGCCTCGTTGACCTCCGACTCGATCAGCAGGTAGTGCTCGGTGTTGTTGCGGAACTTGAAGTCCACCGTGGGGGTGTAGATGGTGGCGTCCAGGCCCGGCTGGCCATACCAGCTCACCACGTAACCGTGGTTGTAGCGCTCCACGATGGGCAGGCCGCCGTAGTAGGCTGCGCGGAAGAGGGTGGTGCTGACCTGGCAGATGCCGCCGCCGATGCCGACCGCGGTGCGGTCGCCCCAGATCACCAGCGAGTCCTTGTAGCCGTGCTCCGCGTCCACGCTGCCCACGGCCTGGTTGAAGGAGAAGACGCCGCCCGGCGGCACCACCACCCCCTGCACGGCCGCCGCGCCCGTCTTGATGTTGTGCACCCGGTCCGCGCTGGAGCCCTTGAAGGAGGTGACGCCCTTGGCCACCAGCTCGCGAATGCCCATCTCCGGGATGCGGTGCATGTTCACCGCCGGCTCAATCAGGCGCAGGGGCAGGGGGGCGGTGCGGCTGGGGCTGAGGGCTGCCTGGCGGATGGCCTCCAGCGTGGCGTCCACGTCCAGCGAGCGGCCGATCTGGCTGGGCTCCACCACCCGCACCTCGGCGGTCTTGGGGTCGAAGTCGAGGCGGGCGTCGCGGGGCTCCCGCGCCAACTCCAGCGCCCACGTCCCCACCAGGGTGCGCAGGGGCTGCACGTCCAGGGAGGCCTTGACCTCCAGCCCCCCGTCGGCCACCGGCACCGTCTCCAGGCTCAGCAGGGGTGCCAATTGCTCCACGCCGACGGTGTAGCTGGGCGGCGGCGAGCCGGTGTCCAGGTCCGGGTCGGGCGCCACCAGGGTGATGGGCCCGCTCAGCACCAGCCGCGCGAACACCTCCGCCTGGGTCACATCCGCCAGCAGCGGCTCGATCTTCTGCACCACCAGGTCCACCGTGCCCCCGCGGTTGTTCAGCAGCGCCTCGTAGATGGCCTGGTGAGACGCCGGCACGTCCAGACGATAGCCCACGCGGCTGGGGCTGGAGATCACGTTCACTCCGTCAAGGCGCAGGCTGGCCTCCACCACCGGCTGGTCCAGCTCGCGCGCCAGCTCCTGGAGCCACAGCAGGCCGGCGGTGCGGTCCACCGTCTCATCGGCCAACACCTCGTAGCCAAAGCGGTAGGCGCGCAGCTGGGTTTGCAGGTTGCGCTGCAGGTGCGCCGCCCTGGCCAGCGCCCAGGCCGGGCTGAGCTCCCGCCAGGAGGCCAGGGGTGGCGCCGACCACGACTCGCGGCCCACCCGGTAGGCCGCCTGGGCCGCGCTGGCCGCGTCGAAGTTCACCCCTAGGTCCTCGGCGGTCAGGTTCCAGCTCCGGTCGCCGTAGCGCACCACGATGGGCAGCAGCGGATAGGGTTCGAAGGCTACCCGCAGCCGCGCCTCAGCCTCCGGCAGGGTCAGCCCACCCACGTCAATCCCCCGCACCGAGACGCCGGGGAAGATGCGCCCCTCGTGCTGCACTTGGTAGTAGAGCACGCCGCCAACCAACGCCGACGCAGCCAGCCACACCAGCACGGTGAGCGTGGCCAGCAAACCGTGGAGGAGGGATGGCTTGCGCTTGCGCTGCGCCGGTCGTCGGCTTTGCGGGCGGGCAGGGGCCGCCCGAGCGGCAGTGGATGTCATCTCAGATCAGACCGCTCGCACAACCTCGTTGCGCTGTTGGCCGCTGCGGTCCACCACGGCCAGCTCCCAGAAGGGCGTCCAGGCCAACGCCACTCGGTGCACCTTGACGTCGGTCTTACGCGGCCGCACGAGCACCTCCTCAACCTGCTCCGTGGCCGCGGTCCAGCGCGCCTCGATCTCGGCCGCTGCGGTCTCCATCTCTTTTTGTAGGTCGGCGATCTGCTTCTGCAGCTGGGCGATGAGCTGCTCCGACTCCTGGATCTCCAACTTGGCCTTTTCGGTCATCTGCCGCTTCTGCGAGGCGGAAGAGAGCACAGAGGTGGCCCTACGGCGCTGGCCAAGGAACATGCCCAACACCGTGTCGCCCACGTTGAGCATCTCCTGTTGCTTGCGGCTAGTGTGGGTCGCCCTGTCCTTCTCCAGTTCCAGCGTCTCGCGCTGGAGCCTCTCCTCCAGCTTGGCGATCTGACTCTCGTACTTGGCCGCCAGCTTGTCTACCTCGGCGTCCCGCTGCTCGCGCGCCGCCTGTTGGCAGCGGATCTTGAACGCCCGCGCGTCCTCGCCGGGCTCGGCGTACAGCTTGAGCACCGGATTGTACAGCAACGTGTACGTCTGGCTGCGGTACAGGTGGTCCTGGAGGTCAGAGGCCAGGGCGGAGAGCTTCTTGGCCGAGTTCACCGACGCCGGCACCTCGTCGAAGCGAGCGTCGGCTTCGGGTTGGTCCATCAGGTCGCGCTCGTCCAGAGAGAGCAGCTCAGCCTGATCCCAGCGCACCAGGCCGGCGCCGCTGGGCGGCTCGGCCAACACCTGGACGTCCCGGCGCTCGTCCACGTTCCGCTTGGCGTCTAGGAAGTGCATCGTGGCCAGGCCCAGCACGCGGGGAACGTAGCGCAGGGTGCGCTCCTTGACCTCCAGCGAGACCTGCAGGCGGTCCTCCAGCTCGCGCACCGCCTGCTGGGCCGAGCGCTGGGCGGGCAGGAAGATTTGAGGCACGTCGGGCGGCAGGGTGGGGGGCGCGGCCGCCGCGCTGACGGCGCTCACCGCGGGCGCGGCCGCGGCGGCGGGCGGCGCGCCGGCGGCCGCCGGCTGGGCCTTGCCGCTGCCCAGGATCTGCGGGCGCAGGGGCGCCATGAGCTCCCGCACCTGACTGCGGGTCAGGGGCCCCCGCAGGTAGCTCATGGCCCAGCGGGTCTGGAAGATGATGGGGCCCTTCTGGTTGACGTTGTGCAGCAGGAAGACGCGGTTGCCCAGGCCGCTGATCAACTGGTCTATCTGTTGGCGGTTGAGGCCGCCGCCAGCCGACGCCGTCACCCCCTCCAGGCCATCCAGCAGCCGCGCCTTGTCCCGCTCCGCCTGCAGCTTGCCGATGAACCACGTGCCGGCGTTGGTGAGGCCCTTGTAGTCCAGGTCCGCCGGGTTCTGGGTGGTCAACATGACGCCCAGGCCGAAGGCGCGCGCCTGCTTGAGCAGGGTGAGCAGGGGCCGCTTGCTCGGCGGCTCGCCGAGGGGCGGGAAGTAGCCGAACACCTCGTCCATGTAGAGCAGCGCGCGCAGGCTGGTGGTGCCGGGCTGGGCGCGCATCCACGTGATCAGGCTCTCCAGCAGCAGGGTCACGAAGAACATGCGCTCCGCATCGGTGAGGTGCGCGATGTAGAAGATGCTCATGTTGGGCCTGCCGTCGCCGCCGTACAGGATGTGGTCAATGTCCAGCGGCACGCCCTGGATCCAGGCGGCGAAGGACGGCGCAGCGATGATGTTGTTCAACATCATCGCCAGCGCAAAGCGGTCCTTCTGCGGGTAGAAGGTGTCCACGTCGAACACGCCCAGCTGGCGGACGGGCGGGTTCTGGATGGCCGTGATCAACTTGGCCAGGTCCACGTCCTGCCCCTGGCGCCAGTAGTACTCCAGGATGTTGGCCAGCAGGATGTGTTCCCGGCTGCGCACCGGGTCCGCCTCGATGCCCACCAGGCCGAGCAGCGCGCTCACCGTGCCGCTGATGCGCTCGCGCAGGGCCTCTTGCTCGTCGTCCCAGCTGAGCTTAGGCGCCGCAAAGGAGGAGAGGATGCTCACCGGGATGCCCGAGTCGGAGCCGGGGGTGTAGATCACGAAGTCGGCGCTCTCCTTGAGCAGGCGAATGCGCTCCGGGCCCTGTCCCCAGTCCGCCAGCCCCTTGGCCCAGGTCTCCGCTTGCTTCGCTGCGTACTCCTCCACCGTCATGTCCTTGCGCCGGGCGTCGTCCACGTTGACCCACGGCCGAAAGTCCTCCGGCCGCAGGTCTGGGAAGGTCAGCAGCAGGTTGGTAATGTCCCCCTTGGGGTCAATCATGATGGCCGGGACCTTGTCAATGGCCGCCTCTTCCAACAGACCAAGGCACAGGCCCGTCTTGCCGCTGCCGGTCATGCCAACGCAGATAGCGTGGGTGGTGAGATCGCGCGCGTCGTACATCACCACCGCATCCTTGAGCTGGCCGGCCTTCAGGTCGTACTCCTTGCCTAGGTAGAACGCGCCCAGACGCTCGGGGATAGTCATAGTCCTCTCTCCTGCACGAGGTGATAGATACGATACAGCAGAGCCAGAAACCGCTCCGCATCGTTGCACCCGATTATAACATAATCCGGGGGACCGCCAAACCGGCTCCGTCTTCGAGACTGGGCCGATTTGGCAGCCGGCCGACGCCCGTAGCTTGGCGAGGCGCGCCGGCCTAGAACCCAAAACCGGTCCCGTCTTGCGTTTGACAACCCTCGCCCGCGCGGCTATGCTCTTGGCCCATGGACGAGACCCAAATGCGACAGCTGCTGGCGGCCGTGGCCGACGGCCGCACCCCGGTGGAGGAGGCGCTGCAGGCCCTCCGCCGGTTGCCCTACGAAGACCTAGGCTTTGCCCTGCTGGACACCCACCGCAGCCTACGGGCCGGCTTCCCCGAAGTCATCTTCTGCGCCGGCAAGACCGAGGAGCAGGTGGCGGCCATCGCCGCCCGGCTGGCCGAACATAGCCCCCGCCTCCTGGGCACCCGCGCTACGCCCGCCCAGTACGAGGCGGCCCGCCGCCTGGTGCCCGATCTGCGGTACCACGAGACCGCCCGCGCCCTGTGGCTGGACCGGGAGCCGGAGCGGCCCCGTCAGCCCGGTGTCGTGATCGCTGCCGCCGGCACGGCCGACCTGCCCGTGGCCGAGGAAGCCGCGCTGACCCTGGACCTGATGGGCCACGCCGCCGAGCGGGTCTACGACGTGGGCGTGGCCGGGCTGCACCGTCTGCGCCCCCATCTGGCCACCCTCCAGGCGGCCCACGTGTTGGTGGTAGTGGCCGGCATGGAGGGCGCGCTGCCCAGTGTGATCGGCGGCCTGGTGGCCGCGCCCGTCATCGCCGTGCCCACTTCGGTGGGCTACGGCGCCAGCTTCGGCGGGCTGGCCGCGCTGCTGGCCATGCTCAACAGCTGTGCGCCCGGTGTGGCCGTGGTCAACATAGACAACGGCTTCGGCGCCGGCGTGCTGGCCGCGCGCATCAACGCCCTTGCCCATCGCCAACCATGAACGAACACGAGCTGAACGACGATCTGCGAACCAAGTGGACAGCCCTGCGCCGGCTGGTGCGGGCGTGCGGCTCGGCCCTGGTGGCCTTCTCCGGCGGCGTGGACAGCGCCCTGGTGATGGCCGTCGCCCACCGCGAGCTGGGCCGCCGCGCCCTGGCCTGCATCGGCGTCTCCCCCAGCTATCCCGGCCGCGAGCTGCAGAGCGCCGTGGCCCTGGCCGAGGGGCAGGGCTGGCCCTATCGCCTGGTCCCCACCCAGGAGTTCCGGGATCCCCGCTATGTAGCCAACGCCGGCGACCGCTGCTACTTCTGCAAGTCGGCGCTGCACGACCGCCTGCGGGCCATCGCTGCGGCCGAAGGCTGGCAGGCCGTCCTGGACGGCAACAACGCCGACGACTTGGGGGACTACCGCCCCGGCATGGCCGCCGCACGCGAGCGGGGCGTGCGCTCCCCCTTGCTCGAGGCGAGCCTCACCAAGGCCGAGGTGCGGGAGCTGGCCCGATGGCTGGGGCTGCCCGTGTGGGACAAGCCGGCCATGGCCTGCCTGGCCTCGCGCGTGCCCCAGGGCATCCCCGTCACGCCGGCCCTGCTGCGCCAGATCGAGCAGGCCGAGGACGTGCTGGCCAGGCTTGGCTTCCGGCAGTTCCGGGTGCGCCACCACGGCGACGTGGCCCGCATCGAGCTGCCCGTCGAGGACCTGGCGCAGGCCGTGGCG
>JANWYQ010000074.1 GCA_025055015.1 Caldilineales bacterium
GGCCTCCTGGGGCCGGCCCAACTGACTGAGCACGTCCGCCAGCTTACTCTGCGTCGCCGCCACGTCCCTGGGATCGCCCAAGGTTTTTGTCGTGCGCAGGGCCTCCTCATAGAGGGCGAGGGCCTCCTGGGGCCGGCCCAACTGCCGGAGCACGTCCGCCAGCTTACTCTGCGTCACCGCCACGCCACGGGGATCGCCCAAGGTTTGGAACGTGCGCAGGGCCTCCTGGTAGAGGGCGAGGGCCTCCTGGGTCCGGCCCAACTGACTGAGCACGTCCGCCAGCGAACTCTGCGTCACCGCCACTTCCCTGGGATCGCCCAAGGTTTGGAACGTGCGCAGGGTCTCCTCATAGAGGGCGACGGCCTCCTGGAGCTGGCCGGTTATCTGAAGAACGTCCGCTGCCGATCGCTTGGCCTCGGCCTCGGCTTGCCGGTCGGCAGTCCGGTGGGCGAGGGCGAGCGCTTCTTGGAAGTAGCGCAGCGCCGCCGGATAGTCGCCCTGCACCTCACAGACATCGCCTAGGTCGGCCAGAATTGCCATGCGTTCCCGCAGCGTCCGTTGGTCCTCCGGCAAGCCTTGATAGTCGTCCAGCAGGCTCTCCAATTGGCGCCGGCGCGCCCGCTTGGCCGACGGGGAAAGGTTGCTCAACGCGGCAAGGCCGGGCCCCTCGTGCACCACTTGGGTGAAAGCGGCGGTGCGCACGGCCTCCTCGGTGGTAAACTCGAAGACCCCACTGCGCCAGGCCCAGAAGTCGGGTGCGTGGCGGGCGATGGCCGTAATGGCGTAGTCGGGGAGCCAAAACACCACCGGCGCCGGCACATCGCGGCGAAACAGGTCGCGGCCCAGGTTTAGCTCGGCCAGGATACGGGCGTTCGGCCGGTCGTAGGGGATGCTGTACTCTAGGCCGCTGACGAAGAGCGCTGCCTTGGGGGTGGCACGATAGGGGGCTGCCGCCTCGCGGACCAGAGCGGCCTCAGGAGACACGGCCAGCGTTGCTGGCGCAGCCTGGGAAGAAATCGCTTGCCAGGTCTCCATCTCCCTGCGCAAGCGCGCTCGCAGGTTGGTCGCCTCGCTGTCCAGGGCGACTTCTATCACCGCCACCCCTAGCGCGTCGAGCTGATGCCGGGCGCGCTCAACCAGTCGCTGCGTCATAGCCGGCACGTTGCAGCGGGCGAAGAAGAGTGCGAAGCCCGCCGCCATGTCCACGGCGCGCACCAGGCGATCCAGGGTGGCGATGTTCTCCCCAGAGAGGGGCTCGGTCCACGCCGAGGTGTCCTCAGCCATTGCCTGCGCTCTCCCGAAACTTGGATAGGCGCCGCACAGAGGGGTGGACGTCGTGCCACGGCTCCAGGCCGTTCATGTACTCCAGCACGCTCAAGTTGTGCAACATGAGGCGATGGTCGTCGTCGTTCTTGCAGCGCTTGGTTTTGAACACGGCGGCCAGCGCAGGAAAGTGCTCCTCAGGGATGGAACGGCTGTACTCGCTGGTCAGGCGGCCGATGGCGCGCTCCGCTGCGTTGGCGTCAATCGGACGGACCTCCCGGTTGGTCGCGTACTGACAGGCGTAGCGCACCAGTGTCATGAGGATCCTGGGGTGGCCTCCGCTCTCGGCGCAGAGCAAGTCCAGCGCCTGTTCTTCGAACACGGTATCCAGCTCAATGCGCTCCGCTAGGATTTGACGCATCTTCGCCAGGCCGGCCGGCCAAGGCTGGTTGTCCTGTGTGCTCACCTTGATCATGGGCAAGGTGAGGCAGTCTGGGAAGATGTTGGTCAGGATCTTGGCCCGAGGAGAATAGAGGATGGCAATCGGCACCGTGTAGATGAGATGGCAGCGCAGGCTACGGAGCTGTTCGCCGTGCTCGATGTACAGCGCGTCGTGGTTGTTGCGCGTCTCGTCGAGCTTGCGAAAAGGGATGCGGTCCAGGTTGTCCACCATGATCACCAGCCCCTGCTTGCCCTGTCCGCGCAGGGCTGCAGTGCCGGTCTGGATCAGCAGGTTGATGCGATCAATCAGTTGGGCGATCTGCGGGTCTAGCTTGCGCCGGATCTCCTTGCGGGACTCCACGCCGGTCCGAAGCTGGCCCGTGATCTTGGCCATCAGCTGCGCCAGCGGCGTGAGCACCTGGGGCAGTCCAAAGCCGAACTCCGCGGCCAGGGCAGCCTGAAACTCCCTCACGTTCTTCTGTTCGTAAACCACTTCAGCAAACCAGGCGAAGACGTCGTTCAGCAGCTCCTCAGGCAGCGGCACTTGCAGCTCCAAGAGGCCGTGGTAGACTTGGCGCGCGATCGCTACCAGCACGTCACTGTAGACGATGTCCTCCACATCAATGATCTCGTCGGCCTCAAAGTAGATCACAGCGTAGCCCGCGTCCTGCAGCCGTTGGCGTAGGCGGAACAGCTCGGTGGACTTGCCGCAGCCGCGATGGCCGGTGAAGAGCTGCGCTGTCGCCGGCTTGTCGGTCCACCAGATGATTCTGAACATCTGCGACACGACGTCTTCGTTGCCGCGCACCTCGGTGCAGTCCACGTAGCGCCGGTCGCCGCTGGGCAGCGGCAGCGTTGGGTCTACCGCGTTGAATACGTCCTTCAACGAGCGGGCAATGGGGGGACTTGAGACGGGAGTAGACATCAGGTGGCTCCTAAAGCAGCCTTGCTCAGTTTCGACACTCTGCTGAACCAATCATCCAGCAGCCGATTGCGGCCGATCCGGCGGGCAGCTCTAGCTCCAGCGGGTGCTCGGCGACGCGCGCGCAGGAGTTATGAGT
>JANWYQ010000095.1 GCA_025055015.1 Caldilineales bacterium
CCGCGTCCACCGGGCCGGTGGTGCTCACCAGCTCCCGGATCACCCACGCCTCCCTGCCGTCGGGCAGGGCGATTTGCCACCAGCTGCCGTCCTGGTTCTTGCCCAGGATGCGGTAGGTCTGGCCGGCGCCGGCGCGCAATACCACCGGGAAGGCGGTGCCGGGGCCGCTGCGCAGGTTCACCGGCTGGGTGGTCACGGCCGAGGCGAAGCTGGGCGTCGGCGTAGCCACAGGGGTGGGCGTGGGCTCGGGCGTGGGCGTGGGGGTGGGCGTGGCCGTCGCCACCACCAGGGAGAACACCGGCGCGCTGGCCAGCAGCTTGCCGCCGTCCGCAATGGCTACCTTGAACTGCACCTGGCCCTCGCCTTGAGGCGGCGTGTAGGTGATGCCGTTGGCGTCCAGCGGCCGCGCCTCGGTGACCGTCTCGCCGTTGGGGCCGGTGACGGTCCAGATCACGTTGTAGCTGCTCTGTCGGGCCGGGGTGTCGCCCGCCAGGTACTCCCGCACCACGTTCCAGATGTCGGGGTCGTAGTCGCCCGCCAGCATGTGCTGGAGCACCACGCCCTTCAGGTTGTAGGTGCTGACCAGCTGCAGCTTGCGCGCGATGCTGGCTGCGTTCTCGATGTACACCCAGCGCTGGTAGCCCGCGTTGTCCCGGTAGGAGTAGGTGAACATGCCGATCTCCTCGTCGAAGGTGAGGGGATCAATGACGCGGTCGTTGAACAGGCTCACGTCCACCGGCTCGCCGGGCACCAGCACCGGCTGCTCGGCGCGGCCCTCGCCCAGCAGGGTGGCCAGGGCTTCGCTGTAGGACTTCTTCAGCAGGTAGCCGCCGGAGCGCTCCACGCTGTGGGCCGGCAGCACGATCTCGATCTTGTTGCGGGGCACCTCGCCCACGGACCAGCGCAGCAGCGCGTCCATCTCGCCGCCCGGCCGATAGGCCATGGGCTCCACCGGCGCCGGGATGCGGAAGGTGTCCACCACCTGGCCCAGGGCCCGCCAGTCGTAGCCGCCGGTCAGGAAGCGGTCCTCGGCCACCTGCCGCGGGGCCTCCACCCGCAGGATGAGCTGGCGGCCCTGGCTGTGCAGCCGCTCGGCCAGCGTGGTGACGAAGCGGGTGAACTCCGCGCTCAGGGTGGGGTCCAACCCGCGGTAGTCCAGCTCCACGCCGGGGTAGTTGTTGGCGGCCAGCAGCCCCTCGATGGCTGCCAGGTGCACCCGCTGCAGGTCCTCGCTGATCAGCAGGTTGTCCAGCAGGTCGGTGCGCACCACTCCGTCGTCCCCCCAGTTGCGGATGGTGGGGAAGGCGGCATAGGAGCCGCCGGCTGCAGTGCTCAGCGCCATGCTGCCGGAGATGGTGCCGTCGCCGTTCAGGAAGAAGCCGTTGGAGGTAGCGTGGGTGACCGCGTCGCGGCCGGCCTCCGGCATCCCCTCCCCAGGGGGCACGTCCACGCCACCCGTGGGGAGCTGGCGGTTGGTCTGCATCACCATGAAGGAGCGGGGCGTGTAGTTCAGCTCCGCCAGGATCACCTCGCGGCCGGCGGCGCTGTCCACGATCACGTGGCTGGGGATGAAGCGCCATTCGCTGCCGGTCCACTCGTAGAGGTCCAGCGTCTCGTAAGGCAGGCTGTCGTTGGGGATGGGCACGGTGAGGATGGAAGCCAGGGGCGCCTTGCCGCGCAGCTCGATTTGGTAGAGGGGGCTCTTGGGGACCAGGTAGTTCGCGGCGGCGATCTGGTTGGCGGCTGTCTTCAGCTCGTCGTTGGTGTTACCCTTTAGGAAGTCGTCCCTGGGCACGCTCACCAGCTTGCTGCGGAAGTCGCCGGCCACGCCGTAAGCGGGAAAGGCGACGTGCGTGCCGTCGGGGTCCTGGATGCCGCTGTCGGTGTTGGCCCTGCCGGTCACCATGCCGCGAGTCGCCAGTCGTTCGGGCAGGTTGATGGGCGGCAGGATCAGGGCCAGCGCCAGCATGATCAACAACGCCAGGGTGATCAAGATGTTCAGCGTGCGGCTTGCGGGTGCCATGGGCGCTGTGGTGGTGCTCATAGGCCGTTACCGTCCTTCTTGCCTGGGAACACAACACGAGCCAAGCCGGAGGCGTAGATGCCATCGAGGAGACCGGCCGTCCGTCGGCGTCGCCGGTCAGCGGTCGCTTGGTCTACAGCCTAGGGCTGACTCGTGTGGGCTTGCAGGCATTACGGGTGGGGGTCAAAGCCAGGCAACAAACAGCGCCCATAGGAAGGGCGCCCCAACCTGGCTGCATGGGTGCGACGCCGGCGCCTCAAGGCGCCAGCCGCCGACCGCTAGGATGGCCGCCATTGTAGCACAGGCGATGGGATTTGCCAAAGCGGCTTTGGCGAGGTGTTGGCTCACCGCTCGGCCCACCAGCCGAGCAGGCTGACGATGATCCACAGCAGGACCAGCAGCGCCGCTCCGGCCGACAGGCAGATCAGCGCCGTGGCCAGCGCGCCGACGCCGTAGATCCAAGCGATGAGCCCGCCGCCGACAACCAGCAGGAAGACGATCACCGCCAGGAAAAGGTTGCGCTCCTGGCGCTGGCGCATGCGGCGGAGGTCAGTCGGGGGCCTGGACATCGGCCACCAGTGTACTCAGCATCGAAGGGTTAGACAAGCCCGGCGGCGCATGGTATACTCAGCCAGTTTCCCGGGAACCGGCAGTTTCCGGGAAACTGACTTTACCCACACGCCAACGGGAACGCTTTCCATGTCTTCTGTTTCCTCGCCCGCTACACCCTCTCACGGCCGTGCGGCCCGCCGCGGGGCCAACCGGCTCTTGATCGGCCTGGTTGCGGCGCTGGTGGTGACCCTGCTGGTGGGGTTGCTGGCCATCGCAGCCTACCTGCGCCTGACCCGCGGCCGCACCGACGTCTGGACCTGGCAGGACCCCCTGCTGGCGGTAGACATCACCCGCGTGCGCAGCGACATCGGCGTCATCCCGTTGGTGGGCGACTCGGCCACCGCCAGCGTGCAGGAGGCGTTGGCGGCTGGCGAGCCCGACAGCGCCTACGCGCTCCTGGTCTACGACACCCGGCTCAGCGACGGCGAGCGGATGGGCCAGCTCTTGCCCGTGGCCCGCGCCTTCGAGCAAGTGCAGGCTGCCGATCTGGCTGCGCTGAGCTACCAGCAGATGCACTCCCTGGCCGCCCTGAGCCCCACCCTGTCCGACTACGAGCGGGCGCGCGGGTCCCTGGACGCAGCGGCCGGCTTCCTGGGGTTGGGCAAGCCCCGCGCGGCTCGGCCCATCCTGGCGCAGGCCGAGGTCTTGGCCCGCTACAGCCCCACCCTAGCCCCGGTCCAGCGCCAGGAGATCCTTCAGCGCCTCGGGCCGCTCTACAGCGAGGCGGGCATGGCCCGCGAGGCCCAGGAGGTCGCCATGGCCCTGCGCGGTCCGCTGGCTCTGCCCGACTCGCGCCTCGCGCCGGGGCCCTTCCTGCCCGCCTTCCAGGGGCAGTTCACGCCGCCCGCCGAGGTGCAGGCGGCTGAGCTGAACCGCCGACGGGCTGCCGTGGCCTAC
The DNA here is from genome assembly GCA_025055015.1 of Caldilineales bacterium. Lineage (GTDB taxonomy): Bacteria > Chloroflexota > Anaerolineae > JAAEKA01 > JAAEKA01 > JANWYQ01. Next base: position 3,533 of record JANWYQ010000095.1, read on the forward strand.
ATCACCGCCTGGGACGCCACCGGCGGCCGCGACGTGCAGGCCGCGCGCGCCGCCCTAGCGGCTGCGCTTCAGGCGGAGGACGCAGCGCGGCAGGCCGCTTTCCCCGCCTCCCTGCAGGCTGCGGCCAGCCTGCCCGACCGGGCGGCTGTGTTGCAGGACCGCATCCACTGGCTGACGCTGAAGTTGCGCGTAGCCGCCGGCGCTTTGGGCTTCACCCTGCTGCCCCAATGGCAGGTGGCCGTGGACGGCATCGCCGCGGAGCTGGTCCAGACCTACGACCAGCTGTGGGACAACTACGACCAGCAGGCGGCGCAGCTTCCCGACGCCGACCAAGTGAACCTGGCGCGGGTGGAGATCCTGCGCCGCGCGCTGCTGTTGGCCCGGCTGGGCCTCTACCCGACACCCTCGCAGGACAACCTGGCCCTGCGCCTGGCGGAGGCGCAAGCCGCAGCGGCCGATCTGCTGCCCCTGTTCGTGGTCGAGGAGCCGTGGGGCGACGGCCGCATCTTCCGGCTGAGCGAGGCCCTCGAGGGCGGCCCATGAGCGTTCTCTACGTGGTGGGCACGCCCATCGGCAACTTGGAGGACATCGGCCAGCGCGCGCTGCGGGTCCTCACCGAAGCCGACCTGATCGCAGCGGAGGACACGCGTGTCACGCACACCCTGCTGGAGCGCTACGGCATCAGCACGCCGCTCACCACCTACACCGACGCCTATGACCGCCAGAAGACCGCCCGCATCGAGCGGGTGCTGGAAGCGTTGAACGCCGGTCGGCGGGTGGCCCTGGTCTCCGACGCGGGCATGCCGGGCCTGGCGGACCCCGGCTACGAGCTGATCCGGGCCGCGCTGGCCGCGGGGCACCAGGTGGTGGTGGTGCCGGGGCCGTCGGCGGTCACGGCGGCGCTAGTGGCCTCAGGGTTGCCCACCGATCGCTTCCTTTATATAGGGTACTTGCCGCGCCGCGCCACGGCCCGGCGGGCGCTGCTGGCCGAGCTGGCCGACGAGCCGGGCACCATCGTGGCCTTCGAGGCGCCGCATCGGTTGGCCGCGGCCCTGCAGGACCTGTTGGAGGTGCTGGGCGACCGCCAGGTTGCAGTCGGCCGCGAGCTCACCAAGCGCTTCGAGGAGGTGTGGCGCGGCTCGCTCTCGGCGGCCGTGGCCCACTTCACGGCCAACCCCCCGCGCGGGGAGATCACCTTGGTGATCGCCGGCACCGGCCGGCCGCGCGGCCGTGGCGAGTGGTCGCAGGCGCAGGTGGCCGAGGCCGTCGAGCTCCTGCGGGCGGAGGGGCTGTCGGCGGCGGCCATTGCCCGGGTCGTAGCGCGGCTGTCCGGTTGGGACCGCAGTCGCGTGTACGCCCTGGCCGCCAGCGCGGAAGCGTAGGGAAAACGACAGCGACGGTTGATTGACAAACGACGGTGTTCGCAGTATACTGGGACCAACCAGTGACCAGCGGCTTGCCGTGGACTCAGGCCGCTGGCTGGAGCAGCTACCATGCCTCTGAGCCAGTGTTTTCACAGCGTTGAACCGGGACACCACGACGGGCATCGTCGCGGTGTCCTGTGTTTTTGGGCCAGGGTGAGCTGAGGCGGCGGCTGCGCCAGCGTCCAAGTTCACTCCCAGCGACCACGGAGGGTGGCATGGACACAGGGTTGATTTCCCGGATCATCAAGGCCCGCCAGTACGCTCAAGAGCGGCACCGTGTGGAGTTCAACAGCTTCGACGTGACCTTTGCGGGCGAGCACAACACCTACAAGATCACCTACAACCAAGGCGAGTGGGCTTGCACCTGCGAAGAGGCGGTGCGCATGGGGGTGTGCAGCCACATCATGGCCCTGGAGCGCATCCTGGGAGACGCCGTGATCCCGGCGCAAGCGGCAACGCCTGCGCCGGCCAGCGGCTAGCCGACGGGAGCAACCGTCTGGACTGAGGCGGGCGGGTTGCTGCCGACCAGCGGCCCGCCCGCCTCTTTGTGTGCAGCGGAACCCCCGCCGCAGACCGACCGTCGGAAGGGAGGCGGGCCGGTTCCGGCCTCTGACTCGAGTGCGTGCGACGAACCAGCGAGAGATATGCAACAGCGAACGCGTGTTTTTCTGGGCTTGGCCATTAGCGCCGTTTTCGTCTACTTCGCCGTGCGCGGGTTGGACCTGCGCAAGGTCGCCTTCTGGATGGGGCAGGCCGACTACATCTGGCTGGCGCCGGCCGTGCTGATCTACTTCGTGGCCGTCTGGGGCCGCACGTGGCGGTGGCACTACATGCTGCGGCCGATCAAGGTCATCTCCCTGCGCAGCCTGTTCCCCGTGGTGTGCATCGGCTACATGGGCAACAACATCTTCCCGGTGCGGGCCGGCGAGGTGTTGCGCACCTACGTGCTCAAGCGCAAGGAGGGGGTGAGCATGAGCGCCAGCTTGACCACGGTGGTGGTGGAGCGGGTGTTCGACGGCCTGGTGATGCTCCTGTTCATCTTCGTCGCCCTTCCCTTCGTGAACCTGCCCGGCAGCTTGGGAGGGCTGGTGGCGGTGGCCAGCGTGCTCTTCCTGGGGGCGCTGGCAGCCTTTATCGGCCTGGCGCTGCGGCCGCAGTGGGCCCGCTGGCTGTACACCAACACCCTGCGTCGCGTGCTGCCGGCGCGGCTGCGCAAGCCGGTGGACGGCTTCTTCGAGCGCTTTCTCACCGGCCTGGAGTTCTTCCTGCGCCCGCGCGACGTGTTGATGGTGTTCCTGACCTCGGTGTTCATCTGGCTGGCCGAGACGGGGAAGTACTGGTTCGTGATGCACGCCTTCGACAAGCAGGCCGGTGGCTTCCCGGTGCCCTTCTTCGTGCTGATGCTCATGAACGGCATCGTCAACCTGGCCACCACCATCCCCTCGGCGCCCGGCTACGTCGGCACCTTCGACACCCCCGGAATCGCCGTGCTCACGGCGTACGGAGTAGACAAGAACCTGGCCTTTGGCTATACTATCGTGCTGCACGCGGCTCTGTGGTTCCCCATCACCATTCTCGGCGCCTGGTTCTTCCGCCGAGAGCAGCTAGCCTGGTCGGAAGTGTCGCGTGCCAAGGCTCAGCGCGTGGAGAGCCTGGAGAGCGCCTAGCCGTCCCCTCTCTGCGTCCGAAGGGGCGAGGGCCCGCTGAACAAAACCACAACGCCACGGGAGACAGAAGCGATCCTATGAAGAACATCTGCGTTATCGGCACCGGCTACGTCGGCCTGGTGACCGGCACCTGTTTCGCCGACCTGGGCAACCGGGTGGTGTGCGTGGACATCAACGAGGAGAAGATCGCCAGCCTGCGCGCCGGCAAGATGCCCATCTATGAGCCCGGCTTGGAGGAGATGGTGGAGCGCAACGTGCGCGCCGGCCGCCTCTTCTTCACCACCTCCTACGAGGAAGGGCTGGACGGCGCCGAGTTTGTCTTCATCGCTGTGGGCACGCCGTCGGGCGTGGACGGCGAGGCCGACCTGCGCTACGTGCGGATGGCCGCCGAGGAGATCGCGCGCACCATGAAGGCGCCGCTGATCATCATCAACAAGAGCACGGTGCCGGTGGGCACGGGCGACTGGGTGGCCGACATCATCTCCCGCAACCAGCCCAAGCCCATCGAGTTCGCCGTGGTCTCCAACCCGGAGTTCCTGCGCGAGGGCAACGCCATCAGCGACTTCCTGAACCCGGACCGGGTGGTGCTGGGCTCGCTGAACAAGGAGGCGGCCGAGAAGGTGGCGCAGCTTCACCTGGCCCTGCGCGCGCCCATCATGGTCACCGACCTGCGCACCGCGGAGATGATCAAGTACGCCTCCAACGCCTTCCTGGCCACCCGCATCTCCTTCATCAACGAGATCGCCGCCATCTGCGAGGAGCTGGGCGCGGACGTGAAGGAGGTGGCCGCCGGCATGGGCTACGACAAGCGCATCGGCCGCTACTTTCTGGACGCCGGCCTGGGCTACGGCGGCTCCTGCTTCCCTAAGGACGTGCTGGCCCTGGAGCACATGGCCCTGGTCCACGGCACGCACCCCGCGCTGCTGCGGGCGGTGATGGACATCAACCGCGACCAGCGCCGCAAGGTAATCCGCAGGCTGCGCAGCGAGCTGGGCGGCCTGCGGGACTGCGTGGTCGGCCTGCTGGGCCTGGCCTTCAAGCCCAACACCGACGACATGCGCGAGGCGCCCGCGGTGGAGATCGCACACCTGCTGCGCAACGAGGGCGCCATCGTCAAGGGCTACGACCCGGTGGCGATGCCCGTGGCCGCGCGCGAGCTGCCGGAGGTGCGGCTGGCCAAGGACCCCTACGACCTGGCCGAGGGGTGCGACGCCATCGTGGTCTGCACCGAGTGGAACGAGTTCCGCCACCTGGACATGCAGCGCGTGAAGCGCGCCATGCGCCGCCCCGTGCTCTACGACGGCCGCAACATCTACGATCCCGTGGCCATGACCGAGCTGGGCTTCCGCTACTTCGGCGTGGGCCGGCCGGTGCCCAACGCGCACAAGGACAAGCCCGACATCGTGACGCCCGCCTTGCCCTCCGGTGTCTGACCGCGCCGCCCGCTGCGCCATGGCCCCCTGGCACACCTCCAACGGCGTCCTCCAAGCCACCCTGGACAACGGCCTCGTCGTGCTGCTGCGGCCCATGCACCACGCGCCGGTGGTCAGCTTCTGGGTGTGGTACCGGGTGGGCAGTCGGCTGGAGGCGCCCCCGGCCACCGGCCTCACCCATTGGGTGGAGCACATGCTCTTTCGCGGCACCGAGCGCTTCCCCGGCCCCAGCGTGCACAAGCTGGTAGCCCGCGCCGGCGGCAACCGCAACGGCTTCACCTCCTTCGACTACACCGCCTATTTCGAGACCCTGCCGGCGGACCAGGCCGACCTGGCCCTGGAGCTAGAGGCCGATCGGATGCTCAACGCCAGGTTCGACCCGGAGGCTGTGGAGGCCGAGCGCACCATCATCCTCTCGGAGCGGGCCGGCAACGAGAACAGCCCCTCCTACCGCCTGCGGGAGGCGCTGCTGGCGGCCGCCTTCCCCGGCCACGGCTACGGCCACCCCATCATCGGCTGGGAGGCGGACCTGCGGCGCATCACGCGCGACGAGCTGTGGGAGCACTATCGGCGCTACTACGGCCCCGACAACGCCGTCGTGGCGGCGGCCGGCGACTTCGATCCCGACCACATGCTGGAGCGCGTCGTCGAGCGCTTCGGCGGCCTGGCCCCTCGGCGCGGGGACGCCCCGGCCAACGGAGCCTCCGCACCCCAGCGCCTGGCCGCAGCTGGCCGGCGGGTGGTGGTCACCGGCCGCGAGCCGGTAGCCTACGTGCAGATGCTCTTCCCTGCGCCCCCCGCCACCCACCCCGACTACTTCCCTCTGGCCGTGCTGGACGCCGTGCTGGGCGGCGCCAAGGCCATGGGCTTCGGCGGCGGCGCCACCAACCGCTCCAGCCGGCTCTACCGTCGCCTGGTGGCCGGCGGCCTGGCTGCCTCCGTCGGCTGTAGCGTGAGGCCCACCGTCGAGCCCTTCGCCTTCGCCTTCAGCGCCACCGTTCGCCACGGGGTGGATCCCCAGGCCGTGGAGGACGCCCTGTGGCGCGAGATCGAGGCCGTCGCCAGCGAGCCGGTCAGCGCCGCCGAGCTGGAGCGGGCGCGCAAGCAGACCCAGGCGCAGTTCGCCTACAGCGCCGACAGTGTCAGCAGCCAGGGCTACTGGCTGGGCTTCAGCCAGGTGGTGGCGACCACCCAGTGGTTCCTCGACTTCCCCGGCCGGCTGGCGGCCGTCACGGCCGCGGACGTGCAGCGGGCAGCGCAGACCTACCTGCGCCGCGACCAGGCCGTCGTCGGCTGGTATCAACCGGAGCGCCGCCGATGATCACCGAGGGCGTGGTGCGGGCGAGGCTGGCCAACGGCTTGAGCGTCCTGCTCAAGGAGGTGCACGCGGCGCCCGTGGGCTCCGTGTGGGTGTGGTACCGGGTGGGCAGCCGCCACGACCCGCCCGGCCGCACCGGCGCCTCCCACTGGGTGGAGCACATGATGTTCCGCGGCACCGAGCGCTTCCCCCAGGGCGTGGCGGACCGCCTGATCAGCCGGGTGGGCGGCTACAGCAACGCCATGACCTACCTGGACTGGACCGCCTACTTCGCCACCCTGCCGGCGGCCGAGCTGGACCTGGCCCTGGAGATCGAGGCCGACCGCATGGCCAACGCCCGGTTCGAGCCGGAAGAGGTGGAGGTGGAGCGCACGGTGATCATCTCCGAGCGCCAGGGCATGGAGGGCTCTCCGGTCTTCCACCTGCACGAGGCGGTGCACGCAGCGGCTTTCGCCGCAGGTGGCTATCGCCATCACACCATCGGCTCCCTGGCCGACCTCCAGGCCATGACCGCCGAGGACCTGGCCCGGCACTACCGGCGCTACTACAACCCGCAGAACGCCACGCTGGTGGTCGTGGGTGACTTCGAGGCCCAGGCCATGCTCGGGCGCATCGAGCGCGCCTTCGGCCATCTAGCCAGCCGGCCGATCGGCGAGCTCAGTCGAGCTGCGGTCGAACCGCCGGTCGGTGAGACGGTCGGCGCGCTCGGTCGAGCCGCGGTCGAACCGCGCCGCGTCCAACTGACCGGCCCGGAGCCGACGGCCTACGTCATGGCCGCGTACCAGGCGCCGCCGGCCACCCATCCCGACTTCTTCCCCGCGGCCATCGCCGACACCCTCCTGGGCGGTCCCCGCTCCCTGGCCTTGTTCGACGACGGCGGGCCGGCCCGCACCGCCCGCCTCTCCAAGGCCCTGGTGGACACCGGCCTGGCCAGCGACGTCAGCAGCTTCCTGTTGCCCACGGTGGACCCGTACCTGCTGATCGTCCTGGCCACGGTGCAGGCCGGCCGGCAGCCGGAGGAGGTGGAGGCGGCGCTGTTGGCCGAGGTAGAGCGCCTGGCGCGGGAGCCGGTGAGCGCCGACGAGCTGCGTCGCGCCGTGCACCAGGCCCGCGCCCAGTTCGCCTACTCGGCGGAGAGCGTCACCGACCAGGCCTACTGGCTGGGCTTCAGCCAAACCGTGGCCGACCTAGGGTGGCTGGAGGGGTTCCTGCCCGCCCTGGCCGCCGTTACCGCCGAGGACGTCCAGCGCGTCGCCGCCGCCTACCTGACCTCCTCACGCTGTCTGGTGGGCGTGTACAGGCCACAGCCACGCCAGTAGTCCCCCCACCGCCCGACCGCCCAACCGGCCAATCACGCCCCGCTGTGGCGCCTGCGCCGAGCCAACGATGCCTGGCCGACAAGGAGCTCCCATGTCTCCTACCCTGCCCGGTCCCGACGACATTGCGCACGTCACCCTGGCCAACGGCCTGCGGGTGCTGGCGCGCGAGAACCCCACCACCCCCACGGTGGTGATAGACGGCTATCTGCACGGGGGCGCCGTGCTGGAGCCCGCCGAGCGCACCGGCCTGTCCTCCTTCACCGCCTCCATGCTGATGCGCGGCACTGAGCGCCGCACCTTCGAGGAGATCCACGACGCCGTCGAGTCCGTCGGCGCTTCCTTGGGCGTCTACTCCGGCCGCCACGCCGTGGGCTTCAGCGGCAAGTGCCTAGCCGAGGACTTCGGCGTCCTGTTGGACGTGCTGGGCGACGTGCTGCAGCATCCCACCTTTCCGGCCGACCACGTGGAAAAGCTGCGGGGAGAGCGGCTCACCCAGCTGCAGGAGCGGGACAACGACACCCGCAGCGTGGCCTCCCTCCTCTTCCGCGAGCTGGCCTACCCGGCCGACCACCCCTACAGCCGTCCTATCGAGGGGCACTCCGAGACGGTGACCGCTATCGGCCGCGACGACCTGCTGGACTTCTACCGCCGCACCTACACGCCCCAGGGCGGAGCGCTGGTGGTCGTGGGCGCGGTGCGGGCTGAGGCGGCCATCGCGGCGGTGGAGGCGGCCCTCGGTGGGTGGCAGGGCCCGCCGCCCCTGGCGCCCACCTTTCCGCCGGTGACCCTGCCCGCCGGCGTTGTGCGCCGGGAGCGCATCCTGCCCGGCAAGACCCAGAGCGACATCGTGCTCGGCGTGCCGGCCCTGCGCCGCAGCGACCCCGACTATCACGCGGCGCGCGTGGCCGACACCGTGCTGGGCCGCTTCGGCATGATGGGTCGCCTGGGCGAGAACGTCCGAGAGCGGCTCGGCCTGGCCTATTACGCCTACAGCAGCCTGGAGGCCGGCAACGAGCCTGGGCCCTGGACGGTGATCGCCGGGGTGGCCCCGGCTAACGTGGCGCGCTGCCTGGAAGCCGTGGAGGCCGAGCTGGAGCGCCTGGTCAGCGAGCCGGTGCCCGCCGAGGAGCTGGAGGACAGCAAGGCCTACCTGGTCGGCTCCCTGCCGCTGCGCCTAGAGACCAACCAGGGGGTGGCCGCTGCGGTGCTGGACATGGTGTGGTACGACCTAGGGCTGGACTACCTGCAGCGCTACGCCGGTTTGATCCAGGCGGTGTCCGCCGAGCAGGTGCGCCGCGTCGCGGCGCGGTTTTGGCGGCCGGGCGCCTACGCCGTGGCCATTGCGGGGCCGGAGCGGACATGATCACCGTGGGCGTGGACCTGGTGGAGGTGGCGCGGGTGCAGCGGGCTGTGGAGCGCTGGGGGGAGCGCTTCCTGCACCGCGTCTTCACCCCAGCCGAGATCGCCTACTGCGCCGGCCGGCCGGCCTCCCTCGCGGCGCGCTTCGCCGCCAAGGAGGCGGTGAGCAAGGCCCTGGGCACCGGCTGGGCGCCCCAAGCTCCTCACGCCGCCGGCTGGATCAGCTGGACCGAGATCGAGGTGGTGCGCCACGAGTCGGGAGAGCCGGGCTTGCGCCTCACCGGCAAGGCCCTGGCCCGGGCCGAGCGCCTGGGCATCCAGGGCTGGCGCGTTAGTCTGTCCCACACCGAGGCCTACGCCGTCGCCATGGTGGTCGGTTGGCTTCGCGGCGCCTAATCCTTGGTGCTGTCTGCTCCTTAGAGGTATAATGGGGATCGGCAACGGAAGCACCCTGCGCCTCCGGCGGCCGGTGCTCCCCCCGCCGACCCCGTCTCGGCTCGGCCGTTCACCGGCTGACGCGCTCCACCGCCGTTTCCTGTCCGCTGCTCCTCTCCTCTCCCCCGCCCGGACGGAGACCCTATGCACCTCCTCGACATCACCGTCCGCCAGGATTGGGAAGCCATCGCTCGCCAGCGCTTTGGCGAGAGCATGGCCATTTGGCGCTGGTCCTTGGGCGTGGTGGGTACGTTGGTCGGCGTCGTGTTGCTCGTCTCTTTGGTCCCCTGGTTGGTTCCGTGGAAGGGCTACCTTCTGTTTCTGGCCATTCCTACTGCGCCTCTGCTGTTGGCCTTTGGGGTGCTCTTCCGCCTGGTGCCGCAGGCCCGAGGGCTCTTGATGCGCGTCGGCGCCGTGCAGAGCGTGCTGGTAACGGGGATGGTGCTGCTCAGCGTGAACCAGGGCTGGGCAGGGCAGGTCCCCTTGCCGCTTTGGCTGGTGGCGGGCGTCGGGGCGCTGAACTGGGCCACCGTTGCTCTTTTCTACCGCCGCCTGCCTGTGGAGATGGAAAGCGTGGGCTTTCGACCGCGGCGGTGGCTGCTGGACGGGCTGACCGGCGGCGTGGTGGGGCTCGGCTTTGGATTGCACCTGCTCTTTGCCTCTGGGGTCACCCGCGTGGCGCCTTGGCAACACTACGGTTGGAGCTTGGTCTACCTGTTGGGCATCCGCGCCCTGAGCGAGGAGCTGCTGGTGCATGGTCTCGGCGTGCGCGTGCTGGTGGATGGCATGGGGCTGGGGCTGGGACAGACGGCGTTGCGCCTCATGCTGTTGAGCGGCATGTTCAACGCGCTGTTGGTGATCGGCAGCCCGGCGCCCTTGCTGGCCATCCTTCACTTGCTCTACAGCGTGCTGCTCTCCCCGATTGTCACCCTGATGCGGTTTCGCCGTCTGAGCCTAGCGCCGGCGCTGGCCGCCAACGTGGCCTTCAACGGGTTGTTGCTTCCTCTCATCTGGTGAGCTCATGGGCCGTTTGCGTCCTGCAGTGCGCCGAGTGAACTTGGACATCGGCCTGGCGCGGCCCGACCCCGTTGCCCTGATGGACGCGGCGTTGGCCGTTGGCGTGTTGGCGGCGATGTACGTGGCCGCTTTGGCGGGCTTGCCCTATCAGTGGGCGGTGCGCTACCTGGCCATCGTGCCGGTGGTGCTGTTGGCCTACCACTACGGCATGGCGGTGGGGCTGGTGGGCTCGGCCTTTTTCACCACCGCCCTGCTGCCTCAGCTGTTCTGGCTGTGGCGCTGGAATCGCCTGTCGGTGGCGGTGGTGGAGCTCTTGGCCTTCTTGGTGTTCCTCAACGCGCTGGCCTATCTGGTGGCCGACGTGACTCGCACCATGCGCCGCCACGAGGCCCTCAGCGGCGCCATGCGGCAGTGGCAGGAGCTGCTGGCCCGGGCCGCCAGCCTAGACGACGTCGTGGCCTTTGTGTTGGAGGGGGCTGCCCGCATCGGGCAGGCTGAGTGGTCTGCGCTGCTCTTGCGCAATCCGCTCGACGAGCGCTGGGAGCTGATCGCCAAGGGCCTAAAAGCGCGGGTGCCGGTGCCCGCGCGCGAGGCGGACGGCGAGCCCTTGGTGCTATGGCTGGCGCGCCAGGACCGGCCGACCATCCTCGGACCGGTGGCCCAGGACCCACGGCTAGCGGTGGCGACGCCGCTGGCAGCCGAGCAAACCCGCTCCTTATTGGCGCTGCCCATGCGCCGGCCAGACGGCGATGTGGTGGCCGTCTTGTTGCTGGGGAACAGCCTGCGTGGGCGCTTCAGCCAGGGCGATGTGGAAGGCCTGCGGGAACTGGCCGCCGGCGGCGAGCGCGCCCTGGAGTACGCCGGTCGCTATGCCCGCGCCGACCGCACCCTGGCCCGCCGCGTGAAACAGCTGGCCGCCATCGAACGCACCGTGCGCGAGCTCAACGCTACCCTCGACCCGGAGCAGATCGTGGTGCACACCCTGAACTGCGCGCTGGAGGTGATCGAAGGGGATGCCGCGCTGATCGCCTTGGCGGCACCGGGCCTGCCCTCCCTGGTGCGCACCTACTACCTCCCCGAGCCGCGCGATCTCGATCGGCTGCTTTCCCAGGCAGCGGAGTTGGAGGAGGCCGTGTTACTGTCGTCGGAGGACCGCCGGCCCGGTATACCGCTGATAATCCGACAGCGCTGGGTAGTGCCGATCCGCCGCGGCGCGGAGAGGCTGGGGGTGCTGGTGGTGGAGCGCCCCCAGCGCCGCCCACGCGACGAGGCGTCGCTGCAGGCGCTGTCCAGCTTGGCCAGCCATGCCGCCATTGCGCTGGACAACGTGCGGCTGTTTCGCCAGATCGAGGCCGAGCGGGAGAAGGCGCGGCTGATCGTGGAGACGGTGGCCGACGGTCTCTTGGTCACCGACTGCAACGGACACGTGGTCAGCCTGAACCCGGCCGCCGAGCAGCTCACCGGCTGGGGCACGGCGGAAGCCGTCGGCCAGCCCATCTGCAGCCTCCTGAGCTGCTCCCACCGCGAGACCAGCTCAGAACCCTGTCATCTCTGTCGTTCCATCATGGAACACCGCGGTTTTCACGAGGACCAGTGGATCGTGCGGCAGCGCCGCGGCACCCAACGGGTTGTCTCCCTCAGCGCAGTGCCCTTTCCCTCCACCGAGGCCGGCCCCAGCGGCTTTGTGGTGAGCGTCCACGATGTCACTGAGGAGCACGAGACAGAGCGGCTGCACCGGGAACTGATCGCCGGCTTCTCCCACGAGCTCCGCACCCCGCTGGCCTACATCCACACGGTGGCCGAGCTGATGCAGGCTGAGCAGCCGGAAATGACCGCTCGCCACCAGGAGCTCCTCAGCATCCTGACGGAGCAGAGCAAGCGGTTGGCCGACTTCGCCGACAAGCTGCTGGAGGCCTCTCGCCTGGAGGCGCGCGCCTGGCGGCTGCAGATACGTCCGGTGCCTGTGGCCTTGACGGTGGAGCGGCTGTGCCACCACTGGCGCTCGGTGGCGGCGTATCACCGCATCGCCGTTCACCTGCCCGCCGATCTGCCCTGGGCCTGGGCCGACGAAAACGCCCTGGAGACCATCCTCAACAACCTGCTGGACAACGCCATCAAGTACAGCCGGCGCCACACCACGATCCTTTTGCAGGTGGAGGCGCGAGAGGACGGTTTTGTCCATGTCTCGGTGCAGGACGAAGGTCCGGGCATCAGCCCCAAGCACCAGGACAAGGTGTTCGACCGCTTCTATCGCATCCGGTCCGCCGACGATCAACAGGTCTACGGCTATGGACTGGGGCTGTGGGTGGCCAAGGGGCTGGCCGAGGCCATGGGCGGCCAGATCTGGGTCGAGAGCCAAGAGGGCGAGTATAGCCGCTTTACCTTCACGTTGCCGACGATGGCCGGAGACGAGGATGGCCAAGACGCTGCTGATCATTGACGACGAGACCACCTTCGGCCAGCTGTTGGCGGTCTACCTGCAGAGCAAAGGCTACGAGGTGCTGTTGGCGGGCGACGGCCCAACCGGGCTGCGCTTGGCCGCGCATCGCCACCTGGACCTGGTGATCCTGGACGTGATGATGCCGGGGATGGACGGCTGGGAGGTGTGCCAGCGCCTGCGGGAGCTCTCGGACGTGCCCATCGTCATGCTTACCGCCAAGAGCGGCCAGGAGGACGTGATCCAGGGACTGAGCATCGGCGCCGACGACTACGTCAAGAAGCCCTTCGACCTGCGCGAGCTGGAGCTGCGCATCGAGGCCATCCTGCGGCGTCGCTCGGCTCAGCCGGCCAACGGCTCCCTGCTCTACCAGGACGAGAACCTCCACGTGGACCTGGCGCGACGCCAGGTGCTGCGCCGCGGCCAGAGCGTCCACCTCACCCCGACCGAGTTTCGCCTTCTGAGCTACCTGGTGCAGAACCGCGATCGGGTGGTGCCCCACAAGGAGCTGATCACCGAGGTGTGGGGACCGGCCTACATCGGCGACACGCGCAGCCTCTCCCTCTACATTCGCTACCTGCGGGAGAAGCTGGAGGACGACCCGGCCAACCCACGCTACATCCGCACCGAGTGGGGCGTGGGCTATCGCTTCGCGCCTCCGGTGGCGCTGTAGCGGGCCCCACGCCGGAAAGGCCGCTTGGCATGAGACGCGTGATAGGTCTGCTGCTGGTGATGGCGCTGGCAGTGTTCGTGGTGGCGGCAGCCGTGTTGGTCTACCTGCGCGGCGCGCCTTGGCTGGGCAGCGCGCGCAGCCAGCGTGTCCTGGTGACGCTGGACGCCGAGGCGGCCTCGCGCCGGCCGAGCGAGGCCGTGGTGCTCAACCTTCAGCCGGGCGGGCTGCGCCTCTACGGCTTCACGGTGCGCAACACGGGCGGCCGGTCGGGCACGCTCACGGTGGAGAACTGGCTGGTGCGCAGCTTCGAGGGCGGCTGCCAGCCGGCCGAGATGCGGGCGGGAGACTTGACCTGCGGCAACCCCGGGGAAGGCGAAGGCGAGCTACAGTATACCACCGTAGCTCGCCTTTTTGTTGACGTCACCTGTGACTTCGTGCTGAACCCCGGCGATCAGTTCGTGCAGACCATCGAGCTGGCCACGGCGGACGTCGCCGTGGACCTGGCGCTGCCGATGCCGGCCGGCGGGCAGGCATGTTTCATCCTGGCCGTGGAGCGGCCGCGCTCGCAGCAGCTGGCCCGCGGCGCCGTGACCCAGGGGGACAGCGTGCAGATCCTGTGGGACTTCGTGCTCACCGGCCCTGCACCGTGAACAGCTCGCCCGCGCTGCGGCCCCAGGTCTCTGGGAAGTACATCTGGTAGGCCACTGCGGGCAGGGTCTGGAACCGGCCGGGCAGGCTGGCCCGCATCTGGTAGCGGAACTGGTAGGTGCCGGCGGGCAGGAACTCGGCGAAGAGCGCCACCTTCTCGTCCCGCAGCTCCACCCGTGTCGGCTCCCAGAACCAGGGCAGGTCGCTGCGCTGCAGGCCTGGGTCCCGGTAGACCCCGCTGGTGGTGGCCAGGGCGGGGTCAATGGCCTCGAAGCCGGCGGGCAGCGGACTCTCCACCACCAGGTAGTAGGCGTTGTTGGGGAGCACCAAGGTCACCGTCACCTGCACCGTGTCGCCGATCTGGGCGTCGGCCAGGGGGGAGCCGGGCTTGGGCTTGCGGGTCACCGGGTCCAGCAGGCCGTAGGTGCGGTCCACCGCCATGCCCCGGTTCAAGGCGGGCAAAGAGGCCGCAGGCAAGTAGTAGTTCAGGTGCGCGGTGTAGTAGAGCTGGCCGGCGCCGGTCTGGGGCGGCTCGGCGAAGCGGACGATGCTCAGCGCGTTGGCCGCGTCCAGCAGCAGGTTGGCCACCTTGATGCGCAACTCGACCGGCTGGACGGCGGTGGTGGGCGAGGCCACGCCGCCGGCGGCCTGGCGGAAGTTCAGGTCCACCCGCCAGGTGTAGTCGGCCTCCAGCTCGCCGGTGGCCTGCATCCAGTCGGTGAGGGCGACGATGGCCCACACGTTGTCCTGAGTGGTGTCCCAGCGGCCGTCGCGGCGGTTGAGCATCAGCCAGCGCACCACGTTGGGCAGGAGGCCGGTGGTCAGGTCGGTCCCTGAGGCGCCCGGAGAACCGGAGGAGCTCAGGCGGGTGAGGGCCAGCAGGGCGACGGCCGTGGAGCGCGCGTCGCTGTTCATCGTCCACCAGTCCACGCCCTCCTCCTCCCAGTGCGCGCCGGTGGCGGAGAGCACTGCGGCCGCCTGCAGGTCCTGGAGCAGGTCCTGGCCGCGCGGCTCGGCTGCGGCCTCGCCGGCCTCGGACAGGCGATGGAAGGCCAGGGCCAGGAAGGCGCGGCCGTAGTGGCCCAGCCGCTCGCGCACGTCGAACAGGGCCACGCTGCGGGCCATGTCGCCGGCGCCGGCCTCGGCCAGCACGAACAGCACGAAGGCCTGCTGGTTCAGCTCGTAGCCCCGCAGGTCGGCGGCGGGCTTGAGCTGGCGCTGCAGGTAGTCCACCGCCCGCGCCAATGCGGCGTCGTCCACAGGGTAGCCCCCGCGCCGCGCCTCGACCAGGCCGTACACCGCGTAGGCGCTAACGAAGAGGTTGCTCTCCCGCCCCGGCCACCAGCCCCAGCCGCCGTCGGGGTTCTGGCGGGCCAACAGCCGCTGCACGTTCACCGACACCAGCTCGTGTAGGGTGGGCGCCAGGTCGGGTCGGTCGAGCTGGAGCACGCGCAAGGTGCGCTCATTGACCACGTTCACCAGGAACTTGCTGACGATCTGCTCGGTGCAGTCGTAGGGGAAGTCGTTGACGTAGCGCAGGCCCTCCACCATGCCGGCTGCCAGGGACGGGTCCAGCCGCACCCGCAGCTCGCCCTGGGTGGGGTCCACGTCCGGCGGCAACACCACCACCTCCAGCCGCTCCTCGTTGAGGCTCACCGCGCCTGCAGTGGCCACCGTCTCCGGCGAGGAGTAGCGGTAGACCGGCAGGGTGAGCTCCACCGCGTCGCTGAGGGGCGCGTCTCCGGCGGCCTCCACTGCGGTGAAGCGCACGGTCACCGCCTCCCGGCCGGCCTCCACGACCACCGGCCACTCCACCTTGACCTGGTTGCCGGCGGGCACGTCCACCGTCTGGGTGAGCGGTGCCGAGGTGCTCAGCCCCGGCGCGACCAGGCCGACGGCCACCGTGCGAGGCGCGGCGGTGTTGTTGTTGACGACCGCGGCGATGCGCGCCTCGTCCCCGGCGGTGAAGAAGCGGGGCAGCACCGGCCGCACCATCAACGGCAGGCTGGTGCGGATCTCCACGGTGGCCTGGCCCACCTGGGTGTCCGCAGTGACCCCACGGGCGTCCAGCCGCCAGGTGGTCAGGTTGTCGGGCAGGCGCACGCTCACCACCCCGCGGCCGCTGGCGTCGGTGACCAGGTTGGGCACCCACAGCGCGGTGTCCTGGAAGTCGGTGCGCACGTCCACGCCGAGGCCGTCGCCGCCGCCTCCGCCCTTGGAGCCCTCCTGCAGGAGCTGGTTCAGCCGGTCCAGGCTGTACACCAGGCTGCTGGCGGTCTGCACGCCGACCCCGCGGCGGCGGTAGAAGACCTGGTCCAGGGGCGGGTCGGTCTGCCAGGTGAGGGCCAGCAGGGCCTTGTCCACCAGCGCCAGGGAGAACTCCCCCTGCACCGGCCGGCCGGCGTCGTCCCGCACCTCCACGGTGAAGGTGACCGTCTCGCCGGGGCGCAGCTCGGGCTTGTTGGGCGTCAGGGTCACCTGGAGCTGCTGCGGCGCGATGTCTACCGGGAGCTCCACGTAGCCGACCTTGTAGCTGCCCAGCTCGTTGCCGCCGCCCCCCTTGACGATCACCAGGGAGACGAAGACGTTGGGCAGGTACTCGGCGCGGATGGGGATCTCCAGGGTGGGGCTGTTGCCCTCCAGGGTGATGCGCCGGGCCTCGATAATGCGCCCGCGCTCGATGGTCAGCAGCGCCTCCACCGGTCCCTGGTAGGGATGGGGCGCCAACACCCGCGCGGTGTCGCCCACCCGGTAGAGCCGCTTGTCCGCCACCAAGGTGATGCGGTCGTTGTTCTCCACCCGCCAGGGCACGTAGGTGGTGGGCCGGTCGCTGACCCACAGGAAAGCCGCGCTGCGCACCGTGTTGCCCCGGCTGTCGGTGACCGCGGCGTTGATCTTGTACTCGCCGCCCGCCTCCGGCCGCCAGCGCAGCACGGCCTGGCCCTGGCTGTCGGTGGTGAGCTCCTCGGTCAGGATCGGCGTCTCCTGCACGCGCGACACCCAGTAGAAGCGGCCGTCCTCGCCCTTCTCCTGCACGGTGGTCCAGCGGGCCCGGTTGACCGTCACCGTAACCCGCTGGTTGGGCACGGGCCGGCTCTCCCAGTCCACGGTGATCAGGTCCACCGTGCTCTCCTGGCCCACGGGCACCACGTACTCGCGCGGGGCCACGCCCACGTAGACCAGCCCCTTGTGCACCAGCACGTTGGCCGACGCGGCGGACTCCTGGTTGTTGAGGTCGGAGATGCGCGCGTCGAGGGTGAAGCGTTGGCTCTGCAGCCGATCGCTGATGTCTGCCGGGACGGTGAAGGTGAAGCGGCCGCTGCTGTCGGTGACGCCCTCGCCGCTGGCCACCAGCCCGCCGAAGCGGCTCTCCTGGCGGGGGTCCCAGCCGGTGAAGTCGCCGAAGCTGTACCAGGGGCCCGTCTGTGCGTATCGAAAGTCCAGGGCAGCGTCCTGGCTGTACACCGTCCACTGCACCTTGGCGTTGGTCACCGGCCCGCCGAAGAAGTACGTCGCCTGCACCGTGGCTGCGATGCGGTCTCCGTTGAGGTACTCCTCCCGGTCGGTGGTTAGCTCAGCGGTGAACTCCGGCTTGCGGTACTCCAGCACGTTGAAGCCAACGCCGCCGCTGGGCACATAGTCGGACGGCGGCTGGTCTAGCAGCCGGGCCTCCAAGAAGTAGTAGCCCAAGGGCGCCTCGTCGGCCAGGCGCAGCTCTCCGTGCAGGGTGCCGAAGGCGCTGAGGGTGTGGGGCTGGTCGTAGATTAGCTCGCCCTGGGGGTTGCGGACGGAGACCTGCACCCGGGTGCCGGCCGGCGGCAGGCGGTAGATGGCGTCTTCGTCCGCCCGCACGATCCCGCGCCAGTACACCGTGTGTCCGGGGCGGTAGAGGGGGCGGTCCAGGTAGAAGTAGAGCTGCCACTGCGGGGGCGGGAACTCGGTGCTCAGGTCGAAGTCCCACGGCTGGATGCCGCTGTTCCACTCGGTGCTGACCACGCCGTAGCGGTCCCCCGGCCGGCCGGCGAAGACCACCAGCGGCTCCCAGACGTTGCGCTGGCGGATGGGGATGCGTGCGATGCCGTCCTGGTCGGTGGTGCCCTGGCCGCGGGCCGCGCCGGCCACCCGCACGGGCAGGTTGGCTACCGGCTGGCCGCTCTGCAGGTCGGTGGCCCACACCAGCACCTCGTCCGCGGTCTTCTTGGTCACCAGGTTCAGGGGCGAGGCCACCAGGAGGTGCCGCGGCACCAGCTGGCCCGTCTCGAAGCCGTCGCCGTAGGTGACCTCGGGCGCGCGCATCTCCACCCAGTAGACGCCGGGAGGCAGGGGCCCGCCGTCCTCGGCCAAGGGGAACTTCTGCAGCACGTTCTCGTTGGGGGGCGGGCTGACGGCCACCGTCCACCGCCGCACCAGGCTCTGCTCCGACGGCTGGAAGGTGTTCATGGCCTGCCAGCGGTTGGGGCCCAGCAAGCTCTCCACGGACCGCTCGTCCACCGAATACAGGGAGAACTCCAGCGCGCTGACGTTGCGGTAGCTGGCCGCGATCAAGGTGTTGGTGTAGGTGTTGTAGGTGCCGATGTCCATCGGCACGTTGAGGTGGGCGAAGGGCTTGCGGTTGCCGGTGCGGAAGCGGATCACCGCGCCGCGGCCGTCGTTCAGCCGGTTGCCGAACACGTCGCGGATCTCGCCGGACAGGGTGACGGTGTAGGCAGTCTGCGGCTGCAGGGGCCAGGAGATAAACCAGCGGTTCTCGTAGGAGGAGAAGTAGCTGAAGACCGCGGTGGGCTTGGGCAGGATGGTGAAGGCCGACGCGCCCAGGCTCTTCTCGTCCACCCGGCCGCGCAGCACCACCGTGAGACGATCCTCGGGCGGCGCGCTCTGCTCGCCGTCGGCCGGGGTGGTGGAGACCAGGGCGAGCTTGGGCACGGTCTCGAACGCGGTGGCGTAGGCCTCGCGCAGGGGGGCCTGGCCGTTGGCCGAGCGCGCGGCCTGGCTGACCTGGACGTTGTAGGCGGTGCCGTACTCCAGGGGCTGCGCGGGCTGGTAGCGCAGGCTGCGGCCGTCCCGGCTCCACGTGAAGGCGCCGGCGGTCGGCCGGCCGTCGGCCCGGCGCAGGCTGAACGCGGCCTCGGCGCTGGCCCGGTCCATGGGCTGGCTGAAGGTGACGGTGATGGCCGTGGTGGGCGCGATGTTCGTGCCCTCCGGCTGGAAGCCCACGACCATGGGGCTGGCGGTGCGGAAGGTGAAGGTGTAGTCCTCGGCCAGCAGGCCGCCCTTGGTGTCCTGCAGCCCGGCGGGCACCGTCACCCGGTAGCTGGTGGCGCCGGCTAGGGGCTGGCTGGGCCGGAAGGTGTAGATGGAGGTGGTGAGCCACTCCCCCTGGCCCCCCACGGGCGGGTCGAAGCGCAGGGGCTGGGGCAGGTCGGCCAGCTCGGCCACGCCGACCATGGGCACCACCGGCCGGTTGAACACCACGGTGATGGGGGTGTCCACGGAGACCTCTTGGCTGCCGTCGGCCGGCACGGCGGTGGTGACCCGCAGGAAGCCGACGGCCTGGAAGCGCACCTGCACCGGCGCGGCCAGGGCCTTGCCGTTCAGGCCGCGCGCGGCCTCGCTCACGGCGATACGGTAGGCCTCCCCGCGCGCCAGGGGCTGGGCCGGGATGAAGGTCAGCTCGTCCCCTGCCACCTGCACCTGGCCGGGCACCGCGGGCTCGATGGCAAAGGCGGCCTGGGTGCTGGCCGGGTCCATGGGCTGGCTGAAGCGCACGCGGATGGGCTCGTCCAGGGGGTGCTCCTGCCCGCGGCCGGGCGTGGTGCTCACCACCACCGGCGGCAACTCCGGGGTGGGCGTGGGCTCGACCGGCGGGGTAGGCGTGACCTCCAGCGGTTGGACGGTGGGCTGGGGCGTGGGCTGCGGCGTGGGCGTCTCCGGCGGCCGGCCGCAGCTGGTGATCAACAGGACAAGGATGAGCAACAAGGGCACGATTTGTCGAGCGGTCTTCATAGTCTCCGTTCCTTCTGCGCGAACCGATAGGGCGTCCACGGTGGACCGGTGATCAGTGGTCAGTGATCAGTGATCGGTGATCGGTGATCGGTAATCGGCGATCGGTCGCCGGTCACCGCACCTCGATCCAGATGGGCGGCGCGGCCACCTCGCGGCCGGAGGCGTCCTGCGCCACTGCGCTGATCAGATGGCTGCCCCGCTGCAAGGGCCACCACACCTCGAAGGGCGGAGCAGCGGCGGCGCCGACCGCCTGAGAATTGACATAAAAAGTCACCCGCTGCCAGGGACCGTAGGCCGGCACGGCCAGCCGCAGCTGCTGGACCTCCGTAGGCAGGTGGGGAGACAGGCGGTAGACGCCGCCGGGGTCGGGGCTGGTGAGGGTCAGGGCAGCGACGGGGGCTGCGGTCTGGCTCTGGCCCGGAGCGGCGGTTGTCGTCCCCGACCAGGCGACCTCGGCGGCTGCGCCGGGGGGCTGGGGCACGCCGTTGGCCACGGCCCACTCCTGCAGCTCCGGCGGGTAGACGCGGAACACCCGCTCGGCGAGACAGCCGGGCGGCGTGTCGGGCCGAGGGAGGGCGTTGGCGCACACGTCCACGGTCATCGGCCGGTAGACGGTGTCGAAGGCCTTGGGCTCGGTGCCGGGCAGGAAGAGCTCGGCGCGGCGGCGGCTGCACCAGGTTGTGGGCAGCAGGCCGGAGTCGATGCACACCTCGCTGCGCACCAGGCCCGGCGGCTGCACGAAGGGCCGCGGGGGGATCTGGCTGTGCACCGCCTCCATCACGTCCCGCCAGATGGGGCCGGCGCCGGCCACCCCGCTGACCCCCAGCATGGGGGTGTTGTCCGCATTGCCCACCCACACGCCCACGGCCAGGTCGGGGGTGTAGCCCACGGTCCAGTTGTCGCGCCAGTCGGTGGTGGTGCCGGTCTTGACCGCAGCCGGCCGCCGCAAGCTGAGGACGCTGCCCCGGCCGAACGCGGGCGCGCGGGCGTCGTCGTCGCTGAGGATGTCGGTGATCAGGTAGGCGATGCGCGGGTCGAGCGCCGGCTCGGCGGAGCGGCCCAGCCCGGGAGAGGCGCGCCACACCACCCGGCCGGCGGCGTCCTCCACCCGCTCCACGGCGTAGGGCTGGACGCGGTAGCCGCCGTTGGCCAGCGCCGCGTAGGCCGCGGTGAGCTCCAGCAGGGAGACCTCGCCGCCGCCCAGGGCCAGGGCCAAGCCGTAGGGACGGGCTGCGTCGGGGCCCAGGCCGTCGGCGCGGAAGGTGGTGATGCCCAGCCGCCGTGCCTGGTCCACCAGCGCGTCCACGCCGATCTCGCTGAGCACCTTCACCGCCGGGGTGTTGTAGGAGCTGGCCAGCGCAGTGCGCACGCTGACCGGGCCGTGCCAGCGCCGGTCGTAGTTCTCCGGCACGTAGGGCTCCCCCTCGGCGGTGATGAAGACGGTGCGCACGTCGGCCAGCACCGTGGCCGCGGTGAGGGGCCGGCGGCCGGCTGCGGCAGCCCGCTGCGGGTCCATGGCTGCGGCGTAGACGAAGGGCTTGAGCGCGGAGCCGGGCTGGCGCAGGGCCAGGGCCGCGTTCACCGCGCCGTCAATGGCTCGGTTGAAGTAGTCGGGGCTGCCCACCATGACCCGGATGGCGCCGTCGGCGGGGTCCAGCACCACCACGGCCGCGTTGTCCACCCGGCGGTCGGCCGGCGCGTCCTTCTGCCGGCGCAGCTCCTCCAGCCGCCGGACGACGCTGCGCTCTGCCTCCTGCTGCCAGCTCAAGTCCAGGGTGGTGTACACCCGCAGGCCGGACAGGTCGGGGGGCTCGGCGCCCGTAGCCAGCAGCGCCTCGAGCCGGCTCTCCACGTAGCTGACGAAGTGGGGCGCGGCGATGGGGAAGGGGGTGGCGGCGAAGCGGAGGGTCTCGGCCAGGGCCAGCTCGGCGTCTCGGCGGGTGATGTAGCCGGACTGCACCATCAGGTTGAGCACGGTGGCTTGGCGGTAGCGGGCCGCCTCCAGGTTCAGCAGGGGGTTGTAGGCGGCGGGGTTCTGGAGCAGGCCGGCCAGCAGGCTGCACTCGGCCAGGTTCAGCTCGCGGGCCGACTTGCCGAAGTAGGCGTGGGCCGCGGCCTCCAGGCCGTAGGCGAAGTTGCCGTAGTAGACCTGGTTGAGGTAGTAGGCCAGGATTTCCTCTTTGGTGTAGCGCAGCTCGATCTGCCAAGCCAGCCAGGCCTCCCGCAGCTTGCGCCTTAGGGTGGGCTGGTGGCGCTCGGCGGGGGTCATCAGGGTGTTGCGGGCGAGCTGCTGGGTGATGGTGGACGCGCCGGAGAGGATGGCGCCGTGGCGCCAGTTGGTGTATGCAGCGCGGGCGATGGCCAGGGGGTCCACGCCGATGTGGTGGAAGAAGCGGTTGTCCTCCACGGCTACGGTGGCCTGCCAACAGACGGACGGGATCTGCTCGAAGGCCAGCGGGGTGTGCTTGCCCTGGTCGCCGACGACCTCGTAGAGCAGGCGGCCGTGGCGGTCGAAGATCAGGGTGCTGGGCCGCGCGGCCGCCAGGTTGGCCGGCGTGGCCGGGGGCAGGTCGCCCACCAGCCGATGGCCGGCCACGCCCAGGGCGACGAGCAGGGCCAACGGGACCAGGAGCCACGGTCGTTTCGGCGAAAACATAGGCCCACACAGGAGGGTTGCGCCAGGCGATGCGCCGACGCCGGGCGCATCGAGCGCTGAAGAGAAGAGAGACGACTACTGAGAAAAAGTGTGCCGCCGATTACACGTGTGGCGCCCGCTGGAAGTTCAGAAAAGCGCAGACAGCACCGATGAAGCGACCTTGGGGAGGCAGCAGAGTCCGCAACGGCATTATACCGGCAGGGGAACGCGCGGAAAAACCGAAGGGTGAACGGTGAACAATGCTCTGCGGAGTTCGCACCCCCAGGTGCGCACGAGTGAACGGCGGACAATGCCCTGCGGAATTCGCACCCCCAGGTGCGAACGGCCTCGACGAAACCCAACCGCAATCCCCCTGCGGACCTCGCACCCCCAGGTGCGCACGAGTGCACGGCGAACAATGCCCTGCGGAATTCGCACCCCCAGGTGCGAACAGGCGCAACACACCCCAACCGCAATCCCTGCGGAGTGCGCACCCCCCGGTGCGCACGAGTGAGAGAACACCGGACAGCGAATGGGGGCAACGAACAAACGAATCGCCGATCCGGCGACCTTTCATCCGTCGCAGCGCCCGCCGGGCATGGGGAGTTGTCCTGAAAATATCCTGTACCCCAACATCTTGGCCACTACCCGCTGGTTCGGCGGTGTCGTTCATATGGGTGTGGTGTGGCATATACGGGTGTGTGGAGACCTCACCCAAAACTAACCCACCCATGCGCCCCTACTTTCAGCCTACCACCCGCCGCCAGCGGGAGTTCCCGTTTCGGGTTGCCGAAGAAACCGGCAACATCACGAGCCAAGCTATCGGATGATTGCCCACCGGCTTGGCCAGCGCCACGGTCGGCCGGTGATCGGCCACACCGAGCCACGCGCCTGTGCTGGCACCTGCCGCTCTTCGGCGCCGGCCCGCCCGTGACCGCTGAGGAGATGGGGGCTGCCCTCCCATGGAACGGGGCGGACGACTGGCCGCCCTGCTGGCCGAGTTTATCCCCTCCTACAACAACCGCCCGCACCCAGAGCGCAAAGCTTAAAGGCCTCTCTCCGAACGATTAGGCTGGCCACCTCCAGGCTTGTTCAAGATGTTAGGGTATAGACGTTTTTTTACAAACGCGGCAATTCCTGATAAAATTGTCTCACCTGTGCGGTTAGGTGAACGTCCTCACGCTGGGCCTGGATCAAGGGAGAACGCCAGGGTCTGCGTGCTGAACCAGCGAGAGCCTTCGCCGTTCTTGACCAAAGCCGTGAGCGACGCCAGCCCCGCGTAACCGGGCTCACGCCAACTCACGCCACGGCGTTTTTGCCGATCCGCCACCACCAGGTCATTTGCCCTTTCGGCCGCCTGGCTGGTGTTGCACAGGCCCAGGCGCTTGCAGACAGCATAGCAGGGGATGACTGAGCAGTGGCGCTCGCCGTAGTTCACCAGCTGCTCGAGGGCGCTCTGGTCCTTGACCTGCGCGGGCGCGATCTCCCGGAGCACAGCCACTGCGCGGCGCCCTCTGCTGCTTCACCCCCACCTCGTCAATAGCCACCAGGACGATGTGATCCGGGTCTTCTTAGGAGACTGGGTCGCTCTCCATCTCCGCCACTCACTGTAGCGCAACTCCGCCGGAGTTGCGCCACAAAGGCCCTGGTTCAACACGTAAACGAACCGTCCATGCTCTCGCCGGATGGCCGTGGCTGTCGGTTCGTCGTCGCACGGCATGATCCGGACTTGGATTTCGATGCGGTAATTAGCCATCGGGTACCTAATCGGCTCGTGCTTGGAGCCCATTGGACGGACAATTCGCTCAGGGAGGTACCGATGACCACGTCCCACCCTGAAAAGCGCGTCTTGCGGCTGCCCCAGTTCCGCGAGTTCAATGTGCTGGCAGCGTTCGTGCTGCTCTGCCTCTTCTTCTACCTCCAAAGGCCGGATGCCTTTGCCAAGCCCGCTAACCTGGCCATCATCATGCGCTTCATCGCCACCTTCGGCATGCTGGCCATCGGCGAGGTGCTGGTCATTATCACGGGCGGCATCGACCTGAGCGTCGGCTCCCTCATTGCGCTGATCGGGGTGATCGTGGCCACCCTCATGCTCAAAGGCGTGGGCGGCGTGACCGTGGGCATGGTACCGGCAATCCTCATCGGCCTGGTCATCGGCATCCTGGTCGGCATGTGGCACGGTTTCTTCGTCACCAGGTTGCGGATCCCTCCCTTTATCATCACCCTGGGCACTTGGTTGATTGCCAAGGGGCTGGCTGCGTTCATCACCCGCGGCTATCCGGTAGTCTATCCGTCTGAGTCGCCCTTCCTCTTCCTGGGGCAGGGCACAATCATGGCGATCCCGGTGATGTTCATCATCCTGGTCGTCATCGCAGCAGTGATCCTGTTTATCCTGAACTACACCTCACTGGGCTACCGCATCTACGCGGTGGGCGGCAACATCGAGGCGGCCCGGCTGTCGGGGGTCAACGTGGACCGCGTCCGCGTCTTCTGCTATGCGGTCAGTGGCTTCCTGGCAGCACTGACGGGGATCATGCTGGCCTCGCGGCTGGGGCAGGGCACACCGACGGTGGGAAGCGCGTACGAGCTGTGGGCCATCGCGGGTGCGGTTATCGGCGGCACCAGCCTGAAGGGCGGCGAGGGCACCGTCTTGGGCGCCATCCTGGGCGCGGCTATCGTCGGCGTGATGCAAAACGGCATGGTTTTGCTGAACGTCTCGTCCTATTTGCAGGACGTGATCCTGGGGATCGTGCTGGTGGTCGCAGTGGTGTACGATACGTTGCGACGTCGCGAGAAGTAGCGACCGCGTCATAACGTAACCTGACCCTCAGGAGATCGGGCTTGGAAGCGACAACTGCGAATGGGCTGCTGCTTCAGGTGCGCGGGGCTTCGAAGGCCTTCGGCGGCGTTAGGGCTTTGGACCGGGTGGACTTTGAGGTCTATCCCGGCGAGGTCGTCGCGCTGCTGGGCGAAAACGGCGCCGGCAAATCCACCCTGATGAAGATCCTCGCCGGGGTCTACCGGCCGGACGAGGGGGAATTCTACCTGGCCGGCCGGCCGTATGCTCCGCGCACCCCGCACGAGGCTCAGCAGCTCGGCATCTCCACCATCTACCAGGAATTCAACCTGACCCCCAACCAGAGCGCGGCGGTCAACATCTTCCTGGGCCGAGAGCCGCATCGCGGGGGCACGCTGGGCCGTCTGGTGGGTTTCGTGGACCGGCCGCGGATGAACAAGGAGGCAGCCCAGCTGCTGGCGCGCGTCGGCGCGCGCTTCAAGCCGGATACCCTGGTGCGGCATCTCTCGGTGGCCCAACAGCAGACAGTAGAGATCGCCAAGGCGCTGGCGATCAAAGCCCAGGTCATCATCATGGACGAGCCGACTTCGGCCCTGGGCGAGGAGGAAGTTGCCGTCCTGTTCGACATCATCCGCAGCCTCAAGGCCCAGGGGATCGCGGTGATCTTCATCACCCACCGCCTGGAAGAGGTGTTCCGCGTTGCCGATCGCATCATCGTCCTGCGAGATGGCCGCCGCGTCGGCACGTTGCCGATCGCCGAGGCCACCCCGGAGAAGATCATCGGCCTGATGGTCGGCCGCGTGCTGGACCGCAGCCAGGCCCACATCAGCCACGCTCGCGCCGGCGAACCGGTGCTGGAAGTGCGCGGCCTGACCCGTCGCGGGGTCATCCATGATGTCAGCTTCACCGTGCATCGGGGCGAGATCCTGGGCATAGCGGGTCTGGTGGGCGCCGGCCGCACCGAGACAGCCCGCGCCATCTTCGGCGCCGACCCCCTGGACGCAGGCGAGATCCTGATCGAAGGCAAGCGGGTGACCATCACCTCTCCCACCGAGGCTGTCAGGCACGGGTTGGCCCTGGTGCCGGAAAGCCGCCAGTTGCACGGCCTGATCCTGATCAGCAGCGTTGCTCGTAACATCGCCCTGCCCAACCTGGACAGGCTCTCGCGACGTTCGGTGGTCAGTGGCCGGCGCCTGCGAACGCTGGTCACAAACTACGTGACGCGTCTCAACATCCGGACGCCCAGCATCGTCCAGCCGGTCAACAGGCTCTCCGGCGGCAACCAGCAGAAGGTCGTGGTGGCCAAATGGCTGGCGTCGCAGCCGAAGGTGCTGATCCTCGACGAGCCGACGCGCGGGATTGACGTGGGCGCCAAGGCCGAGGTCTATGCCATCATGAGGAATTTGGCAGAGCAGGGGATCGGGATTATCATGATATCTTCAGAGATGCCCGAAATCTTGGCCATGAGCGACCGCATCCTCGTCATGCACGAGGGCCGGGTGGCCGGAATTTTGGATCGTGCCGAAGCGACGCAAGAGCTGATCATGGCCTATGCCAGCGGCACACTGCGGTTGCAAGAGTAGTCTACGTCGGTTGCAAAGCCGAAAGGAGGTGGTGGGCGAGAGAGCAGAAGGTAACCATTCAGCCTGGAGACCGGAAGTCGCAGCCACTCTCGCAAAGCCCTGCCTCCGCGGGCTCAAGGCCGGTCGCCGTAGGGCGGCTTCGCAGGGGTAGGCGTGGTTTCCAACCGCCGGCTGATTAGTTACAAAGAAAGCACATCTGAAGTCACCTGAGACGGTCGTTTCAACCCATTCACTGACTCTCAGCAGGGAGGAGCATCTCCATGAAACGTCTAAACCTGCTCTTTGTCGTTCTGACGGTCGTCACACTCGTGGCAGCCTGCGTGCAGCCCACGCCTGCGCCGGGACCGGCCCAAGCTCCGGCTGCCAAGGAGTTCAAGGTCGTCGTCATCGGCAAGTCGGTGCACCCTTATTGGAGCAACGTGGAGAAGGGGGTGCGCGCTGCGGCCAAGGACCTGGGCCTGCGGGATGATCAGGTTATCTTCTTCGTCCCGCCGAAGGAGGACGTGGCTGCCCAGACCCAGACGATGGAAACCTACATCGCCCAGGGCGTGACCGGCATCGCCATTGCGCCGTCCGACCCCAACGCCCTGGAACCGGTGATGAAGAAGGCTGCCGACGCGGGCATCCTGGTCACTACCCTCGACACCCCGCCCGTCGAGGGTTCCGTCTCCCTGGTATACATCGGCACTGATAACTTCACCGCCGGCAAGATCGCGGGCGAAACCATGGCCAAGCTGCTGCCCAACGGCGGCAAGGTGGGCATCGGCCGCGGCTCCGACACAGCCCTGAACGCGCTGCAGCGCACCGAGGGCTTCCTGGAGGGGATCAAGGGTACCAAGATCGTCGCCCTGCAGCCGGTGAACGACAAGGAGGACTCGGCCCAGGCCCTGTCCCTGGCCAACTCCGTCATCTCCGCTAACCCCGACTTGGCCGGCGCGTTCGGCGTCTATGCGTACAACGGCCCTGCCTGGGCGCAGGCGATCAAAGAGGCCAATAAGGTCGGCCAGATCAAGCTCGTCTGCTTCGACGCCACCACCGACATCATCAACGGGATCAAGGAAGGCGTGATTGATGCCACCGTGGCCCAGCGCGAGTTCGACATGGGCTACAAGTCGGTCCAGATCATCTACAAGATCTGGAAGGACGGCAAAGAGAAAGCCTTCGCCGAGATGGGCGTCAAGAACGGCGTCATTGACACCGGCGTGGACGTGATCACGGCTGCCAACCTGAAGGACTACGAGGCATCTCTGGACAAGAAGGGTATCCCGCACGAGTGGACCACCGAAGGTTGGGAGCCGCCTGTCGGTGTCAAGCCTGCCGCTCACAGGGCGTTGGCCGACGGGAAGATCACCATTGCGTGGATCCCGAAGGCATTGAACAACCCGGTGTTTGAGCTGGGCAAGGTGGGTGCCGAGAAGAAGGCTGAGGAGCTGACCAAGGCCGGGCCGTACGAGGTGGAGGTGATCTACATCGGCTCGGTGGCCTCCGACATGGCCGAGCAGGCCCGGGTGGTGGAGGACGTGGTGGCCCGTGGGGTGGATGCCATTGGCATCTCCTGCAACGACCCCACCGGCTGCGAGGATCCCATCAAGAAGGCCCTGGCCGCAGGCGTCGAGGTCATGACCTGGGACTCCGACTCCCCCAATTCCGGCCGCTTCACCTACCTCGGCGTGGATAACTACGAGGGCGGCAAGGCTGCGGCCGAGCTGCTGGTCAAGGCCATGGGCACCAAGGGCAAGGTTGCCTTGCTTACCGGCGTCCCCGGCGCCTTCAACCTCGAGGAGCGCATCCGCGGCTTCAAGGACGCCATCAAGGCCTACCCCGACATCCAGATCGTCAAGATCGTCGCCTGCAACGACGACATCAACCTCGGCGTCCAGGTGGTCGAGGAGACCATGCAGGCCTTCCCCGATCTCAACGGCTGGTTCTTCGTCGGGCTGTGGCCGGTGTTCGCCGAGCGGGGCTCCATGCCGCTGTTCGAGGAAGCAACCCTCAAGCGGGGCATGAAGAACGTCGCCTTCGACACCCTGCCGGTGGAACTGGAGTGGTTGAAGGACGGCCTGCTGCACGGCCTGGTCGGCCAGAAGTACTGGGGCTGGGGCTACGACACCGTCCAGATGATCTACGACAAGATCGTCTACGGCAAGACCTTCGAGTCCTTCACCAACTCCGGCATGGACCTGGTGGACATGTGCAACGTGGACGTCATGGCGGAGATGTGGGCGAAGCAGGACTTCACCCTCACCCTCCCGCCGCTGTGCAAGTAAAGGTGTGAAAGTGTAGCTTCACGTGCCAGGCACCTCGCAAGTGCCTGGCACGTGGCTATCCTGAAGAAATAACATCGCGAGCATCCTGAGCGGAGCGAAGCGCCGACGAAGGAGGTGGCCTCCCTATGACCGCTCCACACCTCTCGACTCCGCTCCGCTGAGGGTGCTTTGTTCATTTTCGTTGGTGATTGTGCCCCGGCAGGGGCATCAACGCTGCCCTGAGAATAGGACGCCGGGACATTCCGCAGCAAGCTGCGACGTCCTTGTTCGTGTGCCGTTGCGCCGCGCCGCGGCGGCGGTTTTTCGCTGACCCTGGTGGCCCACGTCGCGCGTAACATCTGTGCTGAATAGGCGCCCCTTCGTAGTGGCGACTTTAGTCGCCCCGGACTGCGGCGGACGGCTGAAGCCGTCACTACGAAGGTTCTCATTGACCCTTACTACGGTGTGACGGGCAATTCTACACCCGCTAAGATACTCGAGGACGGCGCCCAGCTTCGGAAGCTGTGAAACAACTACGGAGCCTACCTTGACCGAGACCAACAACTACGTACTCCGCATGGAGCGCATCTCCAAGGCCTTTCCCAGCGTGCAGGCGTTGGACAACGTGGATTTCGAGGTTGCGGCCGGGGAAGTAGTCGCCCTGGTGGGCGAGAACGGCGCAGGCAAATCCACCCTCATGAAGATCCTCGCGGGCGCTTACAAGAAGGATGCCGGACGCATCTTCCTGGAAGGGAAAGAGGTCGAGATCGAGAGCCCGCTCCACGCCCAGCAATTGGGGATCGCCACCATCTATCAGGAATTCAACCTGACGCGCAACCAGACGGCCGCAGCCAACATCTTCATGACGCGCGAGCCAAGGCAGAAGGGGCTTCTGGGCAAGCTCGGCCTGGTGGATCGCCGGCGCATGGAGGCCGAGGCACAGCAGATCCTTGACCGCATCGGCGCCCGTATCAGCGCAGCTGCGCGCGTGCGCGACCTGTCGGTGGCCCAGCAGCAACAGGTGGAGATCGCCAAGGCTCTGGCCGTAGAAGCCCGCATCATCATCATGGATGAGCCCACTGCAGCCCTGGGCGAAAGCGAGGTCGAAAACCTTTTCCGGACCGTGCTCGGCCTCAAAGAGCAGGGGATCTCGGTCATCTTCATCACCCACCGCCTGGAGGAGTTGTTCCGGGTGGCCGATCGCGTGGTGGTGCTGCGAGACGGCCGCCGCGTCGGCGAGATCTCCCTGAAAACCGAAACGGCCGGGGGAACGCAGAGCGCGTCGGACACCCAGGCCCTGACCGACCGGATCATCAGCATGATGGTAGGCCGTACCCTGGACGACATGTTCCACAAAGAAGCGGCCGCAATTGGGGAGCCGATCCTGGAGGTAAGAAACCTATCCCGCAAGGGCGTGGTCGAAGGTGTCAGCTTCACCTTGCGCCGCGGCGAGATCCTCGGCTTCGCCGGCTTGGTGGGCGCAGGCCGCACCGAGACTGTGCGGCTCCTGTTCGGGGCCGACCCGCGCGACAGCGGCGAGATCCTGCTCGAGGGCAAGCCGGTAGACCTGCGCTCGCCCCACGATGCTGCGCAGATCGGCCTGGGGCTGGTGCCGGAAGACCGCGCCAACCAGGGCCTGGTCCTCAAACTGCCCGTGCAGGAGAACATCGTCTTGGCGACCCTCGACCGGCACAGCCGGGCGCGCTTCGTGGACCGTCGCGCGACCGAGCGCACCGCTTCCGATTACGTCAACCGGTTGACCATTCGCACGCCGCATCTCCGCCAAAAAGCTATGTTCCTCTCCGGCGGCAACCAACAGAAGATCGTCCTGGCCAAGTGGCTGGCCGCGCAACCCAAGGTGCTGATCCTCGACGAGCCGACGCGTGGGATTGACGTGGGCGCCAAGGCCGAGGTGCACGCCCTGATGAGCCAGCTGGCCCAGAGCGGCATGGGCATTATCATGATTTCATCGGACCTGCCGGAGGTCTTGGGGATGAGCGACCGCATTCTGGTGATGCACGAAGGCCGCGTGGCCGGTATCCTGGATCGGGCCGAAGCAACCCAGGAAAAGGTCATGGCGCTGGCCAGCGGCGCACAAGTATGATGCGTCATGAATGGGACGAAAGGACTTCAATAAATATGGCCGAGACGACATCTATCTCAGCCAAATCTTACGCCCGGCGCACTACATGGCGCGACATCATGCGCGCGCAGGAGTTCGGCGTCTTCCTCATCTTGCTGGCCATGGTCGTCAGCCTCAGCCTGGGCACCAGCACCTTCATGACCAGCACTAACATTTTCAACATCCTGCGCGCTTTCTCCTGGATCGCCATCAGCGCCTTCGGACAGTGCATGGTGATCATCACTTGCGGCATCGACCTGTCGGTGGGCTCGGTGATGGCCTTCTCCGGGCTGATTACCGCTTTGCTTCTGACGCGCCAACCGTCGGTCCCGGTGCCGCTCGCTGTGTTGGGCGGCCTGGCTGCCGGGTCGTTTGTGGGCCTGCTCAACGGACTGATGATCACCAAAGGCAGGCTGCCTCCTTTCATCGCCACACTGGGCACCCTGCTGATGGCGCGCGGCACTGTTCAAGGCATCACCGGCGGCTGGCCGGTGCGCGATCTGCCGGAGAGCTTTCGGAATTTGGGCCAGTACGACATCCCAGTCGCCGGCGTGGGGGTACCGTTGCCGCTGATCTTCATGCTGATTTGCGCCGTTCTGGTGAGCATCTTCCTCACCCGCACTGTGTGGGGCTATCGCATCTACGCGTTAGGCGGTAACGAAACGGCTGCAGGGCTTTCGGGCATCAACACAGCCCACACGAAGATCATGGTCTACACCCTGTGCTCCTTCCTCACCAGCGTCGGCGGCATCCTGATGACGGCCCGGTTAGGGGTGGCTGCGCCCACGGCCGCGCAGGGCTACGAGCTGGACGTGATCGCGGCGGCCGTCGTCGGCGGCACCAGCCTGAGCGGTGGCGAAGGCTCCATCCTGGGGGTGTTAATCGGCGCGGCCATCATGCAGGTGCTGCGGAACGGCCTGGTCTTGATCGGCGTGGAGGCTTACTGGTTACAGGCTGTGCAAGGCTTGATCATCGTGCTGGCCATCATGTTCGACCAGTGGCGCAAGAGCCGGCGGTAGAAACTCTCAGAGTGGCCGCTCCATCAAAGTGCAGCGACCGGAGACGCCCTGGTTGAGAATGCCGGGGCCTGCTGCGAACTGCTCGACTTGGTTTTTGTGATAAACTCGGCCAGCAGGGCGGCCAGTCGTCCGTCCCATTCCAGCGGCGTTTCTCCAACCACTGTTTCGTTGCCCTATTCGCTGTCCGTTTTTTTGTTAAGAAACCTTGACCCGCCGTACACAACCGCGCAACGCAGGGGGTGTAAGCTAAGGGCGCGCGAGGGATAGCGCTGCGTCGCCGCTGCCTCGCGCATACCCTGAGCAGACAGAAAGGCGAACGCCATGAGCGTGAGAAGATCTAGGTTTCTACCCATCGCGTTGGTTCTTACGTTGGTGTTAGTCATCGCGGCCAGCCTGGCCGGCTGCACGGGCATCGA
The DNA here is from genome assembly GCA_025055015.1 of Caldilineales bacterium. Classification (GTDB taxonomy): domain Bacteria; phylum Chloroflexota; class Anaerolineae; order JAAEKA01; family JAAEKA01; genus JANWYQ01. The sequence goes on from JANWYQ010000095.1 coordinate 36,084, forward strand.
GCCCACCCTGTCCCAGTCCCAGGAGCTGATCGAACAGGCGCGACAGGGCGTGGCCGAGGTGGTAGCTGCGGTCCAGGCCCAGGCCACCCCCACTGCCGCGAGCCAGGCCACCCCGCCTGCGGAGGCTGCTGCGGCCGCAGGCGCCGCAGCCGATGCTATGAGCATCGTGGCTGCGCAGGAGGAGGTGCTGGCCGACATCTACCAGCGGGTCTTGCCCTCCGTGGTGCACATCCAGGTGGTCAAGGAGGTGTCGGCCGAGGACGTTGGGCCCCAGTTCGGCTTCCCCGGCCTGCCCGGCCTGCCCTTCAGCCTGCCTGAGACCCCCTTCTACCAGCAGGGCGAGGGCTCCGGCTTCGTGTGGGAC
>JANWYQ010000018.1 GCA_025055015.1 Caldilineales bacterium
CCCTGGGAGGGGCAGACCAACCCCCGCTACGCGGGCCCCACGCCGCCCTACGACGAGATGGTCAGCGATCGGCCCAAGTACTCCTGGCTCAAGGCCCCGCGCTACGACGACACGCCCATGGAGGTCGGCCCCCTGGCGCGCATGTTGGTGGCTTACGCCTCCGGCGTCAAGCCGGTGGTGGAGGCGGTGGACTACGTGCTGAAGACCCTGGGCGTGGGGCCGGAGGTGCTGTTCTCCACCCTGGGCCGCACCGCCGCGCGCGGGATCGAGACCCTGGTGCTGGCGCAGCAGGTGGAGCGCTGGGTGGACGACCTGGCCGCCAACATGCGCCGCGGGGACCTGCGCATTCACAACGGCGAGCGGTGGGACCCCTCCAAGTGGCCGGCCGAGGCCAAGGGCTGGGGCTTCCTGGAGGCCCCGCGCGGCTCCCTGGGCCACTGGGTGCGCATCAAGAACGGCGCTATCGAGAACTATCAGTGCGTGGTGCCCTCCACCTGGAACGGCTCCCCGCGCGACGCCAAAGGGCGCCGCGGTGCGTGGGAGGAGGCGCTGGTGGGCACTCCGGTGGTGGACCCGGAGCGGCCGCTGGAGATCCTGCGCACCGTCCACTCCTTCGATCCCTGCATGGCGTGCGCCGTGCACATCGTGGACACCTCCGGACGCGAGGTGACGCAGATCCGCGTGGTGTAGGGCTTCGCCGCCGGGAGGCCGGGCTTCAGCCGAGCGGTGCGGCCCGCCTGAAAACCGGCCGCCCAAAGCGTCAGCGACCCTAGCAGGAGGTTTCCCTATGTTGCGACGCTACTACGTCTGGGAGATCCCGGTGCGCCTGACCCACTGGGTGAACGTGGTCTGCATCACGGTGTTGTCGGTCACGGGCTACTACATCGGCAACCCGTGGCTGCAGGCCAGCACGCGGGAGTGGTACGGCCCCTATTTCATGGGCAACGTGCGCTTTGTGCACTTCCTCTTCGGCTTCATCTTCGTGGCCAGCCTGGCGTTGCGCACCTACTGGGCCTTCGTGGGCAACGAGTGGGCCAGCTGGCGCGGGCTCTTTCCCTTCCTCACGCCGGAGGGGCGCCGCGGGCTGAAGCAGGCGCTGCAGTACTACCTCTTCATCCGCCGGGAGCCGCCAGAGGTGATCGGCCACAACGCGCTGGCCGGCCTAACCTACATGGTGATCGTAGCTCTCTACTTCATCCAGGTGTTCACCGGCTTTGCGCTGCTGGGCGAGGCCAACCCCGGTGGCCTGTGGAGCAAGCTCACCGGCTGGGTGTTCATCCTGATCCCCAACCAGTACCTGCGGCTGATGCACCACCTGATCATGTGGCTGCTGCTGGCCTTTGTGGTACACCACGTGTACGCAGCGTTCCTGGTGGACTCCGAGGAGGGCAACGGCCTGCTGTCCTCCATCTTCTCCGGGTTCAAGTTCATCAGCCCGCGGCGCCTGGCCAAGCTGAGCAAGGACGAGAAAGCTCAGCCGCAGGGGTGACGCCCGGGGCGACCCCCAACCGCCGGGAGCGCAGAGGACGTGGGAGGCTTGCGGCTTCCCTCGGTGTCCCCGGCGCTCCCGGCGGCGCAAGGCGCCCACCGCCGGAGGCGCCGGCGGACGGAAGTCTGTGCGTCCCGGAGCCGACGTCATGAAGCGCGTGCTCTTCTGGCTGATCACCTTCGCCGCCGTCCTCGGCGCTTGCCTGACCAACGGCGAGGTCGCGGAACAGCCGCCGCCCCAGTACGCCAAGCTCCCGGTCCCTGCCACACTGGACGCGCCGGAAACCATCGCCGCGGGTCGTGCCATCTTCGCCGCCAACTGCGTGTCCTGCCATGGCTCGCAGGGCGACGGCGCGGGCAGCGTCCATCCTCAGTTCGGCCCTGCGCCGGCGGACCTCACCGGCCTGGAGCAGGCC
>JANWYQ010000157.1 GCA_025055015.1 Caldilineales bacterium
GGTGATGTTTGCTGGTTCACCCACAACTATCTGGGAGGTGGTGCCGCTGGCAGAATTGTCCGGGATCGAGCGCGGCGTATCACCGCTCTGATAGAACCAGCCAGGGTTGGCAAGAGCGGCGTTGATCTGCGCCTCGGTGTACATCGTGCCGCCGAAAACCGGGCCGTTGAGCGTGCCATCGCTATCGGGATCTCCCGGATCACTCAGATCCAGCAGATACTTGATGCGCGTGGTACCGTCGGGGTTGATGAAGTCGGGGTGGAAGGGGTCAATCCCGCTGTCAATCACGCCAACAATGACCCCACTTCCGGTCACGCCGCTGTTCCACAACTGAAGCGCACCCGTCTCCGGCACGCTAACGTCGTTTGATGGATGCAGGATTTGGCTGGCCTCGATGTAAATCACCGATGGCAAAGCGGCCACCTCTTGCAAGCGCGAGAAGGGGATATAGGCAGTAGCCACGTCCCCCACGCGAGCCTGGACGGCAATGCCTAGGGCCTCCAACTCTTTGGCATCATCGGTGGTATGGATGAGCACATTCGCTCCTGGCTCAGGGGTTTCGAGATGCAGGTCCATCTGAAGCGCAAGCTTGGAAGCAAGGGTTTCCATCGCCTCCATCTTAGCGGTGGCTTGAGGAGAGGTTTGCCCTTGAACACGCTGACGTTCATTCCACAGATGGAACGCCAGCCTTAGGGGGGCGCTGAGTTTACCGGCTTCAGGAGCACCTTCTTGGGCAAGAATAGCGTGCCAACGATCTTCCCCCTGGGGAAGTGAGTCATCAAGGACAGAAGATGCCCTGGCGAGACCATCCTTGTTCTGGCCAGGGGATACCGACGCAACCACGACAAGCAAAGTACAGAGCAGAAGCAATGAAGAACAGAATCTCGCTTTCATTGGTCACCTCATGCTGTTTGCAGCCTTGCTTAACGGACGCTCTAGCTACCTGACACTCTTGGTGCAGTTGGAGTCGACATCCGCCGCTCCACAGTGCTCAGTAGGGTGGCTGGAGAGATGTCAGTCAACACAAAACTCCTGAGCTAGAGTCAGACCCCTGGGACGTTGGTTAGCAAGCCTGTGATGCGGGTCGGGACTGGTCAGACCAATTGCCGAGGAACTACTGCAAACCGTGGAGTCAACAAGTCTTTTCCCTCACACAAACAGAATGGAGCCCCTCATCTTAACCCCGTCAGCGTTTGGCCCCAATGTGTTTCTGGGGGTAAGCAAGGGCTGTTACAAGCCTAACAGTACATCGAGCCTGAGACTGTTTGTTACGCCAGCTGCGAGCCAGATTTGCGTGTGAGCGTAGATAGCACTGGAATTACTTGATTACAAATCTCGTTTATATTGTACACCATTTCACTAAGAAGGTCAACGGTTTTTTTTGCACTCCCCCTGCGATCGCTCGTTGTTTCCCCCCTAAATCTCCCCAAACAACGTCCCCTGTTGCGGGATCTCCGGCTCGACTACCGGCAGCCCAGCCATGGCCTTCAAGCGGTTGCAGGTGGCCGGCGCATAGCCGGCGTAGTCGTCGTTGAAGAAGCCGTAGACTTCGCCCGTCTGGCCGAGCGCTGGCTGGAGCTGTTCCCACCACCAGCGCAGCTGCGGCGTCACGTCTATTTCCTCCCGCCCGCGCTGCTCCCACCGGCCATGCTGCCCCACCCAACGGATATAGAGGAAGTCCGCCGTGACGTGCACCTGACGGGGAAGGTCCAAGTAGTCCAAGGCGACCCAGGCGACGCCGAACGACCGCAACAGGTCGGCCGTGGTGGGCGTGTACCAGCCCCGGTGGCGCAGCTCCACGGCGTAGCGCAGGTCGGCGGGCAACGCAGCCAGAAAGCCCGCCAGCGCCTCCCGTTGTTCAGGCCCGAAGGAGGGCGGAAGCTGGATCAGCACCGGCCCCAGCCGACGGCCGAGCACGCGCGTCGTGTCCAGGAAGGCCAACATGGCGTCCACTGCGCCCCGGTCTGGGGCCAGACTGTGCTCGTGGGTGATCTCCCGCGGGGTCTTGGGGCAAAAGCGAAAGTCGGGCGGAGTCTGCGCAGCCCATTGGTGAAGGGTGGCAGGACGGGGCGCGCCGTAGAAGGTCGAGTCCAGCTCCACGGCGTTGAACACGCGGCTGTAGTGGGCCAGGTAGGCGCGCGAGGCGACCCCCGGTGGATAAAACACCCCCCGCCACGGCTCGTAGGCGAAGCCCATGGTGCCGAGATACCAACTGGGCATGGGCTAACCCGAAAGCCAGCGGGCTGCAGCAAAGCGCTGCAGCCCGCCTTTGACGCGTCGGCCGCCTAGCTGGCAGCCACGGCCGGCTCAAACCGGGGCACCGGCACCGCAGCTACCGAGGCCGACAGCCACACCAGCGTCAGCCACACGGCGTCGGCCAAGAACAGGTGGGTGATCTGCATCCACACCGGCACCAGCAGCAGGACGTTGATGAAGCCTGCCGCCAGCTGAACGACAATCAACACCGCCAGCAGCCCGGCCAGGCGGTTCACCATGGGCGTGGTCTCCTGGGCGCGCAGGAGACGGGCTAGGTAGATCAGGAACACACCGACCAGGATGGAGAGCAGCGGATGCCACACCCGAAGCTGGATCAGGAAGTGCTGGCTGGGGTCCACGTCCTGGCGCAGGCCCTCGGCCAGGCTAGACGGCGGGAAGAGGGTGTCGCCCAGCGCGGTAATGGCACCGGCCACGCTGACCACCAACATGCCCAGCAAGCCGGCCCGCAGGCCCCACACCAGGCCCCCACGGCCGGGCAGGGGGATAGGCCGTTGGTTCGACGCCCACCACGCCGTGACCGCCAAGGAGGCCAGCAGCATAAAAGTGTTTACCAGGTGGATGGACACTACCAGCGCGCGCTCGGCGGAGGTGTCGTCGGCCACCCAGCCGAAGAGCACCAACGCTGCGCCCACCAGCGACTCGGTGACGATGAAAAACGCCGAGGCCACAGCGCCATAGCGCACCGGGTGCCCCTTGCCGTAGGCTCGGAAGGCCCAAATCAACAGGACCAGCACGCCGATCAGCGCCAGGCCGGAGGTGAGGCGGTGGGTGAGTTCCACCAAGGTCTCCATCTGGGGAGAGCGGGGCACCACCTCGCCGTTGCAGAGGGGCCAGTGGTTGCCGCAGCCCGCGCCGGAGCCGGTGGCGCGCACGAACGCGCCCCACAGCACCACTAACACGTTCCAAACCAACACCCCCCAGGCGAACTTGGCGTAGCGTGTGAGCTGCATAGGCGATCTCAACCTCCGAAGCGAGAGTTGGGTCGGACTGTGCGTGGATTTTGCCACAAGTTAGCCAAAAGGCGCAAGTGAGGAGCCTAGGGCCACGACCGGCGCCGGGGATCGCTGCCTGCGCTGAAGGGCCGAGGTGGTGCTTGACACTGCGCCGACTTGGCATATAATCCAGCTAATTGGACGATAGTCCAAAAATGAGGACTTCCTGTGCAACCTGATACCACCTCCTCTTCCATTGCCCGGGCCCTGCTCCTGCTGGAGGCGCTGCTGGAGCAACCCCAAGGCGTGGACATCCCCGACCTGTTGGAGCGGCTGGACGTTGCTCGCAGCTCTCTGTTTGCGCTGCTCAACACCCTGAAGGCGCTGGGCTACGTGGAACAGGCGGAGCGCCGCGGCCGCTACCGCGCAGGGCCGCGGCTGCTGGCCTGGCGAGGCCCTGCGTCCCCCTCCGCCCACCTGCAGACAGCCTTTTACGCCGAGGCTGCGGCGTTGGCCCTGGCCGAGACCCTGGCCCTGGCGCTGCCTGCCGGAGCCGGCGGAGAGGCCGTGCTGGCGGCCCAGGTGGAGGGCAGCAGCCAGGTGCGCAGCGTCTTCCCGTTGGGCCTCCGTTTTCCACCCCAGAGCGCCACCGCCCAGGTGTTGACAGCCTCGCCCTCCGACGCCGTGCGTCGCGACGGCTACGCTGTGGCGACCATGGACGAAAGCGTGGACCTGGCTGTGCCGGTCTGCGCCGACGGCCAGACGCCGAGCGCAGCGCTGGTGCTGAGCGTGCCGGCCTTTCGCTGGAGCCAGCAGCGCCTGGCCGGGCACCTGTCGTTGCTGCGAGAGACGGCGGCTCGGCTCTCCTATCGGCTGGGCGCCCTGCGTTACGCTCCCTGGCGGGCTGCCACGGAGGACCAACCGTCGCCCCGCCAACCGCTGGAGCCGGCCGCCATGGCTGCGTTCCTCGCTGCGCCGTGGCTGGCGCGGCTGGCCTGCGTGCGCCCCGACGGCGCACCGCACGTGGTGCCGGTGTGGCAGGAGTGGGACGGCCAGTGCTTCTTCGTCGCCGCCTGGCAAGGGTCCCTGTGGGCGCAGTATGTGTTAGCTAACCCCAACGTCTCCCTGACCGTGGACGAGCCCTGGCCGCCCCTGCGCCGGGTGTTCGCCCGTGGCCGCGCCCTCCCTCTCCAGCCGGGGGACTATCCCGGCGGGCTCAACGCGCTGCTGAACCGGCTGCGCCGCCGTTACCTGGGCCCCGGCGGCGTGCTGCCGGCCGGCGAGTGGCAGGCTTTTCGCGTCCAAACCGAGAGCCTGTCAGCCTGGCAGGGCCTCTCATGACCCCTCCCCTCGTCTTCCCTCGGTCAACTCGCGGTCGGCTCAGCGGCATCGCCGTTGCGGTGTTGCTGACCGCGGCGTTCCTGGGCCTGTGGGAGCTGACCGTGCGCTGGCGCCACATCCCCGTTTACCTGCTGCCTGCGCCGAGCCGCGTGCTGCAGGCGCTGGCCGCACAGCCCGGCTACTACCTGTCCGCGTCGGCCGTCACCCTGGGCGAGGCCGCAGCCGGCTTGTTGCTAGGCACGGGCGTCGGCGTCGCCATTGCCGTGCTGGTCAGCCTGCGACCGCAGCTGGAGCGCGGGGTGATGACGGTGGCCATCCTGGTGAAGTCCACGCCGTTGGCAGCCATCGCGCCGCTGCTCACCATCTGGCTCGGCTTCGGGGTGCTGCCCAAGGTGATCATCACCGCGCTGCTCACCTTCTTCGTGGTCCTGGTGAACGTGCTGGTGGGGCTGCAGAGCGCAGAGCAGGAGATGCTGGACCTGATGCGGGCGTACCGGGCCACGCCGTGGCAGGTGTTGGTGCACCTGCGGGCCTGGCTGGCGCTGCCCTACCTGTTCGCCGCCCTGCGGGTGGCGGCGCCCTTAGCCTTGGTGGGCGCGGTGATTGCCGAGTGGACCGGCGCCTCCAGCGGCCTGGGGCGGATCATGTGGCTGGCCTACAGCAACCTCAACCTGCCGCCCATGTTCGCCGCCATCTTCGTGCTCTCCCTGTGCGGCATGGCTGCCTACGGCCTGACCGCGTCGGTGGAGCGGCGGGCGCTGCACTGGCGGCACGTCGAGCCCCTGTGATGGCAGGCTGCTAGGCTCACAACGGCTCGGCGTGTCCACCGCGCGAAGCCTCTACCTGCGACCAAATGCGCGCTGTTTTGTCGTTTGTTCGGTGGCCCCATTCACTGTCCGGTTTTCTCTCCTGCGGCGCGCTCGTTCGCAACAGGAGGAAAAGCGGTCGCCGAAAGCCTGCGGCGCAGCGAATGGACGAATGGTCGCTCGCCCAGCCCGATTGTCCTGACGCCGCCGTCCGCCAGCGCAACTCCGCAGGAGTTGCGCTACATTCGTTCCCCTATGCGCTGTCCGGTTTTTCTCTCGCGCCAGCCGTTCGCGAAGGGAGGAAAAGCGGTCGCCGAATGCCTGCGGCGCAGCGAGCAAACGAAGCGCAGTTCAAGACGAAAGGAGCTTATCACCCCAAGTATGCGCATCCTAACGCTTCTCTTCCTTGTGGGCGCGGCGCTGAGCGCCTGCGTCCCGTTGACCCCGGCCGCGCCTACAGCGCCGACTGCGCAGATCGCCCCCACGGCGGCTCCTGCTCCCACTGCAGCGCCGCTGATCCCCCTGACCTTCATGGCCGGCTACAAGCCTCAGGCCAACCTGCCCTTCGTGGGCGCCTACGTGGCCAAGGAGAAGGGGTACTTTGCGGACAACGGCCTCGACGTCGCCATCGAGCACTCGCCGGGCCGCGGGGAGCACGTGCAGCTCCTGGTGGCGGGCAAGGTGCAGGTAACCACCATGGACGCAGCTACCGTGTTGCAGCGCCGCGCCGACCCTGGCCTGCCGGTGGTGGCCATCGCGCTGATCGGCCAGCGGGGCCAGCAGGCTTTCGCTGCCTTGGCCGGCTCCGGCTTGAAGACGCCCAAGGACTGGGAGGGCAGGACGGTGGGCTACAAGGGCACCCCTCCGCCCGACCTGTACGCGCTCCTGTCCGCCGCGGGCGCTGACGTCAACAAGGTTAACCTGGTCAACGTGGGCTTCGACCCGCGGGTGCTGAGCGAGGGCCAGGTGGACGTGTACCCCCTCTTCAAGTCCAACGAGCCCTTTCTGCTGCGCAGCTGGGGCCACGACCTGGTGCTCTGGGACGCGGCGGACTACGGCGTGCCCACCCTGGGCCTGACCTACGTGGCCAGCGAGGACTACCTGCGGGACCACGCCGACGTGCTGGCCCGCTTCCTGCGCGCGGCCTTGCAGGGCATCGCCTACGCAGCCGAACACCCCGACGAGGCGGTGGAGATCGTCTTGCGCTACGCCGGCCCAGAGACCAACCGCGAGCACATGCTCTACATGCTGACCACCGAGCTGAAGGATGCGGCCAGCCAGCACGGCTACGGCTGGCAGAGCGCAGAGCAGTGGCAGGCTCTGGCCAACTTGTTGGTGCAGTTCCAGGCGCTGCCGGCCGACGTTGACCCCAAGGCCGCGTTCACCACTGCCGTCTGGGAAGCGGCGCAGCGCTGACCGCTGAGCCGAGGAGCGCGTGCCGAGGACGGTCGCCGGCGGCCGCGCGCCACATGGCCCGCCTGGCCCCCAGGTTGCGTTGCCTGAAGCGGCACGCCTTGGCAAAAGGGCGCGCTGCGGCTAAACTGGTAGCCCGGTCCAACACGTTGGGCCGGGCTACCTTTGTAGACGGGCACGATCCAGCCGGCAGCGGCGCTGTGAGCATCGGCGCACGGCTTCTACCTGAGCTTTTCTGGCAGGCATCATGGACACCCACTTCCACCCCGAGAAAGTTCATCCCACCGCCTTCATCGCCGCCGGCGCCGTCGTCGTCGGCGACGTGACCCTGGCCGAGCAGGCCAGCGTCTGGTTCAACGCCACCCTGCGCGGGGACGTGGAGCGCATCGTGGTTGGCCCGCGCAGCAACATCCAGGAGGGGTGCATCCTCCACGCCGACCCCGGCTTCCCCACGGTGATCGGCGAAGGCGTGACCGTGGGCCACGGCGCAGTAGTGCACGGCGCGCGCGTGGGCGACAACTGCATCGTCGGCATCCGCGCGGTGCTCCTCAACGGCGCAGTCATCGGCGAGAACAGCATCGTCGGCGCCGGCGCGCTGGTCACCGAGGGCAAGGTCTTTCCTCCCAACTCGCTGATCCTAGGTATCCCGGCCAAGGTGGTGCGGGAGCTGACGCCGGAGGAGGTGGAGGCCAACCGCGGCTCGGCTGCGCGCTACGTCCAGCGCGCGGCGCGCTTCCGGGAGGCCGGCTGGGCGCAACCAGGCCAGCCCTGAGCGGCCGCCTCCGCCGGCTACGGCCTGGTGGGCGACCGATAGGTGGAGACCATCGGCAGCCAGGCCGCCCAGCCCACTCGTAGCCCATTGGGCAGCATGGCGGCCTGGCCGTCGGGGTTGACCACCCACAGGTCGTAGAGCCCTGGAGCTAGGCCGGCGGGCAGGTCGGCCTGCAGGGTTTGCGCGTCCAGCCAGGTCACGCCGCCGAGCTGCGTGTTGCCCAGCCGCACCCTGGCTCCCGGTAGGAAGTTGTCCCCGCGGACGGTGACGCGGGTCGCCTGGCGCGCAGGCAGAGGCCAGGGGCTCACCCCTTCCACCACGGGCGTCAGCCAGGAGCCGAGGCTCACCTCGTCCAGGTAGGCCCACGAGTAGTGGCCGTTGGCCGTAGCCGAAATGGCCACGGTGACCGTAATCGTCTGGCCGGACCAGGGCTGCATGTCTACCCAGAACAGCCGCCGGCCGGCCGGCTCGTCTGTCCGCAGCACCTCGCGGGCTCCCTCCCTATCCCTCACCGTCACCAGCAGCCAGTCCTTGCCCGGCTCATCCTGGGTTTGATAGGTGTAGCGCAGGGAGAGGGTGGGGGCGTGCATGGCCGCCGGGATGGTGAGCGCCTGGCTGAGGGTGCTCTGACCGCGGCGCTCCGGTCGGAAGGCAAAGCGGGCGAGGTGCAGCCGGCGCGCGAAGGGAGATGCGCTCGGATAGGCCTGGACCATCAGCGCCACGGTGTTGGTGTTCGGCCGGATGGCGAGCCATGCGCCGTCAACGAGTCCGAGGCCCTCGAAGGGCTGGGGAGCCGACCAGCTCCCGCTCTCCGGCGCGTAGTACGCCAACATGACCCCGGACCTTGCACTCATCACGGCCACGATTCGATTGTTGACGCCTAGGGCCAGGTCAAACAGCTTGTGGCTGCCGTAGAGGAACTCGCCGAGCTCCCGCCATTGACCGGAAGGGTTGCGCGCCAGGACCATACCGCTTGCGTAGAACCTGGTGAGCACGAGGTAAAGGTTCCCCTCAGCGTCGCTCAGCAGTTTCTCCGGGGAGCTCAACTCATATCCAGGGGGCAGCGAAATCGGCTCCGGCGGTTGCCAGGAGGCGCCGACCGGCTTGGCGAGCAACACGAAGTCGTAGTTTTTCCACCCTGCGACGTACACGCTGCCATCGGGGCCTAGCGCCATTGCCGATGGGTGTCGGAGATGCGGAACCCGTTCAGGCGCAGACCAGCCGCCGCTCGCCGGTTTCCAGGCGTAGAAGGGGACGATGAGGGAGGTCCAGTCCGACTGAACGTTCTGCCACCACCAGAGGTGAACCCGGCCGTCGGGCGCCACCGCGAGCTCCAAGCCATACTGGAGCACCGGCCAATAGTTTTCCGGCCCCAATGTCGCCAGTAACTGCGGGCTGCTCCACGAGCCGTTGGGCGCACGGCTGGCGTAGTAGAGCAGGTATCTGTCGGGATATTGAGACTTGTACCAGACGAGGTGCACCACACCGCCCGGCCCGACAGCCACTGCAGGGGCGTGGCCGTCGGCCACCTGCTGGGCCGGCTGGCACGCGGCGGAGAGCGGACAGGTGGTGTAGAGGACCCGGCTTTCTACGAAAAAGGTGTCCGAGGAATGTTTTTCGGTCCACGTCACGTGCAGCGTGCCATCGGCGTCGAAGACGGCATCGGCTTTGGTTTCCATCTGATCGCCTTGATCGCCGGTGGTAAGCCGCGCAAAGGCCGGCGCCACCAGGCGCTGGCCCACCTGCGCGCCCAAGGCGCCGCTGAGGGCGGCATCCGCGCGGGGGGTGGCAGCAGTTACACCGCCGGTCTGCCACCCCACCAGCGTCTGAGGGCTTTCCTCGAAGCCGCCGTTGCGCACCACGTTGTCCAGCGGCGGCAAGGCTAGGTCGAGCGTCCGGTCGCTCTCCAGGTTGACGGTCGTCGGCGGCCACGCCCCGTAGCCGCGCCGGCTGGCCGACAGCTGCACCGCAGCGTTTTCAGCGTAGAACGCCCGATAATAGCCGCTGCGCTCGGGCGCCAAGGGATTGAGCGGGGCGGGAGAGACCACCATCGAGGGCCGCGGCAACGGGCGGCCGCGCGCGTCCGTGACCTGACCGTTCAGCTCCCAGCGGTAGACCGTCGTGCTGGCGTCCCAATCGCCGTCGGGCCAGGGCTCACGGTTGAGCGCGTTGTCCAAGGCTTGGCTGCGGAAGTACAGCGTCTGGCCTGGATGCGCATAGGTAGACGCCCAAAAGGGAGCAGAGTCTCTGTTTCCTATGACTCGCCATGGGCCCGAAGTTCCAGCCCGCATCTCAACTGTCGTCATCTTAAGGCCTGAGCCCCCAACATCGCTGGCCGCCCACGCCACGATCAGGCCGGTCTCCCCGCCTTGTGAGTAGGTCGGCAACGGCATGACGCGCGAGGAGGGCCGCACGGCGTCGGTGGACTGCCAGCTAGAGGCTGCGTCGGGACCAGGGCCTAGGTAGACCGGCTCGGTGGCACTCCCATAGGAGTAATTCACCCGCCCTACTTGAATGGAAACGATATAGAGCTGGTTGTTCTCCACCGTGTACACCACGCGCGTGAACGTGAACGCATTGCCGTCGGGCGCCCAGGAGTCCATCCAGAGGTCGGTCCAGTCGCTGGGACTCACACCACTCCCCCACCAATAACCGTACTCGAAGTGATAGATCCGCACCTCGTTGAAGAAGTCGCCGTTGGCGTCGCAGTCGCAGCCGATCAGTTTTCCCTCCGGGTGCCAGCGCAGGTTCTGTAGCCAGCGACAGCCGGTGGTCAGCCGCCGCTGGTTGCTGCCGTCGGCGTTCATGATCTCGATCGTCGCGTAGCCGTCTCGATCCCAGCGAGCCCACACGATTTGATCGCCCGACGGGGACCAGGCCGGCGAGATGTCCCAGTAATTGGGCTCGAAGGTCAGCCGTTGCGGGTTCGACCCGTCGGCGCCCATCATGAAAAGCTCCCAGTCGTTGCCCACCCGTCGCGAAAACACGATGCGGCTGCCATCAGGAGACCACTGCGGATCGGCCTCGTTCTCTAAGGTGTCGGTGAGCTGTCGGAGTTGGCTGCCGTCCACGGCCAGGCTGAAGAGGTCTGTCTCCCCTATGGCGCTGTCCCGATTCGACACGAAGACCAGATGGGTAGTGCCTCGGTTGAGCTGGGGCGAGAAGTCTCCCGCCGGATGGAACGTTAGCTGTCGAGGCTCACCGCCATCCCCGCGCGCCACGAAGATCTCCCAGTTCCCGGTGCGCGCCGACTGAAACGCCAGCTTCGACCACCTGCCTATGTTTGCAACGGAGGTGAGCTCCGATCCCTGCTCGACTGCAGCCGGATCCGTTGCCGGGCCTTCCTCGGCCTTCTCCAGCACAGGAAGCTGCCAAAGCGAACGCCCTTGTTGCAGCCACTCGGCCTTGAGCTCGCCTACCGAGGTCGGCATCTCCTGGGCGTGAGAGCCTGAAGCCAGCAACATCGCCATGCTCAC
>JANWYQ010000186.1 GCA_025055015.1 Caldilineales bacterium
GGCACCGGTCCCAACAGCGTCGGCCTGCGCAGCGCGAGCGCCGAGACGGCCGCAGCGCTGCCCTGGGCAGTGGCAGCCATCGGGCTAGGCGCGCTGGTGGTGGCTGCCCTGGCCACCCGGCGCAAGGCAACGGTGGCGTAGGGGTGGATGAAAACTGGTCCGGTCTCGAAGACCGGACCAGTTTTGTTTGATCGCCAACTCAAACTGGCCCAGCCTCGCAGGCTGGGCCAGTTTTGTTCAACGATTCGGCCAGACTGGCCCAGCCTTGCAGGGTGGGCCAGTCTTTCTAGTCACAGCCGCATCCGCCGCAGGCGGAGCGAGTTGGTCACCACGAACACTGAGCTGAAGGCCATGGCGGCCGCGGCAACCATGGGGTTGAGCTGCGCTTGGGGGCCGAAGAAGGGCACCAGCACGCCGGCCGCGATGGGGATGGCCAACACGTTGTAGAAGAAGGCCCAGAACAGGTTCTGCTTGATGCCCCGCATGGTCGCCTTGCTCAGCCGGATAGCTTGGGGCACGCTGCGCAGGTCCCCGCGCATGAGGACGACGTCTGCCGCCTCGATGGCTACGTCCGTGCCGGTGCCGATGGCTATGCCCACGTCTGCCTGGGCCAGGGCCGGCGCGTCGTTGATCCCGTCGCCCACCATAGCGACTACTCGGCGACCGGCGACCGGCGACGGCTGACGGGTGAACGGTGAGCGGTGAACGGCGGACGGTGAACGGTGGACGGTGGACGGTGGAACGACGGGCGCAGGTCGCAACTCGTCACTCGTAACCTCTGACCCCTGACCTCTGGCCTCTAACCCCTGACCTCTGACCCCTAGCCTCTGGATGCGCTGAACCACCTCCGCCTTCTCGCCTGGCAGCACCTCAGCCAGCACGTGGTCCACGCCGACCTGGCGGGCAATAGCCTCGGCAGTCTGGCGGTTGTCGCCGGTGAGCATCACCACCTCGATCCCCATGGCGTGGAGCTGCGCGATGGCCTCCTGTGAGGTGGGCTTGACGGTGTCAGCCACGGCGATGACGCCCATGGCCTGGCCGTCCACCGCCACCAGCATGGCCGTCTTGCCCTCGCGCTGCAGCGCCGTCACTGCCTGCTCCAGGCCGTTGAGCGATGTCTGCTGCTCTGTCAGCAGCCGCGCGGTGCCGATGACCACCTGGTGCCCGTCCACAGCGGCTGCGATACCGCCGCCGGGAATAGCCTGGAACGCCTGAGGCTCGGCCAGCGCCAGCCCCTGGGCCCGGGCTGCCTCCACGATCGCCTGGCCCAGCGGATGCTCCGACACGCTCTCCGCGGAGGCCGCTAGCTGTAGAAGGTAGTCGGTGAGCGGTGAGGGGTAATCGGTGACCCGTGAACGGTGGTCGGTCGTCGGCCGCTCTTGGCTGGCTACTGACAACTGATCACCGATCACTGATAACTGATCACCGATCACTGATAGCTGTCCACCAACCACCACGTCCGTCACCCGGGGGCGTCCTTCGGTGATGGTACCGGTCTTGTCCAAGACCACCACCGAGATGCGGGACGCGGTCTCCAGCACCTCGGCGTTCTTCACCAGGATGCCGTGCTCGGCGCCCACGCCCGTGCCGGCCATGACCGCCGTCGGCGTGGCCAGGCCCAGCGCGCAGGGGCAGGAGATGAGCAGCACGGCCACGGCAAACAGCATAGCCGAGGTGAACCCAACCCCACCGAGGAAGTACCAGACCAGGAAAACCACAAGGGCCAGCACGATCACCGCCGGCACGAACACCGCCGCCACTCGGTCCGCCACCCGCTGGATGGGCGCCTTGGAGCCCTGCGCCTCCTGCACCAGGCGCACGATCTGGGCCAGGGCAGTGTCGCGGCCCACGCGCGTGGCGCGCATGCGGAAGCTGCCCGACCGGTTGATGGTTGCGCCGATCACCTCGTCGCCTGGCCCCTTCTCCACAGGCAAGCTCTCGCCGGTGATCATGCTCTCGTCTACCGTCGAGTGGCCGCTGAGCACCACGCCGTCCACGGGGATCTTCTCGCCGGGCCGCACCACCACGATGTCGTTGATCTGCACCTCCTCCACCGACAGCTCCAGCTCCTCGCCGTGGCGCACCACCCGCGCCGTCTTGGCCTGCAGGCTGAGCAGCTTGCGGATGGCCGCGCCGGCCTGCCCCTTGGCCCGGCTCTCCAGGTACTTGCCCACCATGATCAGGGTGATGATCACCGCCGCGGACTCGAAGTACAGGTGGGCATCGAGGCCCAGCACCAGCACCACGACGCTGTACAAGAAGGCCGCCAGGGAGCCCATGGCCACCAAGGTGTCCATGTTGGCGGTGCGGTTGCGCAGGGCCTTCCATGCGCTGCGCAGGAACAGGCCGCCCACCCAGAACTGCACCGGGATGGTGAGCAGCAACAGCAGCCAGCCGCGGGCCGCAAAGTGGGGGATCAGCCCGAAGTCGTGGCCCATGCTCAGCACCACGATGGGCACCGTGAGCAGGGCCCCCACCAGCAGCCGCCGCCGGCGGTCGGCCAGCTCCGCCTCGCGCGCGGCCATCTCCGCGTCCTCAGCGCGGTCCAGCCCGCTGGCTTCGGCTTCGATGACCCGGTAGCCGGCCTCGTGGACGGCGCGCTTCAGGTCGGCCAGGCTCACCACCGTGGGCAGGTAGCGGACGTGAGCGCGCTCGGCGGCGAAGTTGACGTTGGCCTCCAGCACCCCCTCCAGCCGTCGCAGGCTGCGCTCGACCGTGGCCGCGCAGTTGGCGCACGTCATGCCGGCGATGGGCAGGTCCACCACGGCCTCGGCCACGCCGTAGCCCGCGCCCTCGATGGTCTCGATAAGCTGCAGGGGCTGGACCACCGCCGGGTCGTAGATCACCTCGGCCCGCTCGTTGGCGAAGTTGACGTTGGCCTCCAGCACGCCGTTCACGCGCTTCAGGCTGCGCGCCACGGTGTTGGAGCAGTTGCTGCAGGTCATCCCGGTGACGGGGATGGTGAGGCGTTTGGTGGGCATGGGAAGCCTAACGAAGCAAGTCGTAACGCTGGCCTACCGCTCTACCAGACTGCTGCTACCCATTCACGGGTAGCTGGCATAGACCTGGGTCCGGCCCGACCCGTCGAAGGCGATGACGTCGAAGGGCTGAGCGGGCTGGCCGGGCACCTCCATGCCGGGGGCGCCAACGGGCATGCCCGGCACCGCCAGGCCGACGATCCCGGCCGGCCGCTCGGCCAGCAGGCGATTGATCTCCCGCACGGGCACGTGGCCCTCAATAAGATAGCCATCCACGATGGCTGTGTGGCAAGACCGGAGGGCTGCTGGAACACGGCTCCTCGCCCGCAGCGCGTCGGCGCTGTTGTAGTCCTTGGCGACAACGGAGAAGCCGTTCTGCTCCATGTACGCCATCCAGTCGCCACAGCACCCTCAGGTAGGCGAGTGGAACACCGTCACCGTGGGCAGACCTTGCCCGCCGGTCGGCGGCGTGGGCGTCTGCTCAGCCGCCGGCGCAGCGCACGCCGCCAGCAAGCCAAGCACCGCCAGCCAAAGAGCCATCAAAGGTCTCATAGGTCCACCTCCTCGGACCCGTTGCCGATCACCGATTACCGATCACCGATCACCGATCACCGATTACCGATCACCGTTCACCGCTCACACCGGCGGGTAGCCGATCTCCACCAGCGTCGCCTCCACGGCGGGCAGCACGGCGTCGCTCTCCACCTCGACGCGCACGGTCTTGCTGTCCTTGTCGGCCTTCACCGCTTGCAGGCCGGCCACGTGCTTCAGCTCCCGCTCGATGGTCATGACGCAGTGGCCGCAGCTGATGTTGGGTACGGAATAGGTCTTGATGGTCATGTGGGCTCCTCAAAAGGCGTTCGGAACAGAAAGGAAGGAAAACGGGAAATCCGGGAGAAGACCGAGGGCTGGCTGATCACTGGTCACTGAACACTGATCACCGATCACCGCTCGATGCTCAGAGCCGCTCCGTCTCCTGGAACACGCGCACGATCTCGCTGATCACTCGTTGGCGCTCCTCGGCGCTGGGGCCCCGCACAGCAGTGACCACGCAGGTGTTGAGGTGGTTCTCCAACACCATGCTGCTGACGCCGGACAGCGCCTTCTGCACGGCGTGGAGCTGGCGGATCACGTCAATGCAGTAGGCGTCCTCCTCCACCATGCGCTGAATCCCGCGCACGTGGCCCTCGATGCTCTTGAGGCGGTTAAGCACTTGTTGCTTTTGAGCGGTGTCCATGGCCGATCTCCCTTCCACACCCCTCCCCCTGGGGGAGGGGCTAACGAAGCTTACCACAGCGCGAGACGGTTGTCAAGCGGGAGGGATCAAAAAAAGGTTGCCAACCTCCCCAAGTCGGCAACCTTTCTCGATGGCCGGCAACGACCGGTCAGCGCTCCGCGCGGGCCAGCTGGTCCAGAAAGGCCAGGAACTGCTCGAGGTCCAGCCGAGCCCGTCGCCACACGTCCGGCAGCGCGTGCACCAGGTCTCGCATGCGGTCGGGGTCCAGGTGCGCCGCGTACAGGCTCCTGACGCGACGGCGGAACTTGCGGTATTCGTCCAAACGGTAGGCGGTATCCTTGCTGATCACGGGTGGGCGAGCCTCGCCGAGGTCGAGGGCCATTTGGCGGAGCAGCTCGTGGTGCCAGGTCGCCCCGCGCGGCGTGCTCTCGTCGAGGTCCGTCGCAACCAGCTCAAAGATGCGCTCTAGGGCCGTGTAAAAAGCTGTACAGGTTGAGGGCCACCGAGTTTACGTACGCATCGCGGTGGGAGGCGACGGTTTCGGCGCTCTGCCAATGGCGAAGGACCGTGGCAACGGAGCGCTCGACCTCGGCCATCTCCTCCTCGATGCGACGCTGCAGCACACGGTAGTGGGGGATCACAGCTCCATCCCTTCTGCCTCGATGGCGGCCAACAGCGACGGCGTGGCTTCCTCAAACGCGACCAGGTTGATCTCGAAGGTGGGATCGAGGGTGTCCAACGCCGCCCACGCCTGCCAGAACGCCTTCGCAGGAATGCCTTCCGCGGCCAGGTCCAGGTCCGACCCCTCTCCAAAACCGCGGCCGCGCGCGGCCGAGCCAAAGAGGACCACCCGAGTCGCACCATACCGATCCCGCAGCAAGGCTGCGGCCTGACGAGCCACCTCCAGGCCCCGCTGCCTGCGCGCTGCGCGCGCCTGGGCGCGCCGCTCCTCGCGCGCCAGGGCAGTGCGCTGGTAGACGCTCAGCTCGGGATGCTCGGTGGTGGACATGAGCGCTTCAGGGTACACACGAGGGCCAGGACGATACCTCGGCACCAGTATACCTCTGGTCCACGGGAAACTTCAAGTTTCACGGCACTGGAGGGTCACTGCGAGACCCGTTCACGGCGCCGCCAGCGTCGGTGTTGCCTCTGGGCTCTCGGCCGGCGCCGTGGGCGTCGCCTCCGGCGTGGGCGTCGGCTGCTGCAGGAAGTCGCTGCGGGCCTTCTCCACGAAGTCGCGCACGCTCCACTCCGAGGTCTTCACGACGTACGCCGACTGGGACGAGCGCACCACGTACGTGCCGTCGGCCTCGTCCTTGGCGCCTACGGTCAGGGTGACGGTCTGCGCCTGGCCGCCGGCCGGCTGCACGGTCAACGTCACCACGGCCGCAGGCCGGTCCAGGCCGTGCTCCGGCCGTGCGGTCTTGCCCAAGGGACGGCTCAGCCGCACCGCCGCGGCCCGGCTCACCAGGTCGGAGATGGCGAAGGCGTTGGGCTGCTCCCCCTCGGCCAGGCCCTCCAGGGTCCACTGGCCGGCCTCGTCCTTGCGGAAGCGCAGCTCGCCGTTGGCGTTGGTCACGGTCATGGCGGTGATGTCGCCCTGGGACACGATCTGGTAGTCCAGGGAGACGTAGGAGCTGGGCAGGGTGGCGGCGTCGAAGGCCGACAGGTCGCGCCCCAGGTAGACCTGGTTCTGCCCTTCCAGCCGCACGTGGATGGCCGCGGGCTGGGGCGAGGAGCCCAGGTACACCACGTAGCGCCGGCCGTCCTTGGTCTCCAGCTCGATGCGGCGCTGGAAGTCGGCCTCGGCCACCTGCAGCCGGCGATGGCTGTCGGCCGTCTGCGCCACCAGCCGGGCAGTGTTGAGCTTCACCAGCTTGTCCAGCAGCTGGTTGACGCGGTCCGCCAGCGCCGGGAAGTCGTCGGCCTCGGGCAGCACCCAGCCGTCCCCCTGCCGCGCCAGCCGGATGCGGTTGCCGTCCCGGTCCTGGACCGTCACCTGCGCCACGTCCTCGGCCTTGAGGTCGGGGAGCAGCGGCCCGCCGCCGGCCGGCGCCGAGCGGGGCCACAGCAGGAACACCGCCAGCGCCAGCTGCACCACCAGGATCGCGGTGAGGATGCGGTTGGTCTTGTTCATCGTTGCGCCTCCCCTCGGCTCAGCTCTCCGGCACCAAGGCCATGGGCTGTTCGCTGCGGCGACGGATGGCCCAGAAGGCGCCGAGGGCCGCCACCGCCAGCAGCGCCACCAGGTAGGCCGCGGCCTCCCACGTGTTCTGCTGGCGCTCGCTCAGCGGCTCCAACAGCCGGGTGGAGGTGCCCCGCGCGCGGATGGCCAGCAGGTCCAAATCCTCCACCGACCAGTCCACCGCGTTCTGCAGCAGCTGGAGGCTGTTGAGGTAGCGCTCGCCGCTCAAGCGGGCGGAGATGCCGAACACCGTGTCGTTGAGGAACTCGCCGCTGCCGATCACCACCAACCGCGCCGTGTCGGGCGACTGGTCCACGGTGGCCATGGGCTCGGGCGGCGCCGACTGGTCGGCCTGGTCCGCGGCCGGCGGCATGGGCTGGCCGCGGAACGCGCTCTGGAAGCGGCCCTGAACCGCCACCGCCAGGGGATAGCGCTTCTGCTCCCCCTCCACCGGGAAGCCCAGCTCCGGATAGGTCTGCAGGTCCGGCTCGACGTTGGTGGAGCGGCGCAGCCAGGAGCGGGGGCTGGACTGGAGCAGCACCGTTGCCGTGCGCCCTTCGTTCTTGGCCGGGTCCAGCTCGACGGGCGAGGCCCAGTTCAGGGTGACGGCGGGCAGGTTGGCCACGATGGGGTCGCCCTGGGCCATGCCGTCGCTGCGCACGTCCACGAAAGGCGGGTAGTTGATGAGCTGGATCTCCTGCACCTGGAAGCCGCCCACGTTGCGCACCACCGGCACGGGGAAGGGCTCGTTCTGCGGGTCCATCACCAGCGCCTGGGTGAGGGTGATGCCGTAGCTGGCCAACAGGGGGGCCACGCCGTCGGCGATGGGCTCCACACCCACCTGGCCGGTGAACTGGTCCACGGTCAGGCGGTAGTTGCCGGCGGCCATCACCACGCTGCCGCCCCGCATCAGGAACTGGTCCACCGCGTAGCGCGCCCGGTCGCTGAGGCCCTGGGGCGCCACCAGCACCAGGGTGTCAACGCCGGCGGGCACCTGGCCACTGTTCAGGTCTACGTCCCGCACCTCGTACTCCTGGCTGAGCTGCTCCCGCACCGTGCGGTAGGTGGAGATGGGCTGCTGAAGCTGGCCGAACATGTCGGCCGTGGGCGTCTCCGGCGGCGTCCACAGGCCCACCACCTTCAGGAACCCGGCCGAGGCGCGCTTGATGCCCGCCTCCAGCGCCGTGCGCAGCTCCGCCTCGCTGACGTCGCCGGGCAGGTAGATCACCTGGGCCTGGTCGCCCGCCTCCAGCACCGCGTGCAGGTAGTAGCTGTCCGGCGAGAAGAGGGAGACGGCAAAGGGCTGGATGCCGTAGGTCTCCCACAGCTTCTGGCGGTTCCACTGGCTGCCCGCGGCGTCGGGGTCCACCTGCTGGAAGAGCAGCTTGCCGCTGGCCGTCTGGGCGATGTCGTTGGCGACCTTGCGCACCACGTCGGGCACCGACCGCAGCGGCTCCGGCAGGGTATTGGGGGTGACGAAGAGGGTCAGGCGGGCCGGCTGCTCCAGGCGGCTCAGGGCCGCGCCCACGTCCTGGAAGCCGTAGACCACCTTCTTGATGGCCCGGGTCAGGTCGTACTCCGGGTTACGCAGGCGCACGTCCAGGGTGCCGTCCCGCCGGGCCTGTACCTCGATGAGGTCGCGGAAGTTGAGCACCTCGCTCTGGTCGCCGTAGCGCACCAGGATGTCGAAGTAGGAGTTGATCACCGAGGTCTCGTTGCGGCCGGCGATCTGGAAGGGGGTGGGCCGGATGCCGTAGGTCTGGTTGGCCTCGGCCTCCAGGTCGGGGTCGTTCACGGGGTCCACCACCTCGACCCGCACCCGGCCGCCGGAGGCCACGGCGTACTCCTGCATCAGGTCGGCGATCTGGGGCGCCAAGGGGGCCAGCAGGGGGTGGGTCTTCTCGCTGATGTAGGCCCGCAGCAGCAGGGGCTCGCTGAGGCCGGAGATGAGGTCGCGCGTCGGCTGGGACAGGCTGTACTGCCGCTGCTCGGTCAGGTCCAGCCGCAGCGCGCTGAGCCGGCTGAGCCACAGGTTGAGCGCCACCAGGTTGGCCGCCAGCAGGACCACGGTGAGCACCAGGCTACCGCGGTAGGCCCGGGTCTGCTGGCTGCGGCTCCAGCGCTTGCTCTCCACCGACAGCACGTTGAGGGCCAGGAAGAGGGCGGTGAGGCTCAGGTAGTACACCAGATCCCGCAGGTCAATCACCCCGCGCTCGATGGACTGGAAGCGGCTGCCCGCGCCCAGGGACCGCAGGACCTCGGCCAGCCGGCCGCCGGCGAAGTCGGTGACCGTGGGCGAGCCGATCAGGTAGAAGAAGCCGGCCAGCAGCGCGGTCAGGATCAGGGCCACGATTTGGTTGTCGGTGCGGGAGGAGACGAACAGGCCCATGGCGGCGTAGGCCGCGGCCAGCAGCAGCGCGGCCAGGTAGCCGCCGATCACCGGCCCCCAGTCCAGGTTGCCCACGATGGCCACCATGATGGGCAGGAAGAGGGTGAGGGCCAGGGCCAGGGCCACCAGGGCCATCACGGCCAGGAACTTGCCCAGGACCAGCTGCACCGACGTCACGGGCAGGGTGAGGAGCATCTCCAGGGTGCCGCGCTGTTCCTCCTCGCTCCACTGGCGCATGGTCAGGCTGGCCACCAGGAAGATCATGAGCAGCGGCATGCGGCTGAACAGGGGCCGCACGTCGGCGATGCCCCGAGCGAAGAAGGTGTCCACCCAGAAGAAGGTCAGCAGCACCAGCGCCAGGAACGCAGCGACGAAGATCAGCGCCATGGGGGAGCTGAAGTAGCTGTTGAGCTCTTTGCGGGCGATGGCTAGCGTTTGCTTCATGGCTCGGTGGTCAGGCTTGCGTTGCCAGCTCGTTGAAGATGGTCTCCAGGGTGCGGCGCTCGTGGCGCAGCTCGCGCACGGGCCAGCCGCGCTGGCGAGCTAGGTCGAAGACGGCGGGGCCCAGGTCGGCGGCCTGGCCGTTCACCTGGCGCGGGGTGAGGCGGAAGGCAGGGTAGCGGCCGCCGTCCCGCTCGGCCCGCACCTTGGCCACGCCGGGCAGGGCCTGCAGCGCAGCCGCCGCGGCCGGCGCCTCCTCCTGCAGCACCAGCAGCACGTCGCCGCCGCTCTGGGCCAGGTCTGCCAGTCGGGCGTCGGCCCGCACCTGGCCGTTCATCAGGATGATCACCCGGTCGCACAGGGCCTCCACCTCGGGCAGGATGTGGGTGGAGAAGAGGACGGTGCTGTGCTGGGCCAGGCGGCGGATGAGGCCGCGGATCTCCACGATCTGGGTGGGGTCGAGGCCGATGGTGGGCTCGTCCAGGATCAGCAGCCGCGGGCGGTGGAGGATGGCCTGGGCGATGCCCACCCGCTGGCGGAAGCCCTTGCTGAGCTGGCCGATGGGGCGGGTGAGGTGGTCCTGTAGGCCGGCCGCGCGCACGGCGGCGGAGATCAGGGCCGGCTGGTCGGCCGGCGGGATGCTGCGCAGGTCGGCCATCAGCTTGAGGTAGGCCTGCACCGACAGGTCGGGGTAGAGGGGGGTGTTCTCCGGCAGGTAGCCGATGCGCTGCTGCACCAGCAGGCGCTGGGTCAGCACGTCGAGGCCGTCCACCACGGCGCTGCCGCGATCGGGCTGCAGGTAGCCGGTGAGGATCTTGATCAGGGTGCTCTTGCCGGCGCCGTTGGGCCCCAGCAGGCCGACGATCTCGCCCGGCCGAACGGAGAAGGAGACCCCGCGCAGCGCCTCGATGGGGCCGTAGGACTTGGACAGGTCGTTGGCTTCGATCATAGGCGGCCTTCAAGGTGTAGCGCAACTCCGCAGGAGTTGCGCTACAGGGTTGCGATGGACGCGCGCAATGCGTGGCGCTACAACCCGCTATTTTACTCACGCTGAGCCCGCGCCGAAATTAAGCGGTGGTTGGAGTTGTGTTAAGGGTTCGCAACGCGGGGACGGTGAACGGTGAGGGGTGAACGGTGAACGGTAAACGGTAAACGGTGAACCGTAAACGGTGAACGGTGAACGGTGGTGGGGACGAGCGGTCGGCGCGGGGCGGGGGAGCTGGGTGTGGCTCGGCTTTGCAACAAGAAAGCCGTTGACAAGGGGAATGGACCAGGCGTATAATGGCGCTAGGAGGCATTGTGAAGTCCTGAACT
>JANWYQ010000201.1 GCA_025055015.1 Caldilineales bacterium
AGCCGCCGGGTGTTGGTGGACACCGGGCCGCGCACCGAGGTGGAGGAGCTGGTGTGGGTTGACCCTGTCACCCAGGCGTGGCTGCAACAGGCGCAGGCCACCGGCCAAGCCCCGGGCACCGTCATCCTCACCCTGCCCACCAACCGGCCGTGGGTGAAGCTGTGGCCGGAGGTGGAGCGCTTCTTAGCGGAGAACCTGCCCGCCGGCACCGAGTACATCGTGGTGCAGCGGGTGGTGGGGGCAGGGGGCAGCCGGGTGGAGTTCCGCACCGGTCGCGTGCCCAACCAGGTCGCCCAACCTACCCCTGAGCCCGCCGCCGGCGCATTGGCGGCCGCCTCCCCTCGCTCAACGCAGGTGATCGTTGCGCCGATCGGCGACCCTGCCCAGCCCTGGGGCTTTGTCGAGCTCAGCGGCGGCCTGGACACCAGCCGGCAAGCGGTAGACACCGCTCGCCGCGCCTTTACGCTGGCGGGGCTGGGCGCGACGCTGTTGGCCCTGGCGATCGGCCTGCTGGTCAGCCGCAGCCTGGCTGCGCCCCTGGACAGCCTGGCCGCCACCGCCAGCCGCATGGGCGCCGGCGACCTCTCCGCCCGCGCGCCGGTGACCACCCAGGACGAGATCGGCCAGGTGGCCACGCAGTTCAACCGGATGGCCGAGCGGCTGGAGACCAGCTTTGCCGAGCTGGCCGCGGAACGGGACGCGCTGCGCCGCTTCGTGGCCGACGCCTCCCACGAGCTGCGCACTCCCATCACCGCGCTGCGCAGCTTCGTGGAGCTGCTCCAGGGGCCGGCGGCCGACGACGCCGAGGCCCGCGCCGAGTTCCTGGCCGAGAGCGCGGCGCAGATCAACCGCCTGGAGTGGATCACCCAGAACTTGCTCAACCTCAGCCGCCTGGACGCGGGCCTGGTGAGCCTTGATCTGGCGGTGCACGACGCCGGCGAAATCGTGGCGGACACGGCGGCAGCCTTCAAGGCTCGCGCTGCGGAGAAGGACATCGCTTTGGCCGTGGAGACCCCTGACCGGCCCCTGCTGGTGCGCTGCGACCGCCCCCGGCTCGAGCTGGCCCTGACCAACCTGCTGGACAACGCGCTGAAGTTCACCCCATCGGGCGGGGCCGTGACTGCTGGCGCTAAGGCTACGCCGGCCGGCGTGGCGCTGTGGGTGTCGGACACCGGCCCGGGCGTGGACCCCGAGGACCTCCCCCGCATCTTCGAGCGCTTCTACCGGGGACGCAACAACGGCGCGCCAGGCAGCGGCCTGGGGCTGAGCATCGTGCACAGCATCGTCCAGGCGCACCACGGACGGGTGACCGTGGACAACCGGCCGGGCGAGGGGTGCACGTTTACGATTGAGATCCCGCGCTAACGCAAGGCTGCCGTGGTAGAGGCCCGCCGGGCGATGAAGTCGCCCGGCTAAACTGCAGCGCCCCGTGAACGGGGCTCGGCAGCAGGCCGGCGCACAAGCCCACTTCAGCGGGCGCCGTCTTTTGGCCGGGGGACTTCATCCCCCGGCCTTCGCCCGGCCACCCAACGGCCCCCCGTGAACGGGGCTCGACAGCTCACACACAGCCCGCTTCAGCGGGCGCCGCCTTTTGGCCGGTGGACTTTCATCTCGCGGCCTTCGCCCGCCGGCACGCTCTGCACTCAGAAGATACCCTGCACCGCCTGCGCGATCCAGCCGGTGAGCAAGGCCGGCAAGACGCCGATCAGCACGGTGCCCAGAGCGGCCGCCAGCACTGCCGCAGCCGTGGCTCGGGACAACGGCGCCGGAGCGGCCTTGCCCTCCTCCGGGGCCGGGGAGGGCGCCGCAGCCTTGGCGACCGCGCGACCTTTCTTCCCCGCCGCAGCCGCGGCCGGCGCCTCGGCGGCCGGCGCCGCAAAGTACATCTCCACCGTCACCTGCAGGTAGTAGTAGGCGGAGATCACGCTGTTGATCACGCCGATCACCACCAGCCAGCCCCAGCCCGCGGCCACCGCCGCGCCGAAGACGTACAGCTTGCCGAAGAAGCCGGCGAAGGGAGGGATGCCGGTCAGGGAGAACATGAAGATGGCCATGGCCGCCGCCAGCGCAGGCTGGCGCTCGGAGAGGCCGGCCAGCCGGCCGCGGGCCACGTCGTACTCCCCCGCCCGCTCCAAGGCCGCCACCACGCCGAACGCGCCCACGTTCATGAACGCGTAGGCCAGCAGGTAGAAGAGCACGGCGCCGGCGCCCTGGGCCGTGCCCGCCACCAGGCCCACGGCCGCGTAGCCCGCGTGCGCGATGCTGGAGTAGGCCAACATGCGCTTCAGCTCCCGCTGGCGCAGGGCAGCGACGTTGCCCAGGGTCATGGTGACCGCGGCCAGCACGGCCAACGCCCAGCTCCAGGTGGGCTGGGCCGTGGGTAAGGCGGTCAAGAAAAGCCGCAAAAAGGCTGCGAACGCTGCGGCCTTGGTGGCTGCGGACATGAAGGCGGTGACCGGCGTCGGCGCGCCCGGGTACACGTCGGGGGTCCACATGTGGAAGGGCACCAACGCCACCTTGAAGCCGAAGCCGACGATCAGCAGGGCAATGCCCAGGTAGAGCATCGCAGGCGACCGGCTGCCGCCGGCCAAAGCTGCGGCAATGGCCTCCAGGTTCAGGCTGGCCGTGGCGCCGTACACCAGGGCCGCGCCGTAGAGGAAGAAGGCCGAGGCGAACGCACCGAGCAGGAAGTACTTCAGCGACGCCTCTGCGCTGCGCGGCTCGCTGCGGTTGAAGCCGGCCAGGATGTAGAGGGCCAGCGACAGGATCTCCAGGGCCAGAAAGACCACGATCAGGTCCAGGGCCGCGCCCATGGTCATCATGCCCACCACGGCCAGCAGCAACAGGGCGTAGTAGCTGCCCACCTGCTGGCTGATGCGGGGGATGCTCTGGTAGGCCAGCAGCACGCCCAACACAGCCGCCACCACGATCACCACGTCGAACAGCAGGGCAAAGCCGTCGGCCACGGCCATGGCCTGGAGGCGCCGCGGCTCGCCCGGCTGCAGGCTGAGCCAGATGGCGGCCGCGCCGGCGGCCAGCAGCGCAACCAGGCTGATGCCGGCCAGCAACCAGCTGCGCGCGCCAGACAGCCCGTCCACCACCAAGACCAGCAGCGCCGCCGTCAACACGATCAGTTGGGGCAACAGGACCACCAAGTCGAGGGTCGGAAGGGTCATAATGCCTCGAAGGAGGGGGATGAGATCAGTTGCGCTGCACCAGCTTCACCAGGCTGAGCGCCTGCGGCTGCGGCTCGGCCTGGACGGCCAGCGCGCGCTGGTTCACCTGGCTCAGCAGGGCCTCCACAGAGGGGTTGATGCGCTCCAGGAAGAGGCCGGGGAAGAGGCCGATCACGAAGAAGAGCACCACGATGGGCGCCACCGTCAGCACCTCGCGCCAGTGGAGGTCCTTCAGGGACTGGTTGGCGGGGTTGGTCACTGGACCCTGGAACACCTGGCGGAAGGCCCACAGCAAGTACCAGGCCGCCACGATGATGCCCAGCGTGCCCAGCACCGCGAAGAAACGGCTGGCCTGCATGGCGCCCACCAGGATGGTGAACTCGCCCACGAAGCCGTTCAGCCCTGGCAGTCCGGCGCTGGAGAGGGTGACGATCAGGAAGATGGCGGCATAGACGGGCATCACCTTCCACAGGCCGCCGAACTCGCTCAGCAGCCGGGTGTGGCGCCGCTCGTAGATGAAGCCCACCAGCAGGAACAGCGCGCCGGTGCTCAGGCCGTGGTTGACCATCTGCAGCACTGCGCCCGACACGCCCTGGGCGGTCAGGGAGAAGAGGCCCAGCACCACAAACCCCAGGTGCGCCACCGAGGAGTAGGCCACCAAGCTCTTGACGTCCTTCTGCACCAGGGCCACCAGGCCGCCGTAGAGGATGCCCACCACCGCCAAGGCCATCAGCAGCGGCGTGAAGCGGTAGGTCTCGGCCGGGAAGAGGGTGGCCGAGAAGCGCAGCAGGCCGTAGGTGCCCATCTTCAGCAGGATGCCGGCCAGGATCACCGAGCCGGCAGTGGGCGCCTCCACGTGGGCGTCGGGCAGCCATGTGTGGAAGGGGAAGAGGGGCACCTTGATGGCGAAGGCCAGGGTGAAGGCCAGGAAGAGCCACGGCGCCAGGCCGGTGGGGATGACGACGCTGTACAGGTCCAGCAGGTCGAAGGACCAGCGGCCGGTCTGCTGCTGATGCAGGTAGCCCAACACCAGAATGGCAGCCAGCATCAGCGCGCTGCCGGTGGCGGTGAAGATGAAGAACTTCAGAGCTGCGTAGACCCGCCGCGGGCCACCCCAGCGCCCCACCAGGAAGTACATGGGGATCAAGCTGGCCTCGAAGAAGACGAAGAAGAGCACCAGGTCCAGGGCGACGAACACGCCCAGCATGGCGGTCTCCAGCAGCAGCATCAGCACCAGGTAGGCCTTGAGCCGATCCTTCACCGTGTCCCACGAGAAGAGCAGCGTCAGGGGCATCAGGAAGGTGGTCAGCAGCACCAGGAAAAGGCTGATGCCGTCCACGCCCAGGTGGTAGCCGATGCCCACGTCGGGCACCCACGGCCGCTGCTCCACGAACTGGTAGCCGGCCTCGCCCACCCGCCAGCCGAAGAAGAGGATCAGCGACACGGCAAAGGTCAACAGCGCGGTGAGCATCGCCGTCCACTTAAGGGCTCGCTCGGCGCTGCTGCGGATGAACAGGAGCGCCAGCGCGCCCACCAGCGGCAGGAAGACGACAAGGCTCAACACCGGCAGAGAGGTCAGAGATGTGCTCATGAACTGCGTCCCGTTCAGTGCGTTACCCAACAGGGGCAGCTAGCGTCCGATGATCGCCGTGGCCAGGAAGTAGCCCAGCACCACCACCAGGCCCACGAACAGGGAGAGGGCGTAGAGGCTCACCAGCCCGGTCTCCAGCCGACTGGTGCGGCTGCCTAGCCAGCCGAAGGCCCGGGCCAGGCCGTTGACCGCAGCGTCAATGCTCTGCTGGTCCACTGCGCCGGCCAGGAAGCGGCTGAAGGCCCACAGCCCCTCCACCAGCTTGTTGTAGGCCCAGTCGAAGTAGTAGCCGTTGGCGGCCAGGGTGTGCAGCGGCTTGATCCGCTCGCGGATGCGCACGGCCAGGTCCGGCTGCTGCACGTAGGCGCGGTAGGCCAGCCAGATGCCGCCCAGCGCCACCAGGGCCGACACCGCCAGCAGCGCCAGCTCTACGGCCAGGGCGGGGTGCTCCGGCTTGCCCACCGGCCCCAAGGCCACCAGCTTCTCCAGCCAGTGCTCTAGGGTAGCCACAAAGGGCAGGTTGACCAAGCCGCCAACCACCGACAGCGCCGCCAGCACCCACAGGGGCAGGGTCATCAGAGCCGGCGACTCGTGCGCGTGGTCGAACAGCTTGCGGTCGCGCGGCTGGCCCCAGAAGGGCACGAACACCATCTTGAAGCTGTACACCGCTGTCAACAGGGCGGTGACCAGCCCGATGGCGTAGAGCAGGTAGGCGTGGTGCTCGAAGGTGGCCACCAGGATGGCGTCCTTGCTGAAGAAGCCGGAGAGCAGGGGGAAGCCGGCCAGGGCCGCTGCGCCGATCAGGAAGGTGCGGTAGGTGGTGGGCAGCTTGGCCCGCAGGCCGCCCATCTTGTTGATGTCCAGCTCGCCGTGCAGGGCATGCATCACACTGCCTGCGGCCAAGAAGAGCAGGGCCTTGAAGAAGGCGTGGGTGGTCAGGTGGAACATGGCCGCCACGTAGCCGCCCACGCCCACGCCCAGGAACATGTAGCCGAGCTGGGAGATGGTGGAGTAGGCCAGGATGCGCTTGAGGTCGGTCTTGGTGAGGGCGATGGTGGCCGCCATCAGGGCCGTGAGCGCGCCCACCCAGGCCACCCACGTCAGGGTGTTGCCGGCCAGCTCGAACAGGGGACTCATGCGCACGGTCATGTACACGCCGGCGGTGACCATGGTGGCGGCGTGGATCAGCGCGCTGACCGGCGTGGGACCCTCCATGGCATCGGGCAACCAGACCCACAGCGGGATCTGCGCCGACTTGCCGGTGGCGGCCAGCAGGAGCAGCAGCGTGACGGTGGAGGCCACGCCGGCCAACAGGGGCGCGCTCTGCTGGATCACCCGGTAGAGGTCGGTGAAGGCCAGGCTGCCGGCCTGCGCGCCCACCGCCGCGAAGATCAGCATGATGGCCACCGCCATGCCGAAGTCGCCCACCCGGTTTACCAGGAAGGCCTTCTTGCCTGCGTCCGCGGCCGAGGGCTTGTGGAACCAGAAGCCGATCAAGAGGTAGCTGGCCAGGCCGACCCCCTCCCAGCCCAGGTAGAGCAGGACCAGGTTGTTGGCCAGCACCAGGATCAGCATGGCCACGATGAAGAAGTTCAGGAAGACGAAGTAGCGGGCGTAGCGCCGTGCGTCCAGCTGGTGGTGTTCGTCGTCCAGCTTCATGTACTCCACCGAGTAGACGTGGATCAGGAAGCCGACACCGGTGACCACCAGCGCCATCAGGCTGGACAACGGGTCTAGCAGCAGGGCGAAGTCGGGCCGGAAGTTGCCGATGTGGATCCACGACCACAGGGTGACGGTGTGGCTGCGCTCCTCTGCGGGCAGGCCCAGCAGGCCGAAGAAGATGCCTAGGGCCACCAAGAAGGAGAGGCCCACGGCCACGGCGCCCAGGTAGCCGGCAGCGGGCTTGCCCAGGCGCCGCCCGAAGAAGGCGTTCACCAACAGCGCCGCCAGCGGTGGCACGAAGATAAGCCAAGCGTAGTCGAGCATGAGTACTCCGCGCGGGGGACCGGTGATCGGTGGACGGTAACCGGTGAACGTTAAACGGTGGACGGTAAGCGGTTAGGAATTGGTTTGTGCGCCTATTCGTTTCCTCATTCGTTGTCCGGTTTCCTCACGCACACTCGCCGGCACGGCGAGGACAAGCGGTCAACGAATCACCCATCACGCCCCTCACCCCTTCAACAAGTTGATCTCGTCCACGTTCGTCGTGTCGCGGTGGTGGACCAGCGCCATGACGATGGCCAGGCCGACGGCCACCTCGGCGGCGGCCACGGCCATGACCATGAAGACGAAGATCTGGCCGTCCAGCCGGCCAAAGCGGTCGGCCAGGGCGATGAGGGTGAGGTTCACGGCGTTCATCATCAGCTCCACGCACATGAAGATGATCAAGGCGTTGCGCCGCACGAGAACGCCCACAGCGCCGATGACGAAGATGAGAGCAGACAAGACAAGGTAAAAGGAGGTTGGGACGGCGGTCATGTTTCTCGTCAGGAGACTAGCGACTGCGATCGGGACTGGGCCAGTTTTGAAAACTGGCCCAGTCTTGATCGCGCGCGTCAAGATTTCGTCGGCTTGCGGGCCAACACCACCGCGCCGATCATGGCCACCAGCAGCAGCACCGAGGCCAGCTCGAAGGGCAGCAGGTAGTCGGTGAAGAGCACCCGGCCGATGGCCTGGACGCTGCCGCTGCCCTGAACCTGGCCGGTCTGCGGGGCCAGCGCGCCGCTCACCAGGCCGTAGGCCAGCCCGGCCAGGGCCACCAGGCCGGCGATCAGCGCCACGACGCGCGCCGGCCGCCGGCTGCCCGCGGTCAGCGCATCGGGCGCCAGCTGGCCGCCGATGAGCATGATCACGAACAAGAACAGCACCACGATGGCGCCGGCGTAGACGATGACCTGCACCACGCCCAAGAACTGCGCGTTGAGCATGATGTAGAACACCGCCAGCACGGCGAAGTTCAGCAGCAACGCCAGCGCGCTGTACACGGCGTTCTTGCTCAGCACCACGCCCACCGCGCCGGCCACCGCCAACAGCGCCAGCACAAAGAACAACACAAGTTGCATGGGACGGTCTCTCAAGAGGGACAACGATTGCGAGTTACAGGTTGCGCATCGCTCGTTGCACACGACGCAGCGCGCGAGGGGTGTTGGGAAATGCGCACTGCGCAATCCGTGGACATCACCCTACGCCTCCGGTCGGATGGCTACGTTCATCTCCGGCGGCTCAAGCAGCTGCTCCTTCGTTAGAATGAAGCTGCGGCGGCTGTACTCCGGCATGGGGATGGCCTGGGTGAGGACGATGGCCTCGGTGGGACAGGCTTCCTCGCAGTCGCCGCAAAACACGCAGCGCAGCAGGTTGATCTCGTAGGTCTTGGCGTAGCGCTCACCGGGGGAGTGGGGGTTGGCGGGGTCGTTCTCCGCCGCCTCCACCAGGATGGCGCCGGTGGGGCAGGCGGCCTCGCACAGGCAGCAGCCGATGCACCGCTCTAGCCCGTTGTCGTAGCGCCGCAGCATGTGGCGTCCGCGGTAGCGCGGGAACACCGCCACCGGCTCGTCGGGGTACTCCACCGTCACCGGCCGGGTGAGCAGGTTCTTCAGCGTGACGCCCATTGCCTCAGCGATCTGTACCGCTCCGTTCACTACATCGCTCAGTCCAGACATGGGGGGCTCCAGTGCGTAACGAGTGGCTCGTCATCAGAGAAGAGCGACCAACACCGCCGTGATGGCCAGGTAGACCAACGAGACGGGGAAGAGGAACTTCCAGCAGAAGTGCATGAGCTGATCGTAGCGGACGCGGGGCACGCTGGCCCGCACCCACAGGAACAGGAACAGCACCAGGATGACCTTAACCACGAAGTAGAGGATGCCCAGGGCCGGCCAGCGGTCCACGAAGGGCCCCTGCCACCCGCCGAAGAACACCGTGGCCATGATGGCGCTGGCGGTGATCATATGGATGTACTCGGCCATGAAGAAGAGGGCGAACTTGATGCCGCCGTACTCCGTCTGGAAGCCGGCCACCAGCTCGTTCTCCGTCTCCGGCAGGTCGAAGGGGCTGCGGTTGGTCTCGGCCAACATGCAGATGAAGAAAATAGGAAAGGCCACCCACAGCCACAGCCACACCCACCACGGCCGTTCCTGCTGTACCAGGCCCACTAGGCTCAGCGATCCCTCGCCGGTCGCCAGGCTGGTGGTCAGCACCACGGCCACCAGGATGATCCCCAGCGGCAGCTCGTAGCTGACCATCTGCGCCGCCGTGCGCAAGGCGCCCAGCAGCGAGTAGTTGTTGTTGCTGCTCCAGCCGGCCAGGATCACGCCGTAGGTGCCCACGCTGGCTACGGCCAACACGTACAGGAAGCCGATGTTGACGTCGGCAATGTACAGCGACACCTGCCGGCCGAAGAGGTTCAGATCGGGGCCGATGGGGATGACGGCGAACGCGATCAGCGCCGGGATCAGCGCCAGCACCGGCGCGGCCAGGTAGACCCACTTGTCCACGTGGGCCGGGATGATCTCCTCCTTGAAGATGGCCTTGATCGCGTCGGCCACCGGCTGCAGCAGGCCGAAGGGGCCGGCCCGGTTGGGGCCGTAGCGCACGTGGAAGCGCGCCAGCACCTTGCGCTCGTAGTAGGTCATGTAGGCGAAGCCGGTGAGCAGCGCCAAGATCAGCACCAGGCTCTTGATGAAGGGGATCAGGAAGACTTCGATCCAGTTCATGGCGTTCGTTCCGGTCACTTGGTCAGCCGCACGCGGACGCCGTGGGCGTCGTCCACCCGCTCGGCCAGGGCCTGCACCGGCGCGCCGGGCAGCGAGGCGGGGATCCACACCGTGCCGGGCTGCACCGTCTCGTCCACCCGCACCGGCAGCGACAGCCGACCAAAGGCCGACGCCACCGTGACCACCTGGCCGTCGGCCAGCCCCTCGCGGGCCGCGTCCTGCGGGCTCACGGCCACTGCGGTGGGAACGCGGATGCCCTGGGCCTGCTCGGTCAGGCTGAACAGGGTGCCGCCGTCGTAGAGCACCTGACCCGTCACCAGCGCGTAGGGGAAGTCCTTGGCGACGCCGTTGGTGGCGGGGCGGACCGGCACGCTGAAGCGCCGCGCGGGCGACGGCACGGCGTCAGCCGGCCATTGCTTGCCCTCGTCGCCCAGGGCCGCCCAGGTGAGCCCGGCGTACATGGGCACGGTGCGGGTGATCTCGTCCAGCACAGCCTGGGCGTTGGCGTAGGTCCACGGCTTCGGCGCGGTGCCGCCGGCCTTGTTG
>JANWYQ010000235.1 GCA_025055015.1 Caldilineales bacterium
GTGGAGTTCCTCAAGGAGCCGCAGAAGTTCGCGGCCCTGGGCGCGCGCATCCCCAAGGGAGTGCTGCTGGTGGGCCCGCCGGGCACCGGCAAGACCCTGATGGCCAAGGCGGTGTCGGGGGAGGCGGGGGTGCCCTTCTTCTCCATCTCCGGCTCGGAGTTTGTGGAGATGTTCGTGGGCGTGGGCGCCAGCCGGGTGCGCGACCTGTTCGAGCAGGCCAAGCGCAACTCGCCCTGCATCGTGTTCGTGGACGAGATTGATGCGGTCGGCCGGCAGCGCGGGGCGGGGCTGGGCGGCTCCCACGACGAGCGGGAGCAGACGCTGAACCAGATCCTGGTGGAGATGGACGGCTTCGACACCGACACCAACGTGATCGTGATGGCCGCCACCAACCGGCCCGACATCCTGGACCCGGCGCTGCTGCGGCCGGGGCGCTTCGACCGCCGGGTGGTGATGGACCAGCCCGACCTGAAGGGCCGTCGCGCCATCCTGGACATCCACGTGCGGGGCAAGCCCCTGGCCGAGGACGTGGACCTGGACGCCATCGCCCGCGGCACCCCCGGCTTCGTGGGCGCGGACATCGAGAACATGGTGAACGAGGCGGCCATCCTGGCGGCCCGGCGCAACCGGCGCAACATCAGCCAGCGGGAGCTGGTGGAGGCCATCGAGCGCGTGGCCCTGGGTGGGCCGGAGCGCCGCAGCCGGGTGATCAGCCCGGAGGAGAAGCGGGTGATCGCCTACCACGAGGCCGGCCATGCGGTCATGCGCAAGGTGATGCCCAACGCGGACCCGGTGTACAAGATCAGCATCATCCCGCGCGGCACTGCGGCAGGCTATGTGCTGTCCTTCCCGGAGGAAGACCGCGGCCTGGTGACACGCGAGTGGTTCATGGACTACATCGCCGTGGCCCTGGGCGGCCGCATCGCCGAGGAGCTGATCTTCGGCGAGATCACCACCAGCGCCCGCGACGACCTGGACAAGGTGACGCAGATCGCCCGGCAGATGGTCACCCGCTACGGCATGAGCGAGCGGCTGGGCCCACAAGTCTACGGCCGCAAGGAGGAGCTGGTCTTCCTGGGGCGCGAGCTGTCGGAGCAGCGCGACTACAGCGAGGCCACCGCCAAGGAGATTGACCGCGAGGTCAAGGCCATCGTGGCGCAGGCCTACGCCCAGGCGCGCGCTGCCATGGAGGCCCACATTGACAAGCTGAAGCTGGTGGCGGAGCGACTGATCGAGGTGGAAACCTTGACGGCAGAGGAGTTCGAGGCCCTGTGGAACGAGGGCCGCGCCGCCCTGCCACAGCCGGCGCCCGCCCCGGCGCCGGCGGCCCCGGCTCCGGCCGACCGCCGCCGCGAGGAGGTGCGGGGCGGCCCACAGCCGGCCGTGCCTCCCAGTCCCGCGCCAACCCCGGCGTAGTCTCTATCCTCAAACCGACAGCGGAGACCCGGCGCCACGGGCCTCCGCTTGTTTTTTTCCCCGGAGGTGGCCCATGCCCGACTGGCTTGCTTCCTTGCTGTCCAACGCCTGGGTGCGCGACATCGTCGCTTTGTTCATCACCTTTGCCGTGGCCCTGACGTGGCTGCGGATCAACGACACCTTGGCGCAGCGCCGCATTCTCTCGCGGGACCTGTCGCGCAAGCTGATCCACATCGGCACCGGCCCGCTGTTCATCCTGTGCTGGGTGCTCTACAGCCAGCAGCCGCAGAGCCGCTGGCTGGCGGCTCTGGTGCCTGGGCTGATCACCCTGCAGTTCATTCTAATCGGGCTGGGAATGATCGAGGACGACGGCGCGGTGCAGGCCATGTCCCGCACGGGGGACCGCCGCGAGCTGCTCTACGGCCCGGCCCAGTACGGGGTGATCTTTGTGCTGGTGACTTTGCTGTTCTGGCTCGACTCGCCGGTGGGGATCGTGGCGCTGTTGATCTTGTGTGCGGGGGACGGCATGGCGGACGTCGTCGGGCGGCGCTTTGGCTCGGCGAAGCTGCCCATCAACGTGCGCAAGTCGTGGGCGGGCAGCATCGCCATGCTGGTGGCGGGGTTTCTGTTCTCCCTGGCCTACGTGGCGCTGTTCAACCGCTGGGGGGTGTGGTCGTACGGTGTGTCGGAGGCCTTTGTTCCACTGGCGCTGATCTCGCTGGTCGCCACGCTTATTGAGGCGGTCTCCGGCGCCGACATGGACAACGTCACGATCACGGTGGCGGCCCTGGGCGCGGGCTGGCTATTGACGGACGGCCTAGGGATGTGGCAGGTGCCGTTCCTCGGCTAGCCGGGCGCGGAGTGCGCATCTGGGGATGCGTACCCCGCGTTTCTGAGCGCAGTGGGGAGTTCGCACGCCCCCGTGCGAACAGGCCGGGCGGGGGG
>JANWYQ010000114.1 GCA_025055015.1 Caldilineales bacterium
GCAGCGTCGCCCACCACCTCCGGCAGCGAGGCGGCGTGGGAGCAGATCACCGGCGAGCCGCAGGCCATGGCCTCCAGGGGCGGCAGGCCGAAGCCCTCGTAGAGGGAGGGGTAGACGAAGGCGATGGCCCCGCTGTACAGCGCCGGCAGGTCCGCGTCGGCCACGTAGCCGGGGAAGAGCACCCGGTCGGCCAGGCCGGCGGCGTCCACCGCGCGGAAGATCTCGCTCTCCCGCCACTGGGCCTTGCCGGCGATCACCAACAGGGGTGCGTGCGAGCCGTCCCGGCCGGCGGCCTGCCGACTCGCCACCAGCCGTCGGAAGGCCTCCACCAGGCGCACCATGTTCTTGCGCGGCTGCAGGTTGCCCAGGGCCAGCACGTAGGGCCGGTCGCCGATGCCGTAGCGCTGCCGCACGGCAGCCAGCGCGGCCGGGTCGGTCACGGGGCGGAACTGGTCGGCGGCCGCCTCGTAGGTGACCACCACCTTCTCCGGCGGCAGGCCGTAGCAGTCCAGGAGCTCCTGGCGGGCGTGGCGGCTGACGGTGATGACGCGCGCGGCCCGCCGCGCGCTGAGCGGCACCAGGGCCTTGAGGATGCGCAGGTCGCGCGGGGAGAAGAACTCGGGGTAGCGCTCGAAGGCGATGTCGTGCACCGTGACCACGGTGGGACAGGGGGAGAGGGGCGGCGCGTTGTACTGCACGTGCAGCAGATCCACGTGCTGGGCGAAGGAGGCCCAGGGCAGGCCCAGGGGGATGCGCAACAACGAGTGGGCCGGCCGCACGCGCACGATGCTGGCGTGGGGCGGCAGGGGGGGCAGGGCCGCGGCCAGCCGCTCCGGGTAAGGGGTGAGCAGGCGGAAGCGGGGCACCGCGCCCCACCGCCGCGGCCGGCGGGGATTGGGGGCCTCGACGCTGGGGGGACCGCCGGGCGCAGCGTCCCACGAGAAGCCCTTGGGGTCGAGGCCGGTGATCTCCAGCAGCCCGCGGATCAGGTTGACCGCGTAGGTCTCGTTGCCGGTTTCCCGCTCGCCCACCATGTGGGCGTCAATGGCGATGTCCATGGCGTGGCCCTACGGCTGCGGCGTCGAGCCCTCAAGGAGGTGTGTCGTAGCCTGCGCCCCAGGGGTCCTGAAGCGCAGGGCCTCCCGCATCACGCCGGTGTAGGCGCGCCAGTTCTCCTGCCAGCGGCGCCGCTCGCTGCCCCGTGTCACGGCTATCATGCCGGCGCTGATCAAAGCTCGCAGGCCCATCTGCAGCAGGGTGATCAAGCGCACAGCCAGCTCGGTGGACCGGCCGTCGAACTTGCGAAAGTAACGGAAATGGGAGCGAAAGCCCAGCGGCAACACGGCCGCGCGCGCTCGCGCCACCGCCCGCTTGCCCAGGTGCACCACCTGCGCGTCGGGGGTGAAGAAGACGCGGTAGCCCATGCCCTTGGCCCGGCGGCACCAGTCCAGCTCCTCCACGTACATCCAGTACCCCTCGTCGAAGGGACCCACGGCGTCCCACGCGCTGCGGCGAATGGCCATGGCGCAGCCCTGGACCCAGTCCACCTCCCGCACGGCGTCGCGCTGGAAGCCTCCCAGCTCGCGGCGCGCAAACAAAGGGCTGCGAGGCCACAGCACGCTCAGGAACACCGCCTCGCA
Organism: Caldilineales bacterium; assembly: GCA_025055015.1. Taxonomy (GTDB): domain Bacteria; phylum Chloroflexota; class Anaerolineae; order JAAEKA01; family JAAEKA01; genus JANWYQ01. Next base: position 1,641 of record JANWYQ010000114.1, read on the forward strand.
GAACAGGTCCCACAGGGTGGGGAAGCGGAAGGCGGCCGCCTGCCAGGTGCCGTTGGGGTTGAGGACGTTGGGCCCGGCCACAGCGGCCTCGGGATGGGCGTCTAGGAAGCGCTTCAGCCCCTGCAGCGCGCCGGGCAGGAGATAGGCGTCCGGGTTGAGGAGGAAGAGCACCTCCCCGCGGGCCAGGCGGATGGCCTGGTTGTTGGCGGCGGCAAACCCGGCGTTGACGGGGTTGGCGACCAACCGGACCTGGGGGAACTCGGCCTGGACCATGGCCGCGCTGCCGTCGGACGAGGCGTTGTCCACCACGATGATCTCCACGGTGAGCCCGGCGGGGGCCTCGGGGGGCTCAGCCTCCGGCGGGACCACCACGGCGGCCGGCTCGTCGCACACGGAGCGGAGGCACTGGCGCAGCAGGTCGCGCGTGTTCCAGCTCACCACCACCACGGTGAAGTCAACGGAGGGCATCGAGGTCTAGGAGGTCGCTCGGCGACTCGCATCCTGGGCAAAGGCCAGGCCGGCGATGGTCCACAGGTGGCCGGCAGCCAGCAGGTTCTGCAACAAGGGCGTTACGACGAAGTCCACGAGCGCACCCGCCCAGTAGACGATGGCCAGCTCGGCCAGGAACAGGGCCCACAGCCGACCGTCGGCCTGCGCACGGCCCCGCATGCGCCACAAGGTGAGCATCAGCGAGGTCAGGGCCAGCAACAGCAGGACCATGCCGAAGACGCCGGTCTCCATGCCGAACTGGAAGTAGGTGCTCTCGGTGTGCTGGATGGGCGCCTCGCCGGAGAACTTCAGCGCCCGCTCCCCCACCATGCCCATGCCGATGCCCATGGGGTGCTGGGTCAGGAAGCCCAGGGAGTAGGCCATAGAGCTCACGTGGGCGTCGGCGGCCGGGTCGCGGCCGGTGAGCCCGCGCACGACGCGGGTGACGAAGCCGGAGGCCACCAGCCCCCACACCAACAGCGCAGCCGCGCCGATCAGCCCCACCAGCGCCAGCCGGTTGCCCAGCAGCTCGGCCAGGGTGCGCCGCACGCCCCGCTCCTTGACCCAGATGCCAACCCAGGCGGCTAAGGAGACCATCAGCGCCAGAAAGCCCCCACGGCTAAAGGTGAGCAGCAGGCACGCGGTGAACAGGGCCAGCAGGCCGGCCAACAGGGCCCGACGCAGCGGCGACCGCCAGCGCACGAAGGCCATCAGGCACAGGAGGATGAAGAAGTTCAGGTAGAGGGCCAGCTGGTTGGGGCCCGTGGCGGTGGAGATGGCCCGCGGGATGGGCATGCCGTCCCGCAGCGCAGTCTTGAACGCGAAGGGCAGCGCGCCGTTCTCATCCACGTAGCCCATGCGCACCATGGTGGGGAAGTCTATGAAGCGGGCCTGGTAGATGCCGAAGGCGGCCACGCCTGCGGCCACCAACGTCCACAGCGCCAGGGCGACGGTCAGCTCCCGCCGCGAGGGGGCCAGCAGCCGGGCCAGGAAGAAGAGCGCCAGCGGCACCAGGTAGTTGCGCAGGCCGTACACGCCGATGCCCAGCCGTGTGGCCACCGGGATGTAGGCCGCGGCCAGCGCCACCACCGCCACCAGCCAGAGGTCGAACTGGTACAGCCGCCAGGTCAGCCGGCGCCGGCCGCTCAGGTGCAGCACGGCCAGCGCGACGAACAGCAGCAGGATGGCCCCCTCCTTCCACAGGGAGAGCAGGCGGATGTACTGGTCGGGCCAGCGCCACTGCCACGTCACCACCCGCAGCAGGCCGTCGTACAGGGGCACAAAGGCCATCACCCCGGCGAAGAGCCAAAAGGGGCGCAGCCAGGCCAGGGCCACGGCCACGACGGCGACGGCCAGAGCGGCCGCCAGCAGCGGCTGGGCCCGGAACAGCAGCCACAGCGCCAGCAAGGCTAGCAGGACGGCCGTGGGCAGGAGGGGAAGGGCGCGACGGCCGCCGGAGGGGGAAAGGGTCTCGGTGGTCACGGCGATACGCTCCTACTGCACGTAGCCCAGCCCGCGCAGGCGGCCCTCGATGATCGCCTCTTCGTCGGGGCTGTAGTCGGCGCCGCGGGAGGGGTCGGCGCCGTCGGGGGCGGCGGAGGCGCCGGCTGTGGCTGCCAGTTGCACCGGCCGCCGGCTCAGCCACTCCTCGGTGAAGGCGGCGACCAGCACTCGGCCGTCCATGTCGTCGGGCACCGGCAGGCCCAGGTAGTGCAGGATGGTGGGCGCCAGGTCCCACAGCACTGCGCCGTCGAAGGTGTGGCCCGCGCGCACCCCTGGGCCAGCCATGATGAAGATGCCGTGCAGCCGGTGGCCGCCGTTGTTGAAGCTGGGCTGGAAGGGAGGCGGCGGGGGCGGCGGCTGTCCGGGCTGGGGCAGGTAGATGCCGCGGATCACCCGCGTCGTGCGCCAGCGGATCAGGATGTCGGGCGCCTTGTGCAGGTAGGGCCCATGGTAGACCGCCTCGCGCGGCAGCGCCTCCTCCACCACCGGCTCGTGGTCCACCACGTCGCGGCTGGCGTAGAGCTTGGCGATGATCTCCTCGCGCAGGGCACGGTACTCCGACGGCGGCACGATGCCCTGGGGCTCGCGGCCCTGCAGGTTGATCCACAGGTCGTCGCGCGCGCCGTAGGCGTAGGCCTTGGTGCGGCGCCAGTCAATGTTGCCGAAGGTGATCATGGTCTCCACCCGCTCGCGCAGGCCGGGAAAGAGGCGCACCAGGCGCAGCTTGCCCTCGCGCGACAGGTGGTGGTCGGCCAGGTCGTAGGCCCACTTCAGCGGCGCGGCCATGGCCTGCTTGAGCCGCGCTGCGGCCGGCATCGGCCCCTCGTCCAGGGTGTGCAGCAGGCCCAGGCTGGCCAGCCAGCCGTTGAGGTACTCTGCGCCCCGCTGGTTGAACCCGCCGCCGTGGTCGCTCATCACCATCACCGCAGCGTCGGGCGCCAGGGCCGTCAGCTCGCCCACGATGGCGTCCGCCTGTTGGTACACCCGCAGGATGGTGTCGCCGTAGCGCTGCGCCTCGACCGGGTCGTGCTCCGGGTGGGAGGGGTCCATGTCCTTCCAGAAGAAGTGATGGGCCGCGTCGGTGGAGGTGAAGGTGACGTGGAAGACGTCCCACGGCCGGGTGGTCAGGAGATAGCGCACGTAGGCCAGGCGCTTCTCCTCCGCCTCGAAGATCGCCCGCTCGGCCAGGTCGCGGCGGCCCATCTTGATGTAGCTGGGCACCCCCGGCTCGATGACGTAGTCGCCCACCCGCGCCTGCAGCTCCTTGATCAGCTCCGGCGGGTGGCTGAAGCCGGGGCTGTCCACGCCGGGCGCGTCCAGGCCAGCCAGCATCACGCCGTTCACCGGGTCGGCCGGGTAGCTCAGGGGCACGTTGACCACGCCCACCCGCAGCCCGGCGCGGCTGGCGATGGTCCACCAGGCGTCCCCGCGGCGAAAGCTGGCGTTGAGGTAGCGGGTCTTGTAGGAGCCCTCGATGCGCTCGTCGAAGTAGAAGATGCCGTGCTTGCCGGGGTTCTTGCCGGTGGCGTAGGAGCTCCAGGCAGGCGCGCTGTTCTGGTTGGGCACCGAGCGCAGCGGTGCGCTGGCGCCCTCGGCCAGCAGCCGGGCCAGGTTCGGCAGCCTGCCGGCCGCAGCCCACGGGCGGATCAGGTCGAAAGTGGCGCCGTCCAGGCCGATGATCAACAGGCGAGGTCGGTGGTCGGAGGTCGGTTCGCGCATAGCGCCCTCCATTATAGCGAGGCCGGGGGGGATGCACAAGCAAGGCCGCAGGGCAATCTTGTCGCGGCCGGGGGCGTGGGCTACAATGGAGCCTGCGCCTCGGTGGGCGCCGATGTCATGATCCAGATCTGCGCAGACAGCGCGAGTGGACACGGACTGAAGACATCCGTGACAGCCCGATCCGTGCGTGCTGCCCAGAGGCCTATCTCCATCGCGTAGGGTATCCTGGCGCTGTTATGTCGCGCTCCATTGGCCTCCCCCTCACCTTCCTGGCCCGCATGGCCGACCTGCTGGACGAGGAGTTCCCCACCTTCCTGGCCGCGCTCAGCCGACCGCCGGTGGCCGGCCTGCGGGTCAACACCCTGAAGCTCAGCGTGGCGGAGTTCCTGGCCCTCTGCCCGTGGGAGCTCAAACCCGTGCCCTGGTGCGACACAGGGTTCCTGCTGCCGCCCACCCACACCGCCAGCACCTACCCGCTCTACGACGCGGGCCTCTACTACCTGCAGGAGCCCAGCACCATGGCCGTGGCCACGCTGCTGGCCCCTCGGCCGGGCGAGCGGGTGCTGGACCTCTGCGCCGCGCCCGGCGGCAAGGCCACCCACATCGCTGCGCTGATGGCGGACCAGGGGGTGCTGGTGGCCAACGAGGTCGAGCCGGACCGCGCGGCCATTCTGGCGCGCAACCTGGAGACCTGGGGCGCGCGCCACGCCTTGGTGCTCAGCGAGACGCCGGAACGACTAGCCGAGCGCTGGCCGGAGGCCTTCGACCGGGTGCTGGTGGACGCGCCCTGCTCCGGCGAGGGGATGTTCCGCAAGAGCGAGCAGGCGCGCTACCACTGGAGCGAGGCCCATGTGGCCGGCTGCGCCTTGCGCCAGCAGGACATCCTGGACGCAGCCGCGGCCCTGGTGCGGCCAGGCGGGTTGCTGGCCTACGCCACCTGCACCTTTGCGCCGGAGGAGAACGAGGGGGTGGTGTGGCGTTTCCTGCAGAGCCACCCTGACTTCGACCTCGAGGAGCCGGCGCCGCTGCCCGGCCTGGACCGCGGCCGGCCGGCGTGGGCGTTCTGGCCGCCGACGCAGGAGGAGGTGGCTCCTGCGGCGCTGCCGGACGCGCGCGCCGAGGCCCTGAGCCGCACCGCGCGGCTATGGCCACACCGGACGGAGGGGGAAGGGCACTTCGTGGCGCTGTTGCGCCGCCGAGACGGCGCGCCGCGCCGCGAGTGGCGTTCGGCCGCGGCCTCGGAGTTGACCAGCCGGGAGCGCGCGGCGCTGGCTGCCTTCTGGGAGCCTACCGTGGGCTTGCCCCTGCCGGAGCGGCTCCTGGTGCGGTCGAGCGGGGAGGAGAGCGAGGTCTACGCGCTAGCCGAGGACGCGCCGGACGTGCGTGGGCTGCGGGCGCTGCGTCCCGGCTGGCTCCTGGGCACGCTGCGCAAGGGTCGGTTTATCCCCGCCCACGCCCTGGCCCTGGGGCTGCGGCGCTGCGAGGCGCTGCAGCGGTTGGACCTCCCGCTGGGCAGCGAGGAGGTGGCCCGCTACCTGCGGGGAGAGCCGCTGCCCTCGTCCGGCGCCGACGGCTGGGTTGTGGTGTGCGTCGAAGGGTTCCCCCTGGGGTGGGGCAAGCGGGTGAGCGGCCTGGTCAAGAACCACTACCCCAAGGCGCTGCGCTGGCCGTGACGCCCGGCGCCGACCGAGGACGTGCAAGCCGCCGCCGGTTAGGCAGGCTGCTTGCCGTCGGCGTCCCCCTTGCCGGCGGAGGTCCGGCGACGTCGGCCCAGCCACCAGCCGAGCAGGCCCGCCGCCAGAACCACCGCCCCTGCCGCAACCACCCACTGCGTGTCCACCAGGGTAGCCCGCACCTCGATGGGGCCGTAGACGTTCACGTGGCCGCCCAGCTCGATCTCGTGCAGCTGGTAGTAGTAGGTGCGGCCGGCCTTGGTGGTGCGATCCACGTAGCTGTACTGGCCGCCGGCCAAGGGGTCAGGCGACGCAGGGATGGGCGCGTCGTTGACCTTGTAGTCGAAGGGGCCGTCGGGCGACTCGGCGCGGTACAGGTCGAAGCCGGCGGTGTTCATCTCCACCTCGGTGGACCACTCCACCCGCACCGGCGCCGTGCAGGCCGCCAGCAGCGCCATGCACGCCGCCAACAGCGCCGCGCGCAGCGTCACCGCCCACCGCCGGGTGGCTCCCTTCGTCTTGCCGATGCCCATGGACTGCGTCCTCCTGACCTGGTTAGCTTCACGGCCGCCGCACGTGCCGCCGTGCGCGTCCATTTTACCCCACGGCCCGAAATCCCCCAAGGCTTGAGAGGCGGTGAACTGCGAACGGTCGACGGCGAACGGCGAACCGATCACCGATCGCCGCTCACCTGCCCCAGGATCCAGCCCTCGATGCGGCGCACCGCCGGGTCGTCCGGCTCGCCGGTGGGGCAGCGGCCGGCGACCACCTCCACCAGGCCGCACAGGCCGACCACCGCATCGAAGCGATCCTCGCCGGCGGCGTCCGCGCCGAAGCCGTCCCGGATGGCCGCCACCAGCGGCTCGGCCAGGTCCACGCCGGCGGCCGCAGCCCACGCTTGCAGCGCAGCCCCGTTGGCCCGCCGCTGCGCCTGGGAGCCCTTGCCGCCGCCCAACGCCCGGTCAAAGCGCACGCCCAAACGCCGGTAGCCGTTGCGCGGGTAAGCCTCCGCCACCACGACCCGGCCGGGCTGCACCAGCTCCGCCAGCGGGCCGTGGAAGGGCCACAGCGCCACCGGCGGCGACCCACGGCGCAGGGCAGGCCCCAGCAGATCTCGCCAGCCGGCGATGGCCGCCTTGCCGACCTGCTGCGCGCCCAGGGTCCAGAAGAGGGGCGCTGCGGCCGGCCGGTCGGGCTGCGCCCGGTCGCAGCGCCGCAGCAGCGCCTCGGCCGAGGGCAGGCCTAGGGCGTCCACCAGATGTTGGCGCCGCGCGGCCCCCGGCCGTTTCGGATAGAAGGGACGGCGCAGGCTGATCTGCTCCGGCGCCTCGGCCACGGCGTAGAAGTCGGCCCACTCCCCTCGGCCCAGCTGGGGCAGCAGGGCGACGAAGTCGTCCGCGCCGACCCGGTGTGCGTAGGCCTGGGGCAGGCCGATGGGGAAGTCCACCCCCAGCAGCACAGCCGTGTCGGGCCCGGCCAGGTGCAGCAGGCGAGACAGCAGCGTGTCCAGCTCGCCCACCGGCTGGGGCGGCTGCGCGGTCCACCCCTGGCCCTTGGGGAGCGCCAGGGCCAGCCAGCGCTTGGCCGGCGCTGCGCTCCAGTCGGCGTGCGCGATCAGGACCTCTCCTCTTGCCATGTTGGTGTCTTCGGAGGGTGCGGAGAGCTAGCGAAGCCGCAGCCAGCGCAGGTCGGCCAGGGCCACGCGGATCGAGCCGTCGTCGCCGATGAAGCGCTCCACGCTGTCCGACGGAAAGCTGATCAGGTCGAAGGGCGCGGTTCGCCCCAGGCCGTCCAGAGCTCTGGCCACGATGGCCTGCACCGGCTCCAGGCTGGCGTTCCAGCGGCCCCAGGCGAAGTGGGTGTGGCGGTAGCGGCGGGCCAGCGAGCGCACCTTGGCCACGCTCACCTCCCCCGCCTCGGCCCAGAAGATGGGCTGGCCGTCCGGCCCTAGGGCCACCACGTCCGGCTTGTAGCGGTCGCCCACCGAGATCTCCACCGTCAAGGCGGGGTATTGGGGCAGGTAGAGGGCCCACAGCAGCGCTTTCATCACCACGTGTTCGCTGCTCTCGTTGGGTCGCTTGACGAACACCACCTGCCGGCCATAGGCGCGCAGGGTCCATTTGCGGGGGAGATGGTCGGGGGGCATCGGTGAACGGTAGACGGTGAACGGTGAACGGTGAACGGTAGCCGATACGCGGAGTTCGCACCCCCAGGTGCGAACCCGCCGCGCCGGGAGGACGGACGGCGCCTGGGGGCGCCTCGCTCCGCTGACATGTTGGCTGTCAAGCCGTGGAGTTCGCACCCCCAGGTGCGAACGGCCACGCCGTCAGCCGCGGAGTTCGCACCCCCAGGTGCGAACGGCCGCACCCCTAGGTGCGAACCCGCCGCGCCGTCGCCTAGTGTATCACCGGGACAAGAGAGTCGTCCAAAACAGCGCGCTCCTCGCACCCTATTCGCGCCTTCGCGGCCCTTCGTGCCTTCGCGATACCTTGTGCCTTCGCGATCATCCGTCCCCACCCCTTTAGAAGTTGGCCAGATAGAACAGCGCGTGCAGCGCCATGGGCAACGCGGCCAGCGCCAGGCCGACCGCCATACGCCCGGCGCCCGCCAGGCCCAGCCGCCGGCCAACGGCCATCCCCATGCCCAGGGCCAACAGGGCCAGGCTGCCGAAGGCCAGCGCCACGGCCAGGTGGATCACCACCACAAACAGGTAGTCCAGAAAGGACGTGGCCCCGGCGGTGATGTCTCCGGGCGCCAGCGCCCAGGCCGGCGGCAACCAAAGCGCCACGGCCAGCAGCAGCCCGATCAGCGGACCGTAGGTCGGCAGCAGGGGATCGCTCGATCGTCGCCCCAGCCAGAGGGTGTACCAATCGGTCAGGAGCACAGCCACCAGCGCCAGCGCCAACAGCAGGCCGAGTCGAGAGACGGGCGCCGGATAGGCCAGTCCCAGCAGCAGGACGAGCGCCAGCCAAGCGGGCCAGTAGCGGGCCACGGCGGTGCGCACGACGGCCTGCAGCCGACCGAGCCCCCGGCGCCAGGCGGGTGCGTCCTGGAATGCCGGCTGGGTCGGCATCACGGCCGTCCACGCGCGACGGAACTCCTCCGCCGTGGCGTAGCGCTGCGCGGGCTCACGCGCCCGCGCCCTGGCCAGCACGATCTCCAGCGCAGGGGTTACGCCCGGCGCCAGCTCGTCCACGGGTCGGTAGGCGCCCTGGCCCGGGTTGACGCCGGTCAGCAGCTCGTAAGCCAGCGTGCCCAGCGCGTACACGTCCGTGCGGGCGTCCACCGGGCCGCCCATCGCCTGCTCCGGCGCCAAGTAGGCGGCAGTGCCGGCCGGCAGCTCCACCGCCGACGGCTGCCCGGCCGCCAGGTCCACGGCCAGGCCGAAGTCAATCAGCTTGACCTCCCCCTCCACCAGGAAGACGTTGGACGGCTTCAGGTCCCGGTGCACGATGCCCTGGCCGTGGGCAAAGCTGAGCGCGTCGCAGGCCTGCTGTACGATGCGGTCCACCTCGTCCAGGCCCAGCCGGCCCCGCTCGGCCAGGACCGCGGCCAGGCTGTGAGGGCCCAGGTACTCCATGGCCAGGAAGTAGCGCCCCTGGTGCTGCTGAAAGTCCAGGTAGCGCACGATGTGGGGGTGGTCCAGGCGCTGCAGCAGCTCCGCCTCGCGGCGGAAGCGGCGCAGTGCGGCCTCCGTGCGCATCAGGCTGCGGTCCAGCAGCTTGACCGCCACCGGCCGGCCGGCCAGGGTGTCGGCTGCGCGGTAGACCACCCCCACGCCCCCCCGGCCCAGCACGCCGTCAATCCGATAGCGCGCGGGCAGCATGGCCAGGTCCGGGCGCAGCGCCGCCGCCCGCTGATAGGCTTCCAGCGCGGCCTCCCACTCTCCCAGCTGCAGGTGGACATGGTGGAGGTTGTAGTGGGCTTCGGCCATTGCGGGCTCCACGGCCAGAGCCTGCTGGTAGAGGCGGCGGGCGGCGTCGTAGTTGCGGCGGGCGAACTCCACGTTGCCCTGGCGCAGCCACACCTGGGCAGAGCCCGGCTCCGGCGGCAGCGCCGCGGCCAGGCGCTCGTAGGCCCCGCGCACCGCTTCCACGTCCCGCACCTGGTCCGGCGTCAGCAGCAGTACGTCGCTCCCTTCCACCAGCTCGCCGATGCCCAACCGGTCGTAGACCGCGGCCACCGCCTGCGCCAGCGCGGCCAGGTCCGCAGGCGTGGCGCGCGGGGCCTGGGAGATGTGCTCCACCGGCGGCAGCGCGAGCTTGCGCCCCTCCGCCTCGGCCACTGCCGTCGCCAGCGCGTAGAGGAAAGCCACCGGCTTCGCCCCTACCGGCTGGAAGCCGCGCGCCTCCCACTGGGCTGCGTCTTGGGGCCGACTGACTGCGCCGACCACGAAGGCGGGCATGCGGTGGTCCCGCAGCTCGTGGCGGATCTCGTGGTAGATGCGCACCAGCACCGAGTCGTAGTCCGCGGCGTAGCCGACCAGCAGCAGCGCGTTGTGGGCCACCAGGTCGGCCAGGCGCCGCTTCAACCCCTGGAGCTGGTAGAACACGTCCAGCTGATCGTCCTCGGTGATCACCATGGCGTCGGGCCGGTCCACGTCGCCGTAGGGCTTGTAGACGATCAGCCGGCCGTCGGCGGGCTGGTGCAGGGCCTCCACCGCCGAGTAGACCACGCTGTAGGCTGCGCCGTGGCGGTCCAGGCACTGCTCCAGCAGCCGATCCCACCCCGCCTGCACCACTGTGCGGAAGGGGATGCGCGCCGTCAGCTCGTGGACGGGCAAGGGGCGGTAGATGGGCTGGTCCAGCCGCTGCCGTAGGTAGCTCACCAGGCTATGGCGCCCCTGGCTGTGCGTGTAGATCTGCGCGATCTGGGGCAGGGGCTTGTAGCCTCCGCGGTGGCCGCAGCGCTCCGCCAGCTCCAGGGCAAGCTGGCCGCTGGTGGGCAGCCCCAGGTAGCCGTCGGCGGTCTCCGCAGCGTCCGGCCCCAGGAAGAGGACGCAGCGCCGCCGCACGATGCTCTCCACCAGCGTCGGAGGCAGCGCGACAGCGTCGGTAGCCATGACCATCAGCACCACCGTCCGCTGTTGATGCAGTAGTCGCGCTTGCCGCAGCCGGAGCGGCACCACAGAGCCGTGCAGGGCGACCCCCCGCCAGTGCGACAGGGCCGGACAATAAAGCTTCCTTCCACCACGTCGCACGGCGTGGGCTGCTCCTGGCCGGCGACCGGCTCTCCCAGCGTCGTCACCTCCTCGGCCGCCGCGTAGGCGTAGCGGTTGAGCCCTTCGTCCAACCACATGAACTGGGTCAGCCAGCGGCCCTGGTGGTGCACCCACAGCAGGTCAACCCGGTAATCGGCCGGGGCCAAGTCCATGGGGTTGCCGTTCCAGTCGAAGACATCGCCGGGCAGCGGCTGCAGCACGCGCATCACGGCGATGGGCGCAGCCGTCTCGGTGATGGTCACCGCCGGCTGCCAGGGGACGGCGGCGGTGGTCCGGGCCAGCCCATGCACTGCGGCGGTCTTCTTGATCACCTCCAGCTCTAGGCGGTCGGCCGGGTAGGGCTCCGTTGCGGCGATCACCAGGTCCGGGTAGCAGTCGGCCGGGCTATCTTTCTCCAGGGCCGCAGCGCATTTGCTGATGGCCTCGGAGCTCACCACGGCGGCCACGGCGGTCTCGGTGAAGACGATCGCATCCGACGGCAGCAGATTGGCCCCGCCCAAACTCTTGACAGTGGCCGAGATCATTGCTTCATTCGCCGGGTGGCCGAAGGCGGCGGTGCGCACGTTGAGACAAGCCTGGTAGACCTGCTGGCTGAAGCAGAGCTGATTGGGCGCGATGAAGCTGCGCGGCGGCTGCTTAGAAGCGTATTGCGTCTGGGAGGCCTCGTCCTTCGGCCAGAGCGAGCGCAGCTGCCAGGTGCCCTCCAGGGCAGCCGTGCCGGCTTCCGCGCGGAGCTGGAACTTCAGGCTGGAGAGGTCCGGTGTGCGGTAGAGCAGCACCAGGTAGTTGCCGGCCGGCAACCAGGCTTGCTCACCGCCGAGCGCTCCGCTGGGGCCGCCGATCTCCACGGACTGTCCTTGATACACCAGCAGGCCGCCGACAACCAAGGCCTGATCTCCCCAGGGGTAGTCGGGGCTGAGCAAAACATCCTCTGCCTCGGTTGGGGAAACGACCTGCAACAGGCCTCCCTCCCCCGGGATGGCTTGCGTGGTGGCAGCGTCGCGGTTGAAGACCATGTGGTCGGCCAAGTTGACGATCTCTCCCCGCTCCCGCAGCCTGCCGTACAGCGCCTCGAGCTGCTCTACGCGGGGCGACGGCGGCGGCACGTGGGACTGGCGCCGCTCGACCTGTTCCGTTGCTTTCAGGATCGCCTCCAACTGCGAAGCGTTGGGCGCCTGCAGCACAAAGGGGGGCGTTTTAGGAGTTGGCGTTTGCGAAGGGGACACGGGTGGTTGGGGTGTCGGGCTCCCCATTGACGCAAGCGCTGCGCAGCGGGCCGCCGACAGGGCCACGAGGAGCAGCAGGAGGGCCACGGTAGCTATGGGAACCCAAGGGGGCAGCCGATCGGGGATGGGGGCGTTGGTTTTCATGGCGGGTATCTCCTCGGGCCACGAAAGGCAGGGCCAACCGATCGAAGTAAGCGTAGCGGTCGTCAAATTCAGCCCGGCTAAAGGGATCGAGCGGAGAGGCTCGATCGCTTGTAAGAAACATCCGTACGCTGTCGTGTCATTCTAATAAACGAGACTTGGTGGCCCATTGCATGGGCAGACCTGCGCCGCTGCGCATTTCATGGCTGGCGCAGACCCTGCGGGTTGTGCGCGGTCGTACGGTGGGAACGGCTCGGGCGCAGCTGGCGGCTACCCAGATCGTGCGCGCAACGCTAGAAGCCGCAAGGCCTTGGTCCGTGTGCCCGGCCTAACCGCACCCACCCGTCAGGTTTTCTTGCCAATTCCTGCCAAACGCCTATAATTTTGGGCATGTGACAGGGAGGGAGATCGCCCCCCCCTGCATAGCCCCACCGCCGGGGTCCAGTGTTCCGGCCACGTCACAGAGCGCTTTTTCCGCCGGCTCCGACCGGCGGTTTGTATGCCTACTCCATTCCAATTCAAGCTTACAGGAGTCAACGATTATGGCTAAGAAATGGGTCTACCTGTTCAGCGAGGTTGACGAGGCTGAAAGGTACGCGGGCGACTGGGAGGGTGTGCGCGGCCTGTTGGGTGGCAAGGGGGCCGGCCTGGCCGATATGAACCGCGCCAAGCTGCCGGTGCCGCCCGGCTTCACCGTCACCACCGAGGCGTGCAACGCCTACCTGGCCGCCGGGGAGAAGTTCCCCGAGGGCATGTGGGAGCAGGAGCTAGAGGCGTTGAAGCAGGTGGAAGCTGTCACCGGCAAGCGCTTCGGCGATCCCAAGAACCCGCTGCTGGTCTCCTGCCGCTCCGGCGCCAAGTTCTCCATGCCCGGCATGATGGACACGGTGCTCAACATCGGCCTGAACGACGAGACCGCGCAGGGGATGATCGAGCTCACCGGCAACCCGCGCTTCGTCTACGACTCCTATCGCCGCCTGGTGCAGATGTTTGGCTCGGTGGTGATGGGCGTGTCCAAGGAAGCCTTCGAGAAGGTGTTGGAGGAGTACCGCCACAAGCGCGGGGTGACCAGCGACTCCGACCTGCCCGTGGAGGACCTGCAGGAGATCACCGCCAAGTTCAAGCAGATCGTGCGGGAGCACACCGGCCGCGACTTCCCCACCGACGTCTACGAGCAGCTTCGCCTCGCCACCGAGGCGGTGTTCAAGTCGTGGAACGGCAAGCGTGCGGTGGACTACCGCAACGCGGCCAAGATCCCCCACAACCTGGGCACGGCGGTCAACATCGTCACCATGGTCTTCGGCAACATGGGCGCGGATAGCGGCACCGGCGTGCTCACCACCCGCAACGTGTCCGACGGCTCCAAGCACATCGAGGGCGACTTCCTGATCAACGCCCAGGGCGAGGACGTGGTGTCCGGCACCCGCCAGGCCGAGCGCATCGAGGCCATGAAGGAGAAGATGCCGGAGCTCTACGCCCAGCTGGAGCAGATCTGCCAGCAGCTGGAGACCTACTACCGCGATGTCCAGGACATCGAGTTCACCGTGGAGCGGGGCAAGCTGTGGATGCTGCAGACCCGGGTGGCCAAGCGCACCGCCCGTGCCGCCATCCGCATCGCCGTGGACATGGCCGAGGAGGGGCTGATCAGCAAGGAGGAGGCGGTGTTGCGGGTGTCCCCCGACCACGTGGACTTCTACCTGCATCCCCAGTTCGACGACGCCGCCAAGCGCCAGGCCATTCGGAACGGCAGCCTGATCGCCACCGGCCTCAACGTCTCGCCGGGCGCGGCCGTGGGCCAGATCACCTTCGACGCGGACACCGCCGAGCGCTGGGGCAAGGAGGAGAAGCGGCCGGTGATCATGGTGCGGCCGGAGACCACCCCCAACGACGTGCACGGCATGCTGGCGGCCAAGGGCATCATCACCAGCCGCGGCGGCCGCACCAGCCACGCCGCCTTGGTGGCCCGGCAGTTCGGCATCCCGGCCGTGGTGGGCGTGGCCGCGCTGGACGTGGACGTGGATGCGCGCAAGTTCTCCGTCAACGGCCGAGAGTACAAGGAGGGCGACTGGGTCTCCCTGGACGGCACCACCGGCGAGATCTTCGACGGCAGGATCCCCACCAAGGAGCCGGAGATTGACGACCCCTACCTGCTGAAGCTGCTGAGCTGGGCCGACGAGTTCCGCCGCCTGGAGGTGTGGGCCAACGCCGACTACCCGCGCGACGCCGCTCGCGCCCGCAAGTTCGGCGCCCAGGGCATCGGCCTCACCCGCACCGAGCACATGTTCTTCGAGACGGAGCGCCTGCCCATCGTGCAGAAGATGATCCTGGCCCGCAGCGAGGAGGAGCGGGAGAAGTACCTGGCCCAGCTCCTGCCCTTCCAGCGGGAGGACTTCGAGGGCCTCTTCCGGGTGATGGACGGCCTGCCCGTCACCATCCGCCTGATTGACCCGCCCATGCACGAGTTCCTGCCCTCCCTGGAGGCCCTGTTGGTGGAGGTGACGGAGCTGCGCCTGACCAAGCCCGGCTCGCCGGAGCTGGCGGAGAAGGAGGCGTTGCTGGACGCGGTGAAGGCCATGCACGAGGCCAACCCCATGCTGGGCCTGCGCGGGGTGCGCCTGGGCATCCACTTCCCCGGCCTGACCAAGATGCAGGTGCGCGCCATCTTCGAGGCGGCGTGCAACTGCGCCAAGGAGGGGATTGACGTCCATCCCAAGGTGATGATCCCTCTCACCGCGCACATCAACGAGCTGCGGGTGCAGCAGTCTGCCCTGGAGGCCGAGGCCAAGACGGTGATGGCGGAGAAGGGCATCACCGTGAACTACGAGTTCGGCACCATGATCGAGATCCCGCGCGCGGCCCTCACCGCCGGCCAGATCGCCGAGATGGCCCAGTTCTTCTCCTTCGGCACCAACGACCTGACCCAGATGACCTACGGCATCTCCCGCGACGACGCGGAGAAGGGCTTCCTGATCGAGTACATCGAGAAGAAGATCCTGCCGGAGAACCCCTTCGCCACCCTGGACCGGGACGGCGTGGGCCGGCTGATGCGCATGGCCATTGAGGAGGGCCGCAAGGTGCGCCCCGACCTGGAGGTGGGCATCTGCGGCGAGCACGGCGGCGACCCGGCCTCCGTGGAGTTCTGCCACATCATCGGCAACAACTACGTGAGCTGCTCCCCCTTCCGCGTGCCCATCGCGCGGCTGGCTGCAGCCCATGCGGCCCTGAAGGAGCGCATGTCCATCCGCGAGGAGAAGTAACCCTCGCCGTCGGTGAACGCCGAGACGCCGGGACCTTCATGCGCAGGAGGTCCCGGCGCTTTTTTGGTGAAGTGGGTGGAGAACCCGCCGCAACGCGACGGGGTGGCGAGGTCGGTGGGACGGAGGCATGGGCCAACCAGACCCCCGCCCTGGCCGCGCCCTTTGACATCGCCGCCCCAGCGGCCTTATAATCGGCCCCAGCGGGGCCTGTCCTTGCCGAGTCGTAAAAAGAGGGAGGACACACCACCTTCCCGAAAGGTGTGAGCCGATGTTCAAACAACCCCATACCCTGGTGCTCCTGTTGTTAGCCCTTGCCCTGCTGGCCGGCTGTGGCGGCGCACCCAGCACGCCCACGCCCGAGCCCCCGACGCCGACCCCCACCTCGCCCCCCACCGCCACGCCGACCCCTCGGCCGACAGCCACCCCAACCCCAGAGCCCACCGCCACCCCGACGCCGGAGCCCACGCCGACGCCCACCCCGGAGCCCACCGCCACTCCAACGCCGACCCCGCTGCCGCCCATCAGCCTGACCGAGGCGGAGTACCGCAACGACACCTTGGAGCTCCTCTGGCAGCGCCCCGACGATCAATGGGACATGTTGGACGCCTCCGACCTAGAGGGGATGTTCGGCCAGCTCATTCCTCTGGTCACCCTGGCCCACAAGACCGAGGAGCTGTACATCACCCTCCTGACCATTGACCTGCCCGCCGTTCAGGTGCGCGCCCTGGCCAACCTGATGGTCACCAACCCGGAGCAAGCGTTGGCCGCCATGGCCGGCGGCATGGGCGAGCTCGGCCAAAATGCCATCCTTAGCGAAGTCGGCGGGGCGCGCGCCGTCCTGGTGCCCGTGCCCGTCGAGTCGGGCGGCACCAACTTCATGTGGATTGTGCCGCGCTCGCCGGGGGTGATCTACTTGCTGGCCGAGGGGTTCGCAGACGCCGAGGCCGCGGCGGCGCCCTTCGCCAAGCTGACCTTCCGCAAGGCGGCCGCTGCCGCTGACCTGACCCCGGAGGAACAGCGCAGCCGGCTGATGGCACAGGTGGAGGAGCTGCGCGGCCTGGAGGCCAAAGAGCCGGTGAACTTCGCCTTCCTGACGCGCGAGGAGCTGCGCCAGCGGCTAGAGGAGAGGATGGAAAAGGAGCTGGTCCGCCCCCGCATGGCGGCCTCGGAGCAGATGCTCAAGCTGTTGGGCCTGATCCCCGCCGACCTGGACCTGGCCCAGACGGTGTTGGAGGTCCAGGCCGCCGATGTCCTCGGCTTCTACAACCCAGACGACCGCACTTTCTACCTGGTGGACGACACCCAGGCCGAGCCCATGACGGCGGTGGAGCAGGCCACCTTCGTCCACGAGTACGTGCACGCGCTCCAGGACCAGCACTTCGGCCTGGGCCGGCTCACCGCCGAGGACACCCAGCTCAACGAGGACCAGAAAGGCGCCCTGCGCGCCCTGGCCGAGGGAGACGCGACCCTGCTGATGGGCTTCTGGGCGGCCACCACCCTCAGCCCTGACCAGCTTCAGGAGATCGCCGACCAGGGCGCCGAGCTCAACGCCACGGCCCTGGACGCCGCCCCGCCCTATCTGCGGGCCGGGTTCATGTTCCCCTACCAGCACGGCTCCCAGTTCGCCCGGGCCGTGGTGAGCGCCGACGGCTGGCAGGCGCTGGACGAGCTCTGGGGCGGCGCGCTGACCTCCACCGAGCAGATCCTGCACCCGGAGAAGGTGGGCGAGGACGAGCCCACCGCGGTGACGCTGCCCGCGGACCTGGCCCAGGCCCTGGGCACCGGCTGGCAGGAAGCCTGGCGAGACGTGTGGGGCGAGATAGACCTGGTGCTGTGGACCCAGGAGGCCCTAGGCGACGACGCCTTCGACGTGGCCGCCGGCTGGGACGGCTCGCAGTACGTCTTCCTGAGCAACGCCGCCGGCCGCGGGCTGTTCGCCATCGAGATCGCCTGGGACGGCGCGGCCGACGCCAAGGAGGGGAGCGACGGCCTGGCCCGCTGGCTGAAGGCCAACGGCTTCACCGGCACCGGCGCCAACTGGACCGCCGCGGACGGCCGAGCGGCCTTCCTGCGCGCCTCCGGCGACCGGGTCTACTTTGCCCTGGGCAACGCCGCCGGCGACCTCAAGGCGCTGGTGACAGCGCTCCGGTGGTAGGTCGTTCCCTCGTTTTTTTCCGCTGCGAGGTTTCCAGAAAACGGAGGAGATAAGCTATAATGGCCGCCGGGCGCCTGCCGATCGGGCGTCCAATCGCATAGCAACCACGCCTGCGCCAGGGGCGAACATTGCGCTTAGCCCCTGGTCTTTTTGTAGGCGATCAATCCTCGCAAGAAACGGAGAGCCTAAGCAGTGTCCAACCAGAACAAGAAGGTTCGAGTTGCCATTCTCGGCGTGGGCAACTGCGCGTCTGCGCTGGTCCAGGGCGTCTACTACTACCGCAACGCTCCGGAGGACGCCGAGATCCCCGGCCTGATGCACGCCAACCTGGGCGGCTACCACGTCCGCGACATCGAGTTCTCCGCCGCCTTTGACGTGGTAGAGGGCAAGGTGGGACTGGATCTCAGCGAGGCCATCTGGGCCTACCCCAACAACACCATCAAGTTCGCCGAGGTCCCCAAGCTCAACGTGCCCGTCAGCCGCGGCATGACCCACGACGGCCTGGGCAAATACCTCAGCACCATGGTGCGCAAGACCAAGCAGTCCACCGACGACGTGATCGGCATCCTGCGCGATACCGGGACCGACGTGGTGGTCAACTTCCTGCCGGTGGGCTCGGAGATGGCCACCAAGTGGTACGTGGAGCAGGTGCTGGAGGCAGGCTGCGCGTTCGTCAACGGCATCCCGGTGTTCATCGCCAGCTCCCCCTACTGGTCGCGGCGCTTCGCCGAGCGCAACCTGCCCGTCATCGGCGACGACGTCAAGAGCCAGGTGGGCGCTACCATCACCCACCGCGTGCTGACCAACCTGTTCAAGGACCGGGGCGTGCACCTGGACCGCACCTACCAGCTCAACTTCGGCGGCAACACCGACTTCTTCAACATGCTGGAGCGAGAGCGGCTGGAGAGCAAGAAGATCTCCAAGACCAACGCCGTCACCAGCCAGCTCCCCTACGAGATCCCGCCGGAGAACATCCACGTGGGCCCCAGCGACTACGTGCCCTGGCTCACCGACCGCAAGTGGTGCTACATCCGCATGGAGGGCCGCGCGTTCGGCGACGTCCCCCTGAACCTGGAGCTGAAGCTGGAGGTGTGGGACTCCCCCAACTCGGCCGGGGTGGTGATTGACGCCGTCCGCTGCGCCAAGCTGGCTCTAGACCGCGGCATCGGTGGCCCCATCCTGGGCCCCTCGGCCTATTTCATGAAGTCCCCACCCAAGCAGTTCACCGACGACGAGGCCCGGCGCCTGACCGAGGAGTTCATCTGGGGCTCCGGCGGCCGAGCCGAGTAGAGGCAGCGCAAGAAGTAGAGCAACTCCTGCGGAGTTGCTCTACTTTGTTTAGCGGAAGGGCACGGGCACGAAGGTCAGCGCAAACAGCAGCAGCGCGCCAAGCGCAACGACCTGTCGGGCCGGGTCTAGGGGGGTGATGTCGTTGAGAGGGGCCGGCCGCCGCAGGCCGGAGAAGAGGGCCAGCAGCGCCCACACCAGCCACCCCTGCCACAGGAAAAGCCCCATGAACACCATGGCCGTCAGCGAGAAGAGCGCCACCGGCTGCGCCCATCGCCCCAGGGCGGCGTAGGCCACGTGGCCGCCGTCCAGCTGGCCCACCGGCACCAGGTTCAGGCCGGTGAGGAGGATGCCGAAGTAGGCAGCGACCGCTACTGGATGGAGCTGCACGGCGTAGCCGGGGCCGTGGGGCTTGAGCAACGCAACGAGGAGCTCGATCAGCAGGGGCCGGCCCAGGTTGGGCGTCCCCATCCGCACCTCGGACAGGACCAGACCGATGATCAACAGCGGCAGAGCGACCAGGAAGCCGGCTATGGGGCCGCCGAAGCCCACGTCGAACAGGGTGGCCCGGTTGCGCGTGGGACTACGCATGATCACCACCGCGCCCAGGGTGCCGATGAAGGGGGGCGGCATGGGGATGAAGTAGGGCAGGGTGGCGCTCATGCCGTGCCAACGGGCCATCAGGTAGTGCCCCATCTCGTGGATCCCCAGGATGGCCAGCAGGGTGAGCGAGAAGGGCAACCCACTGAGCCAGCCGCGCAGCGTGCCCAGGGAACCGGCGCCGAACAGCAGCGCGCCGACCATGGTGGTGGTGACCAAGGTGAGCAGGAACAGGCCCACGTGTACCCACACGCGGCTTCTCACAGCTTCTTGGATGCCCGGCACCGCCGCCACCAGGTCCACCTTGCCCTCCCGGCGCAGCAGAGGAGTGTAGTTCAGGCTGCGGAAGCGCGGCAACAGGCGGGTGAGGGCCGTCTCGGCGTCGGTTAACAGCCGGCCGCGGAATAGGATCACCGGCTCATCCCCCGGCTCGACCCTGACCTCGCTAGCGGCGAAGACGTCGGCTAAGGCCGCGTGGAGCTGTCTCGCCGTGGCCTCGGCCTGGGCAGCGCGGTTCACGATGGCCGGCTCCGGCCGCGGCGGCTCGCCGGGGGAGACGGAAGCTGGGGAAAGGTTTGTCGTCATATAGGTGGTTCTTTCATGGTGCACCGGTCGGTCCTCGCCCTGGTGAAGACAGAGGCTGGACCGGCTCGGCCCTTCTCCACGGCGACGCCAGCGCAGCGCAGGCTGGTTCGCCTACTCGCTGTAGGTGACAACCATGTCCAGCGGCACCAGCTGGATCCACACCTTGCCCGGCTTGAGTGGCAACGGCTGGCCGGCGGCGTCCACGAAGAGCAGGGGGTCCTCACGGTTGGGCCTCACCCACAGCCCTTCCAGCACCACGCCATTGCGGAAGAGCTGCGCGCGGCCCTGTCCCCAGAGCTGAATCTGCACCGACCGTGAGCCCAACAGGTTCTCCACGATGGGCGTCTCCACGTGGTTGACGTACAGCACTACCACGTTGGCCACGGCGATCTGCTCGCCGGTGAGCTCGTCCACGTGGACCTGGCCGGTGATCCAGCGCCGATAGGCGCCGATCTCAGGGTCGTACTGGTAGCGCACGTCGGCGTAGTCTGCGCTGTAGGGGATCTCGACGGTGCGGGCTGGAGCGGCGCCGGCCGGCGGCTCCGCGCTCCAGGTCCAGCCCCGGTGCCGCGGCCGCTGGGTCCAGCCTTGGGCCGCTGCCACCTGCTGCAACAGTTGGGAGTCGGTGAACAGCGTGTGCTCGTAGGCGCGGCCGGGGATGTCCAGCCGGTAGAAGCCGGCGTCCCCACGGTCGTCGCACAGGGTGCGGTCGGCGAAGTCGGAGCTTTCGATCAGGCGGGTCACCTCGCCGTGCGCGCCGGAGTAGACTAGGAAGGCGTCGAACAGCACCGGCAGCTCCAGGTCAATCAGCCGGGCGCTGCGCACCGAGCCGATGCGCTCGGCGTCCTCGCTGTGAAAGATAGCGGTAAAGCGGGTAATGCCGCCCTCGGCCAGGTGCTCCACCACGATGTCGGCGCGGCTGAGGCCGGACTGCGGCCGCGCGATGGGCGAGTTGGAGATCTTCACTGCCGCCGGCATGCGGTTGAGTACGGCAGGGTCGGCCACCTCCAGCCCGGTGAAGGGTGAGACGTTGTCCGGCAGCGGGGTCGGCTGGACCGTGGGCGTGAGCCGGCTGAGGTCAGGCGTTGGCGTGGCGGTCGGCGTGGGGGAAGGGGTGGGGGTCGGCGTGGCGGTAGGAGGCAGCGGCGTGGGCGTGGACGTCGGAGCGGTCGCCCGGCGCGACAGGGAGGGCGATTGGCCGCAGCCCGCGATGAGAGCCATCAACGCCAGCAGCAACGCTAGGGGACGAAGCCGGGAGGTAGAACAGGACATCGAGGTAAGCGCTCCGCAGCGACCGCCGCCAAAGCAAGGAGAGGGTTTCCACCCCCGCAGGCGACCAACAGCAAAGGATGACGGCCGGCTCGCCAACGCAAGCAGCGAGATTATAGCACAGGAGAGAGGCCTGCACAAAGAGCCGCTTTCTCAAAGACCGGACCGGCCTATGCCCCTAAAGAGACTGGACCAGCCTGTGGAGGCTGGTCCAGTCTTCCTCTCTATCCGCGACGCACCGCCTCAGCGGGTGCGCTTGAAGATCACGCTAAAGGAGTTGTGGAAGAGGGTGTTGCCGCCGCCGCCGTCCTCGCAGTTGGCCTCGTCGGGGAAGGCGGAGTGCAGGTCGTTGGCGATCTGCGTGCTGGCCGGCGAGCCGTCGGGGTTGGCGATGAACACGCTGTACACGCCGCCCTTCCACATCACGAAGTCCAACATGCCCGTGCCTGGCCCGCTGGCGCCGCTCGTCTTCCGGTCAATCACGTTGCCGGGGTCGCCGGAGACGCTCTGCACCACGGTGATGCCGTCCAGCGGGTTGCCCGCCGCGTCCAGCACCTTGACGAAGATGTGGTGCTTGCCGCGGTTCTCGCACGGGGTCAGCCGGCGCACCTCCACCAGGATCCACTCCACCGAGGGGGTAGGCGTGGGAGCCGGCGCCGCAGCCGCCAGGGCGCGCGGCTGCGCTGCAGCCACAGCGCTGAAGCGCACGATGACCGGCGTGGGCGTGGGGAGCGGCGTGGGCGTGGCCGTGGGCAGGGGCGTGGGCGTGTCGGTGGGTGTGGGGGTGTTGGTGGGCGTCGGGGTGATCGTCGGCGTGGGCGTGGGGATGGGCGTGTTGGTGGGCCACGGCGTGTAGGTCGGCGTGGGCTCCACGGCGGCCAAGTTGGCCATGGCCAGCCGCTGGCCGCCCAAGGCCACCGCCGGCGTGGGGGTCTCCACCACCTCCAGCCCGCCGCGCGCAGGCAGCTGGGCTGCCAGCTCCACCTCGCGCACAGCCGCTTCGGCCGCCGACACGGACTGGATGAGCAGGGAGGGCAGCGCCACGCCGCACAAGTACACCGCCAACAGCACCAGCAACACCAGCTGCACCTTCACCAAGGTGCTCTGGCCCTGGAACCAGGCGGCTGCGCTGTCCAGCCGCCCGCGCAGGCCCCCGTGCGCCGGCTCGGCCGCCGCCGACCGGACGGCCGGCGCTGCGGCGGGTTGCGATCGGGCAGCGGGCGGAGGAGGCGCAGGGGCGGCCGCCGGCCTGCCGCGCGTAGGCGGTGCTGCCGCCGCGGCCGGCGCCGCGTGGTGGATGGCGTGGGCGTAGCCCCGGGTAGTCTGCCGCAGGCGCTGCTCCAGCACCCGGCTCAGGTTGATGGCCAGGCTGGGGTACTGGAGCAGGAGCGCCTCGAAGTCCTCGCGGCGCAGCAGCCACAGGTCCACGTCGGTCAGCGCCCACACCGACGAGCCGCGCGGCTCGTCCAGCAGCAGAGCGCCCTCGCCGAAAATCTCCCCCTCGCCCAGGGTGGCCAGGGGCGTCAGCCCTTCAGCGTCGGCCACCTCCACCTGGACCTGGCCCTTCTCGATCATGTAGAGGCCGTCGGCGGGGTCGCCCTGGCGGTAGATGTGCTCCCCGCGACGGAAGCGCACGGCCTCGAGGCGCTGACGCACGGCCTCCAGCTGGGGCCGGGAGAGGCCGGCCAGCAGGGAGATCTTGCGCAGGTGCTGGTTCAGGAAGGCCTCGTCGGCCGCGGCCAGGCGCTGGGCCACGGTCTCGGCCATGGCCGCCTGCGCGGCCGGGTAGCGGGCCTGCACCCGCTCGAACTCGCCCCGGTACAACACCCACAGGTTGGTGTCCGCCGTGGCGATGGCGTCCGAGGCCCGGGGGCGGCCGGTGAGCAGGGCCATCTCGCCGAACTCGTTGCCGTCGGTGAGCCGGGCCAGGGTCTCGCCGTTGGCCCGCAGCTCCACCCGGCCGGAGTCGACGATGTACATGGCGTCGCCCCGCGCGCCCTGGGTGAAGATGGTGGCGCCGGCCGGCACGTGCTGCAACAGCAGCACGCTGGCCAGCTCCCGCAGGGCCTCGTCCGGCCAACGGGCGAAGGTAGCCAGGTTGCGCAGCCGCTGCACCGCCAGCTTCTGGTCGGCGGCGCTGAGGGGCATGTGCACCTCGCGGCTCAGGGCCTCCCGCAGCTCGGGGTGCTGGGCCGTCACCTCGGCGAAGGCGGCCGGGTCCAACTTCCAGAGGAGGCTGGGCTCCACGGCCACTGCCGTGGCCGGGTTGGGCTTTCCGGTGAGCAGGGCCGGCTCGCCCAACACGCCGCCGGCACCCAGGGTGACCTCCTGGCCGCCGGGCTCGCTGAGGCGCACCTGACCGCGCTCGACGATGAACAGCCCGGCCGGTGGATCGCCGGCTGCGAACAGCCGCATGCCCGGGGCCGCGTCCACCAGCGTCAGTCGCTGAACGGCGGCCTGCAGGGCGGCCCGGCTGGCCCGCCGCCAGCCCGGCACCAGCTGCAGCCGGCTGCGCGCGTAGTTCATCAAGGCCGCGATGGGCATGCCGGCGGCCTGGCTGAGCGCAATGCCCAGCTCGACGTTCCCCTGCACCGCGCGTTCCAGGTCGTCGGCGGTTAGGGCGTAGCCGGTGACGGTGCCGACGGCCTGGGCGCCGGTGGCGTGGGGCCTGCCCTGCAGCAGGTCCACGTCGCCCAGCGCGCTGCCGGGCCCCAGGGTCGCCAGCACGACGCCGCCCGGACCGGTCAGGCGCACCCAGCCGCTCTCCACGAGGACCATGCGCACGGCCGGCTCGCCCAGGCGGAACAGCGTCTCGCCCGCTGCGAACTGCACCGGCTGCAGGCGCTGCGCCAGCGCTGCCTTGTGCGGTGGCCCGAGGTCCGCAAGCAGCGGCGCTCGGTCAAGAAGTTGAGATGTCACGGGGTGCATCTCCTTTGCAGTGAAGTGGTCCGTCGGAGGAACACGTTGATCGCTCATCGGACCGGCGGACCTGGGGATCGAAACCTCCGTGCTCCAGCAAGGAAGGGGGAAAGGCGCGCTAGAAACTGCGGCGGAACACCACCTCGTAGACGTAGTGCCCCACAGCAAAGAAGTACGTCTTGTTCTCCAGCTCGGCCCGACAGCTTTCAGGGTCGGGATGCGGCTTGCAGTTGCAGTAGCCGGCAGCCAGCATCAGGTCGAACGGCGGCCAGTCGGCGCTCATGCCGGGGGACTGCGGGCTCAGGGGGTTGTTGGCGTCGTCCACGACTTGGACCACCCCGCCACCCCCGCGGTAGATGTCGAAGTGGACCAGGCCGGGGCCGCTCTGGCCGGTGACGTACACCTGGCCGGTGTAGATCTCCCGCACCCGCACGCCGTCCAGGGGGTTGCCGGCGGCGTCCACCACCTTGACCCAGATGGCGTGCTCGCCGGCGTTACAGCGCTGGGAGTGCTCGCCCACCGAGCGCAGCCGGTAACTCACGAAAGCATAGGGGGGCCCTGCGGGCTGGGGCGCCGGCTGGGTGGGCCGGGCGGCCGGCGGCTGGGTAGGCCGCGGGGCAGGGGCTGGCGGCGGCGTAGGGATCACCGCAGCGACCTCCACGGCGTCCACCGGGCCGATGGTGCTCACCAGCGAGGCACTGATCCACCCCTCCTCGCCGGAGGCCAGGGCCACCTGCCACCAAGCGCCGCTCGGGTCGCGGCCGACCAGGTCCATCGTCTCTCCCTGGCGCAGCCGGGCGACCACGGGATGGCCGGTGCCGGGTCCGCGGCGCACGTTGGCCTCCTGGGCCGTGACGATCGCCTGGGGCTTGGGCAACGGCGTGAAGGTGGGGGTGGGCGTCGGCTCGGACGTAGGGGTGGCGGTGGGCGTCTCGGTGGGCGGGACGGGGGTAGGCGTCTCGGTGGGCGGGACAGGCGTGGGCGTCGGCGGCGGGAGCTGGGCCGCTGCCACGGCCTGGCCGCTCTCGCCCGTTCTCGCCAGGTACTCGCCTGCCAGCCGGCTCAAGGGGCCCAGGGCCTCCGCCAACCTTACCAGGTTACGGGTCTGCTGCGGGTCGGCGTTCTGGACGATGTAGGCCTCGGCCAGCGCCAACACCGCCTGGGCCGGGTCGGCCAGGCCGAGCTCTTGCAGCCGAGCGGTCGCCGCGGCCAAGTCGCCGGACGCAGCGTACTGGTCGGCGATGGAGACGATACGAGCGTTTTGCTCGGCAGGGGAGAGAAGCGGAGTTTCGTTGGAGCGCCCACGACCACAGCCGGTGAGCACGGTTGCGCTCACCAGCGTCGCCGCCACGACAAGCCACCACGCAACGCTACAACGCACCCGAGGCAGGCCTCGTCGTGGGCGCCGGGGATCACAGTGGTCGGTCAAGGTCCGTTCAGACAAGGAAATGGGCCGTGTTCGGCCCATCCCTCGCATCCTCCTTGTTGAGTCATTATGCGACGGCCAGAAGAGGCCATCCTTGGCGGCGGTAGCGTGATGACTGGCGAGAATTCACCACCGCTGCTATAATGCCTCAGCTTTTGTATAAGACCAGGTGCCGAAGGTGGGACTCGAACCCACATGAGCGCTGATGCTCAGCGGTTTTTGAGACCGCCGCGTCTGCCTGTTCCGCCACTTCGGCGCGATTTCGCCCGCAGTATAGCCGATCAGGGATGATTCGTCAAACTCGCCTTTCTCGGCGTTCCTTGCGCTCTTTTGCACGACATGGATGAACAGGCTTTGATCCAGGCTGCCTGTCGCGGGGACCTGGCCGCCTTCAACCAGCTCGTCCTGCTCTACCAGGGGATGGCCTACAACCTGGCCTTTCGGATGCTGGGCGACACCGAGGCGGCGGCCGACGCCACCCAGGAGGCGTTTATCAAGGCCTACCGCAACCTCGGGCAGTACCGTGGGGGGGCGTTTCGAGCCTGGGTGCTGCGCATCGTCACCAACGTGTGCTACGACCACCTGCGCAACCTGCGCCGCCGGCCGGCCAGCTCCCTAGAGGACATGGCGGTGGACGCCGAACACGTGGGGGAGCTGGTGGACCCGGCCGAGGCGCCCAGCGACTACGCCCTCCGCCAGGAGCTGGGGCGGGTGATCCAACAGGCGATCGCCCGGCTGCCCTCGCCGCAGCGCACCGTCCTGATCCTCTCCGACATCGAGGGGCTGAGCTACGAGGAGATCGCGGAGGTGATGCAGACCTCCCTGGGCACCGTGAAGTCCAGGCTGAGCCGCGCGCGGGCCAAGGTGCGCGACTATCTGATGGAGCACCAGGAACTGTTGCCCGGTCGCTATCGTCTACAGGACGACCACGAACCGTGAGGCAATCGTTCTATGAGCATCTTCCGTCCCAATCCCTCCCTGTCCGATGAGCTCCTCTCCGCCTACCTGGACGGCCGGCTCAGCCACGAGCAGCGACGGCGAGTGGAGGAGCGGCTGGCTGCCGACCCAGAGGCTGCGCGCCGGCTGCGGGAGCTGCGCTACACCGTGCAGACGCTGAGGGCCGCGCCCAGGGCGCCGGTGCCGCGCGCGTTCACCCTGCGCGAGGCGGCGGCTCAACGACCCCGGCGGCGGGGCTGGCCGGCGTGGCTGCAGCCCGTGCATCTGCGCGGCGCGGCGGCGGCGCTGGCCATGGCGCTGGTCCTGCTGTTGGTCGGCAGCTTGGCGCTGCCCGGCAGTGGGCCGGCGGTGGACCAGGGCGGCCCGGTCACCGCCCAGGAGGACGCCAGCGCGGTCTCCGCCAAGGGGCCGGCCGTGCAAGAGGCAGCAGAGCTCGCGCCAACGTCGCCGGCCGACGGCCTGGGCCTGGCGCAGCCGACGCTGTGGGCCGTGGCGGCGACGCTGGGGGTCGCCGTCGTGGTGCTGCTGCTCTTGGCCTGGCGCATGGACCGTCCGGTGTAAGCCGTCGGCCGCCTGATCACCGGCGCTGCGAGCACGCCTCTGGCTCTTCGGGCCTGTGGCGTGCTCGCGCCGGGGGCAACGCAGGTTGTGCGCCGGGGCAAAGCGCAGTATACTGCCTCGGAGCCTGGGGATCCCCGGGGCTCCACCTCCTGACCATTCCACCCCTTGAGCGTTGCTGCCATGCCGGAGCTGCCTGAGGTCGAGAACTACGCCCGCGACTTGAAGCCACTGCTGGTCGGCCGCCGCATCGAGGCCGTTGACGTCCACTGGCCGCGCGCCGTGGCCAACCTGTCCGTCGAGGAGTTCAGGCGGGGCCTGCTGGGCCGCCAGATCGTCAACACCGATCGCCGCGGCAAGTACCTGCTCTTCCCCCTCGACAACCGCTGGACGCTGGTGCTCCACCTGCGCATGACGGGCAAGCTGCGCCTGGCGCCGGCCAACGCCGAGCCGGACTCAGACCCGTACACGCGGGTGGTCCTGCGCCTGAGCGGTGGGCAGGTCTTGCTGTTTCGAGACCAGCGCAAGTTCGGCCGGTTCTATCTGGTGGAGGATCCCGCCCAGGTGCTGAAGGGGCTGGGGCCGGAGCCCTTGCAGGACAGCTTCACTCCCCTGGACCTCTTCCACGCCGTGCAGGGCCGGCGGGCGGCCATCAAGGCCCTGCTGCTGGACCAGCACATCGTGGCCGGCGTGGGCAACATCTACGCCGACGAGGCGCTGTTCCTGGCCGGCATTGACCCCCGGCGGCCAGGCGCATCCCTAACGCTGGCCGACTGCAGTCGGCTGCACACCTGTCTGCGCCAGGTGCTGGCCGAGGCCATCCGTGAGGGGGGCAGCACCTTGGGCGGCAGCAGCCTGGGCAACTACCAACGCCCCCTAGGCATTCCGGGCCGCTACCAGCTCCGCCACCGGGTGTACGGCCGGGCCGGCCAGCCCTGCCCGAGCTGCGGCACGCCCATCCAGCGGGTGAAGGTGGCGCAGCGCAGCACGCACTTTTGCCCCCGATGCCAGCTCAGCGGCCCTGTAGCCTCCGATGGCTCGCCGCGTTGAGGGGCGGCGGATCCAGCCCCGGCCGGCGCCCCGCGGCCAAGTGGCCTTGGGCCTGTTCGCCGCCCGTCTCACCCCGAAACCGTTCCATCGTACGAACGGCTGCGGAGGCGCTTGGCCTGGGCCAGGCGGCTCTCCAGCTCGATGCGGCGCTGCTCCTCCGCTTCCTTGCCCGCCTGGATCACCTCATCGCGGTAGTCGCGAATACCCTGCACGATCTCCTCGCCGCTGGCCGGCGCCAAGAGACGCGCCGCCACTAAACCCACCGCCGCGCCCAGGGCCACGCCCAACGTGAACTGAAACAATCCTTTGAGCATTTATCGGTCTCCTTTGCACATGGAGCTAGCCGGGATTATACTCCACCTCAGCGCCTGCGCCAACAGCGGCGACTCGCCGGCTGCAGCCCCCTCAGTCCTGGGCCGAAGCAGCCGGCAACACCAGCGCCGCCGCCACGTAGAGCAGGACGCCCACCACGCCCAGGACCACCACGGTGAGCACGCCCCACGCCAGCCGCACCAGCAGCGGGTCCACCCTCAGCTGCTCGGCCAGGCCGCCGCACACCCCGGCCACCAGGCGCTGGCGCCGTGAGCGGCGCAGGGGCAACCCGCGGCCGATCCGCTGCAGGCGCTCCCACGGGATGCGGCGGCGGTTGATCCAGGCCAACAAGCCCAGGCCCAGCCCCGCCAGCGACAGGGGCCAGGCCAGGCTCCACAGCCGGCGCCCTGCCTCGCTCACCCGCAGCGGCAGCAGGCCGAGGCTCTCGATGGTCAACAGGAGGCCGGCCAGCAGGAGGATCAACGCTGCCGTGAGCACCCGGCTTTGCTGGGCCCGCTGCCACGAGTCCCCGCGCCGAACCGGCGCCGCCGCGCGGTCCGCCGGCGTCTCCTCCGGCAGGGCGGCTGCCAGCACCAGGTACAGCAGCAGCGTCAGGCCGCCGGTGAGGGGCACCGACAGCAGCCAGGGGATCCGCACCAGCGCGGAGTCCACGCCCAGGCGCTCGGCCAGGCCGCCGCACACCCCCGCCAAGCTGCGGTTGGCGGCGGAGCGGTAGAGGCGCCGTCGCTTCGGTGCGCCGGGCAGCTCCGACCGGCGGTCGGCGGCGGAGATCGGTTCACGCTCGGCCATCGAGTTCGAGACCTCCTATGGATATGCCGTCACTGCTCTCTACGGTCGCCGACGCTCCACGTTGCGACGGCCGCCCTTTTCGGCCATGACCTCGCCCGACCGACAGACGGCTCTCCAAGCCATCCTGCGCGCCAAGGTCCACGTGCAAAAGGGCACCCTTGCGGCGCTGCCCACCGCAGAGGCGGACCGCCTGCGCAGCCCCCTGGACCTGGGCCGGCGGGCCCTTTGGCCGCTGCGCCGGTGCCCGGCGGCCCTGCTCTGGTTCTGGGCCGAGCACCCGCGCGGCCACCTGGTGATCGGCCCACGACAGGAGGGATACCGGCCGGGGCTGCAGCCGGTGGGACGCCAGCCTCTGGACGGGGTGGCCTGGGTGCCGGCTCGCGCGCTGACGGCGCAGGAGGTGCAGCTCCCCTTGCCCGTGGCGCACCTGCTGGACCACCTGCTGGGCAGCGACGGCGCCCCTGAGGGCCCCTGGCTCAGCGAGGGCGGCGGCCGCAGCCCGGCGTGGCAGGAGGTGGGCCGGCGCTTGCAGCGGCAGTTCAGCCTGGGCTACGCGCCGGCGGAGGCGACCGCGGAGCCGCGCGCCTACTTTGCCTGGGGGCTGCGCAGCTTCCTGGCCGATCCCATGGCCCTGAACACGGTGGACCCCGGCCTGGAGCGGCTGCTGCGCACTACCCTGTGCAGCGACGAGTTTTGGGCCCGCAGCCCATGACTATGACCCAGCCCTCACCCTCGCCGAGCCCATCGGACCGCGCTGACAGCTCGTCCAACGTTGCCAGCGCTCCATCTGGCCTAGGCAAGGTCCTATCCGCCCTGGGGCTGTTAGCGGCCCTGGGGCTGGCCGTCCTCAGCCAGGCCATCGCGAGCAGCGCGCCCCTGCCCGGAGCGCTGGCCGAGCGAGGCTGGCTGTTGGCCCTGCCCGCAGCCCTGGCGGCCGCCGTGCTGGCCGCTTCGCTGGCGCCCCCCCGCCGCGACGGCATGGGCCTGTGGCCGCCAGCGGGGAGGGATGGGGCTCCGGCGACCTCCACCGCTGTTGCCGCTGCGGCGGCGCCTTCGCCCCACCCCGACGAGAGCCGGTCCGCCGCGTCGCACGTCGAAGGGGCAGCCGCTCGGCCCTTGGCCGGCGCAGCGAAGGCGCCTGGCCGAGCCGAAGCTCTGCTGCGGGGCTTTGGCGTGGCGCTGGGCATCGCCCTGGCCGTCCTGGCGCAGCTGGCCTTTTTGGGCGTCGTGGGGCCGGCCTGGGACGAGGGGAGTCGCCTGGGCCGCGGCGCCGGCCTGCTGCTGGTGGGCATGGCGCTGTTCGCTTTGGCAGCGCCGGCGCCCGGCGCCGCCTTCGGCCGGCTCGCTCCCTTGGCAGCCCCCGCCGGGCAGGCGTGGCCCCGCCTGCTGGAGCCCTGGGGCATAGCCTGGCTGACGGCGAGCCTGGCCGCGGCCGCCTTTGCCCTGGGCCGCTTCCTGCGCAGCGGCGAGACGTCGGCGGTGCTCGCGGCCTGGGTGGTCAGCCTGGTCGCCGTGGCCCTGGCGGGATGGCGGCCGGCGCGGCCGGCCTTGGGGCGGCTGCGCCCCTCCCTGGCCGACCTACCGGCGCCGTTGGTGCTGACGGCCCTGCTCCTGGTGGCCCTGGTGATGCGGGTCTACCGCCTCACCACGCTGCCCTACGACCTGGACGGGGACTTCGCCTCCCACGGCCTGCAGGCCCGCGCCCTGGCCACGGGCGTGGAGACGGGGCTCTTTCGCCTGGGCTGGGCCAACATCCCCATGCTGGGCTTTGCGCCGTCGGCTCTGACCATGAAGCTCTTCGGCACGGGGCTGGCGGGGCTGAACATGGCCGGCGTGGTCGAGGGGCTGCTGATCCTGGTGGGGGTGTGGTGGCTGGGGAGGATGCTATTCAACCAGCGGGTGGGGCTGCTGGCCGCCGGCCTGCTGGCCGCCGGCTACGTCCACCTCCACTTCAGCCGCACATCGGAGTACATTGACCCCGTCTTCTTCCTGGTCTACAGCGTGGGCTTCCTGGTGCTGGGGCTGAGCCGGGGAAGCGGTTGGGCCTTTGCCCTCAGCGGCCTCTGCAGCGCGTTCGCCTTTCTCATGTACTACTCCGGCCGCATTGTGATCTTTATCGTCCTGTTCGCCGTGGGCTACCTGCTGGCGACGGACCGCGCGCGGCTGTGGCAGCGGCGCCAGGGGCTGGTGCTTTGGGCAGCAGCCCTGCTGGTGGGCCTGGGGCCGATGCTGGCGGTGTTTGCCCAGGATTGGGAGGGCTTCAACGAGCGGTCGCAGGCCGTCTTCCTCTTCTACCCGCCGGTGATCGAGCACCTCCAGAACAAGTACGGCGTGGCGACCGTGTCGGCCATCGTGTGGGAGCAGATCAAGCGCACCCTGCTGATGTTCCACTACTACCACGACACCAGCACGCAGTTCGGCCTGCTCAAGCCCTTCCTGGACCCCTACACGGCCACCGCCTTCGCGCTGGGCCTGGCCTATGCGCTGGCCCACGGGCGGCGCTTCGGCCTGGCGCTGCTGGCGGGATGGACCGGACTGATCCTGGCCATCGGCGGCGTGCTCACCAACAACGCGCCCTTCTGGCCCCGCCTGCTGGGGTTGTTGCCGCCCACGGCGCTGCTGGCCGCCATCGCCGTGGACCGAGTGGTCGAGCCGATCCTCGTCCAGGCGGACCGTCGCGGCCGGCGCTGGGCCGCGCCCGCGCTGGCCGTGGCCCTCGTGGCCGCTGTGGCCCTGCTCGGCTGGCGCAACTGGAACGTGTACGTGGAGGCCAAAGGGAGCTGGGCCACCACCCGCACCCGCATCGGCCGATACCTGGCCGATCTGCCGCCCGGCGCCGCCGCCTACCTGGTCTCCACCGAGTACCACTACCTGGACCGCGAGTTCGAGTTCCTGGCGCCCGGCCGCCTGGCCGCCAGCCTGCCGCCGGAGGACGTGCGCGCAGGCGCGCTCCCCGCGGACCCCAACAGGCCTACCGTGGTGGTGATCACCGCCGAGCTGGCCGACCTGTTGACTGCGCTGCAGGCACAGTTCCCGGCCGGCAGGGTTCAGCCCTGGCCCGACAACGACCCCGGGTCGGTCGGCTTCTACACCTTCACGGTGCCGCCGACGGCCACCGCCCCGCCGCCATAGCGTCCAAACCCCGTTCATGACCACGCCCCTTCCCCCTGACGCCCCGACGCCGACCATCCCGGCTCGGCAGCCTATCCCCTCCGCCGCGTCCCGGCCCAGAGAGGAGCCGTGGCGCGTCGGCCTGGCCGGCCTGGCCGCAGCCCTGGCAGCCGCCGCTTTCGTGCAGGTGCTGGTGGCCCAGGAGACGGCCCTCACCCGAGGCCTGTGGGCGGCCGGCATGGCGGCGCTGATCGCCGCGCAGGTCCGGCGGCCGGCCCGCGCAGACCTAGCCGCATGGCCGCTGCTGCTCATCTTGGCGGCCGCGGCCTGGATGCGCCTCTTCCGCCTGGGCGAGGTCCCCGACCAGTTCCACGGGGACATGGCGTCCTGGGGCCTGGCCGCGCGCGAGTACCTGGACGGCGTCCGGCAGAACCTCTTCACCACCCTGTGGGCTGACATCCCGGCGCTGGTGTTCTGGCAGACCAGCCTGGCCATGCGCGCGTTCGGTGACAACCTATACGGCCTCTCGATGCACTCCGCCATCCACGGCGTGCTGTCGGTGCTGGGCACCTACCTGTTGGCCAACGAGCTGTTCGACCGCCGGGTGGGGCTGCTGTCCGCCGGCCTGTTGGCCCTCAGCTATGCGCACATCCACTTCAGCCGGGTGGCCGGGTCCATCGCGCCCCTCACCACCGCTGCCTTCACCTTCTACTTCCTGGCCCGTGGGCTGCGCACCGGCAGCCGGCTTTGCTTGGTGCTCTCCGGGCTGGCGCTGGGGGTGGGGTTGCAGGACTACTTCAACGTGCGCATCGTGCCGCTGCTGGTCCTCCTCTTCCTGGGATGGACGGCGTGGCGGCAGCCCGACCTGTGGCGGCTGCGGCGGAAGGACCTGGCGTGGCTGGGCCTAGGCTTCTTCGTGGCCATCGCGCCCTTTCTGGGCTTTGCCCTGCGCTCGCCGGCCCAGCTCATGGGCCGGGGCAGCGTGGTGACCCTGTTCAACCCCACGGTGATGGCGCACCTGCAGGCCAAGTACGGCGTGGACACTGCAGCAGCCGTCTGGCTGGAGAACCTGAAGCGCACGCTGCTGATGTTCAGCGTGTACGGCGACACCAGCGGCCACTCGCCCCTGGGGAACGTGCCGTTGGTGGACCCCGCCACGGCAGCCCTGTTGTTGCTGGGCGTGGCCATGGCCCTGCGCTGGATCGGCCAGCCCCGCTTTGCCCTGCTGGTGGCATGGCTGGGCGGCGTGATGCTGCTGGGCGGCGTGGTCACCAACGATCCCCCCTTCTGGCCGCACCTAACCATCCTGCTGATCCCCGTGGCTATCCTGGCGGCTACGGCGGTGGACCGCATCTGGCAGGCGGTGGCCGACGCCTTCGGCGAGACGGGCGACCACATCGCGGCCACCCTGATCGTCGGCGGGCTGATCTACCTGGGCATCCAGAACTTCGCCTTCTACGTGGAGCAGACGCGCAACACCGCCACCCCGTTGGTGCACTTCGCGCGCTACGTGGCCCAGGCCGACCCGCGCTACCGGATCCTGCTGGTGCCGGAGCCCTGGCGTGCGGAGGACCGGGAGATCGCGTTCATGAGCCGCGGTCGCCAGGTCTTGGAGATCACAGCGGAGGAGCTGCTGGCCGTGGACCCCACGGCCCTGCAGGGTGCCATCGTGGCGCTCACCCCCAACTACGCTGACCTGTTGCCGGCGCTTCGGCTGCGCCTGCCATCAGCCCAGCTGCGCGAGCACCGCACCGGCGCCGGTGAGCCGGCCTTCAGCACGCTGACGGTGGAGCAGGAGAAGGCCCTGGGGACGGCCGAGCCGCTGCCGGAGGGCGCCTATCGCTTCTTCGGCAACACCGCCTCGACGGTCTGGGAGGTGGACGTGGACACGGTGACGGTGGAGGGCGGCAAGCTCACCGTGCGCATTTCCCCGGTGTTCGGCTACGGCGCGGTCTACGACTACGTGCGGCTGGTGGCGGAGGACGGCCGCGAGGTGCGGGTGGAGGCGGAGAGCGCGGCCACCCAGGGCGACCCGCAGTACGCCGACCGGGAGGGGATGGACGGCCACTGGTGGCTGCAGCGCTTCGAGCCCTTCAGCGGCGGCGCCGGGCTGGTGGCGCAGCCGCGCGAGCGCGTCCCCCCGCTGACCACGGAGATCGCCGCGGCAGATGGGCGCTACCGGTTGTTGATCGGCTCCTTCACGGGCGACCCGGCCAACGGTGTGTTCGCCCTGGAGGTGCAAATTGTGAGGTGACGGGCGAGGCGCACGACAGGATCAAGCCGTAGGCGGCGACGCCACGAGGGGATCTCAGGCCTTGCGCTGGGGCTCCGCCTGTTCGTCGGCGTCGAAGGTCTCGGTCACTGCGGCCAGGTCGTTGCGCATCGGCTTGGCGAAGGGGATGCCGATGCGATAGGCGGCCGAGGAAAGGGAGTGGGCGGTCACCGGGCCGGCCAACAGCAGGAAGAAGATCAACACGATCCCCTTGCCCGCGCCCTTGGGCAACACCAGGATAGCCGCCACCAACAGCAGCACGGCGCCGAAGACGCCGATCTTGCCGGTGGCGTGCAGCCGGGTGTAGACGTCCGGCATGCGCAGCACGCCCAGGATCCCCAACGCCGAGAAGGTGGTTCCGACCACGACGGCCAGGGCGGCCAGCAGCTGAAAAACGCTCTCCATGTCCGACGCTCCAGGGTAGTCGGGTCAGAACATCTGCTCGTCCGCGATGTACTTGGCCAGCGCAACGGTGGCGACGAAGCCCAGGGCAGCCAGGCCCAAGGCCACGTCCAGGTAGAGGCTGTTGCGGTTGAGGACGGCCAACAGCACCAGCACGGCGATGGTGAGGGTGGTGGTGATGTCGGCGCCCAACAAGCGGTCCACGATGTTCTCGCCTCGCCACAGACGGCGCAGCGCCACCACCATCAACACCATGTGGATGACCAGCGAGGCGACCAACACGATGTTCAACACCGATGCCAGCATGACAAATCCTCCGCACAAAGGTCGGCTCAGGGCTCCGACGCGATCTCCATCAGCAGGTCGCGGCGCCTGGCCTGCATCTCGAAGTACACCTCGTCGGGCACGGTGACGTCCAGGGTGTGGGTGTACATGGCGCCGTGGTCGCCGATCTCCATCACCATGGCGCCGGGGGACAGGGTGATGGCGTGGGCGCTGAGGGCGGTAGCCATCTCCGACTCGGTGCCGGAGGGAATGGCGATAATGGCCGGGTGGATAGGCAGCTTGGGGTCCAGGGTCAGCCGCGCCACCTGCAGGCCGCCCTCGAGGACGTCCTTGGCCACCACGAACACGTAGCGCACGGCAGCCCACACCGCGGCCGGCACCCGCTGCGGCTCGATGCGGTAGGGCGCCGGGTGCACCAGGGCGGTGATCCCGCCCGCGATCAGCAGCCCCAGCACCACGTTCCGCAGCTCGAAGTTGGCAGAGAGGGCGAGGTAGACCAGCCAGAGGACCAGAACCATCCACGGTTGCATAGGGAACTCCTCAGACCCGGCCCCGGAGGGCTCAGCTCCCGAGCACGGCGGCGATGTAGGGCGCAGGGCTGCCCAGCCACCGGCTGACCGCCATGGCCAGGTCCACCAGGGGCGTCGGCCACAGGCCCAGC
This sequence comes from Caldilineales bacterium, assembly GCA_025055015.1. Lineage (GTDB taxonomy): Bacteria > Chloroflexota > Anaerolineae > JAAEKA01 > JAAEKA01 > JANWYQ01. The sequence goes on from JANWYQ010000114.1 coordinate 37,529, forward strand.
GCCAGGACGGCCAGGATCAGCAGCGCCGGCGCCAGCAGCCGGTCCCCGTATGGCTTGGCCTTGATCTCGTCGGCGGCGAAGGTCTTCCCGGCGTAGGTGAAGCCTACAGGCGGCTGCCACCAGATGCGCATGAACGCGCGCGTCACGTAGATCAAGGTGAAGATGCTGGCCACGCCCAGCAGCAGCAGAGCCCACCACTGCTCCGCCTCGACGCCGCTGCGAAAGACCGTCATCTTGCTGATGAAGCCGTTGGTGGGAGGGATGCCGGCCAGGGCCATGCCGCCGACCAGGAACAGCGCGCCGGCCGCCGGCATCGCCTTGCCCACCCCCTGCACCACGGCGAAGGCCGCCGTCTTCACCGGCGCCCGGCTGGCCACGAAGCCGGCCAGCATCAGCATAGCCGACTTGACCAGGCTGTGGTTGACGGTGAAGATCACCGCCGCGGCCAGGGCCAGGGGGGTACCCCAGCCGATGGCCACCAGAATGAAGCCGATCTGGGCCAGGGTGGAGTAGGCCAGCATGCGCTTGGCGTTGTGGGTGCCGATGGCGCTCAGGCCGCCGTACACCACGCCCACGATGCCCAGCGCCACCAGCAAGGGAGCGATCTGAGGCCTCTGGGCCGGGAAGAGCAGCGTGGTCATGCGCAGAAAGCCGTACACGCCCAGCTTGACCACCACCGACGAGAGCATGGCGCTAACCGCCGTGGGAGCGGCCGCGTGGAAGTCGGGCTGCCAGAAGTGGAAGGGGAAGACGGCGCTCTTGACCATGAAGGTCACCAGCAGCAAGGCCACCGCCACGCCCAGGAGCGGCTGGTCGGACGTCCCCGCCGGCGACGCTGCGATGCGCGCGGCCAGGTCGGCCATGTTGAGGGTGCCGTAGGCGACGTAGAGCGAGCCCACGGCCAGGAGGAGGGCGGCCGACGCCAGCAGGCTGATGTAGACGTACTTCAGCGCGGCCTCGGTGCCGTAGGGGTCGTCGGCGTTGGCGGTCAGGATGGCGCCTGAGAAGACCAGCACCTCGGCGAAAACGAACAGGTTGAACAGGTCGCCGGTGAGGAAGGCGCCGGTCAGGCCCACAGCCAGGGTCAGGAACAACGGGTAGAAGGTGGGATAGGCCACCACCTTCTCTCGGCTGCCCACGGCGTAGAGGATGCCGGCCAGCAGCACGCTCTGGGCCATGACCACCATGACGGCGCTCAGCAGGTCGCCCACCAAGACGATGCCGAAGGGCGCCCGCCAGCCGCCCATGGCGAGCACCAGGGGCGGGCCGCTGCGCCACACGTGGGCCAACAGCAGCGCGCTGCTGACCAGGGAGGTGGCCATGGCGCCGACGGCCCAGCCGGCCTGCCAGCGCGGCCGGGCGCTCAGCAACAGCGCCACCGGAGCCGCCGCCAGGGGGATCAACACGGGGAGCAAGACAAGGGAGGGGGGCATGGAGGGTGGATCAGACGTCGTAGCTTGCAGCCCGTAGCTGTTGACAGGGAGCGGTGAAGGGCCATGATCGGTAAACCGCAGCCCTGCGCGTGAGCACCTTCGTAGTGACGACTTCGCAGTGACGACTTCAGTCGTCCCATCGGTGTCGAGAGAGCAAAGTCGCTGCTACAAGGGGAGGGGCCATTTTGAAGACAAGCATCTCCCGACCCGCTCAGTTGCGCAGGCCGGTCACCTCGTCCATGTCGCTGGTCTCGTAGCGGGCCGAGACGATGTAGAGCATGGAGAGCAGGAAGGCGAGGCTGCCCATGCTGATGACTATGGCCGTCAGCACCAGCGCCTGGGGCAGAGGGTCGCTGCGCGGGGTGGCCAGGTCGGCGTAGGCAGGGTTGGCGCCCCGATAGGCGCCCGTGCTCAGCAGGAACAGGTTGATGGCGTTGCCCAGCAGGATCACGCCGATGGCCGAGCGGATGACGTTCCGCCGCAGCATCTGGAACACGGCGATGCCGAACAGAGAGCCGATGGCAAGAGCGGTGAGGAGTTCCATGGGTTGGTGGGGTGGTGGGTTGGTAGAGTTGGTAGGGTGGTAGAGTGGTAGGTTGGTGGATTGGTAAATCGGTAGGGTGCGGGTTCGGACGACGGGTCGGCGGTCCGCCGCCGCTCACCGGTTGCCGCCTATGGCGCCCCATTCACGGGTCACCAACTGCTGACGCGGCTTACCGTTCACCTTTCACCGCTTACTGTTCACCGTTCACCGATCCCCGGGATGCCCCAGGGTGTCCAGCATGAGCGAGGCGCTGCCCAGCACGGTCAGGCCGATGGCCAGCTCAAAGAGAAACGAGGTGCTGAGGTTCATGCCGGCCGGCAAGGGCAGGCCCAACATCTTGCCGAAGTCCACGGGCGCCATGGGGCTGCCGGCGATCAGGGCTGCCACTGCGGCGTTCACGATGGCCAGCAGCAGCCCCAGGGCCAGCATGCGGTGCGACTTGAGCCAAGGCAGCCGCGCCTTCGCTTCCTCATACCCAAAGACCACGTACCAAAAGGCGACGGCTAGGCTGACGATCACCCCGGCCGTGAAGCCGTCGCCCGGTTGGTCGTGGCCGTAGAGCACGTGGGTAACGGCAACGATCATGGCCAGGGGCAACACCACCAGCGCCAGGGCGTGCACGAAGGGCGAGGTCGGCAGGCCGCCGATGCCCCGGCTGCGCAGGTGGCGGGCCAGGGTGGGGGGCGCCTCGGCCACGTGGTCTTCGGCCGTGCGGGCGGTGTAGCGCAGCAAGGTGTAGATGCCCAGGCCGGCGATGGCGAAAACGGTGATCTCCAGCAGGGTGTCGAAGCCACGGAAGTCCACCACCACGGCGCCGACGATGTCCTTGGCACCGGTGAGCGGCTTGGCGTTGGCCTCAAAGAAGGGCGTGGGCACGCTCAGCCGAGGCCGGCTGGTCAGGGCGATCAGAGTGAGGCTTGTCACCACCACCCCTACCCCCACGGCCAGCGCTGCGTTGCGGATCAGCGCGGGGCGGCTCTGGACGAAGTTCAGCTCGTAGGCGCGCTCGCGCTGCTGCCGCGGCAGCCGCGTCAGTGCCAGCACCAGGATCACCGTGGACAGGGTGTCCACCACCACCTGCACCAGGCCCACGTCGGGCGCTGGCTCCAGCACCATCAGCAGCGCGATGCCCAGGCCGGCCGCCGCCATCACGATGACCGCTGCGAAATCGCGGCGCAGGACGATAGTGGCAGCAGCGGAGCCGACCACCATCAGCAGCGCCAAGGCCCGCAGCAAGCCGACCTCTTCGTCCACCACGGAGCCCAGGCCGGCTCGCATGGTCTCGGCCGTGATCAGCGGAACGCCGTGCAAGGAGACCGCGGCCACGATCAACAGCAGCGCGCTGGCCAACATGATGGCGAGATAGGTGCGCAGCTTGCCGCCCTGAAGCTGGGTGGCCAAGGAAGCCAGGCGGTCAATCCCTCGGAGCACGTCGTTGTAGATGTGCTGAAAGCCCCAGCGGTCGCCGGTCAGGGCCATCATGCCGCGCACGCGCGTTCGGTTGACGAAGATCAGCAGGCCAACGGCGATGGCCACCAGCGAGAGCGCCAGGGGAACGTTCAGGCCGGTCCACAGCGCCAGCGACACCTTCACCTTCTCGCCGTAGGCCGCCTGCGCGGCGTTAGCCAGGAAGTCGGCCACCACCCGCGGCCCCGGCGCCAGGCCGAGGACCAGGGAGAAGGCCGCAGGGATGGCCGGCGCCAGCCACATGCCCGTGGGCGCCTCGTGGCCGTGGACATCGGGGTCGCGCGGCCGGCCCAGGAAGGTGTCTGTCACCAGCAGCCCGGCCTGCACCAACAGCAGCGCGCCGGCCGTGACGGCCAACAGCGCCATGACGTTGCTCACCGAGGGGGGCACGTTGGGATGGGTGGTGGTGGCCAGCAGGGTCTCCTTGGCCAGGAAGCCGAACAAAGGCGGGAGGCCGGCCATGGACAGCCCGGCCACGAAAGCCACGGCGAAGGAAGCCGGCATCGCCCTCCGCAGGCCGCCCAGCCGGCGCAGATCGCGCGTGCCCGTCTCGTGGTCCACAATGCCCGCCACCAGGAAGAGCGCGCTCTTGTACAGCGCGTGGGCCAACACGCTGATCACCAACGCCTTGAAGGCGATGTCGATGTTCTGGCCGATCATGGCCATCATCACGCCCAGCTGGCTGACGGTGGAGTAGGCCAGCAGCCCCTTGAGGTCGTTCTGTTTCAGCCCCAGGTAGGCACCGATGAGCATGGTGGCCATGCCGAAGCCGGTGAGCAGTGAGAACCACAGGTCGGTGCCGCCCAAGGCCGGGTTCAGCCGCGCCATCAGGAAGATGCCGGCCTTGACCATGGTGGCCGAGTGCAGGAAGGCGCTGGCCGGCGTGGGCGCAGTCATAGCCCGGGGCAGCCAGATGTGGGCCGGGAACTGGGCGCTCTTGGTGAACGCACCGAAGGCGATCAACAGCAACAGCGCTGGGTAGAGCGGGCTGGCCCGCAGCGCTTCGCCGCTGGCCAGGATCGTCGCAAAGCTGGTGTCGCCGGCCACGTGGGCGACCATCAGCAGGCCGGCCAACAGCGCAATGCCGCCGCCGCCGGTGATGAACAGCGCCTGGAAGCCGCCGGCGCGCGCTTGGGGGTCCTTGGTCTTGTAGGCTACCAACAGGAAGGAGGTGATGCTGGTCCCCTCCCAGAAGATGAAGAGTGTGATCACATCCCCGGCCATCACCACCCCCAGCATGGAGGCCATGAACAGCAGCAGGAAGGTCAGGAAGCGCGCGTGGTTGCCGTCGTCTCCCTGGAAGTAGTAGCCGCTGTACCAGACCACCAGGACGCCGATCCCCGACACGATCAGGGCGAAGAGCGCCGATAGGCCGTCCAGGTACAGACTTAGGCTCAGGCCCAGCGCCGGGATCCAGGGCACGCTCCAGCTTAGGGACTTGCCGCCGGCGATGGCCGGCTGCATCCACAGCAGAAGCACAAAGGCCGCCAACGGCGCGGCCGCCAGGCCCTGGGCCAGCGGCGTGATAGCGACTCGCCGATGGAGAGACGTCAACCAGACCGCAGCGCTCACGGCTGCCGCAGCCAACGCCAGGGCAATCGGCAGGGGAAGCAGCGCTGGAGTCATCATCAGGCGTTAGGTACAGAGGCGTCCTGCGACGCCGGCTGCTGCGCCTGGGCGCGCGCTTGCCGCCGCTTGCGCAGCTCGCCGATCGTGACCAACGTCAACGTGAGCCCCACCGGCGGCAGGACGAACAGCAACATCACCGAGGTATAGGCAGAGAGAAAGCGGCTCTGCACCGCGTCCAGGTAGAGGAAGAGGACGTAGCCGCCGTACAGCAGCAAGAACAGCGCTCCCTCCCAACGTTCGATGGTGTAGCCCGTGAAGAAGACCGGCAGCGCTGCCACGGCCACCGCAATCATCACCGGGATGTCGAAGCGCAAGGCCGCCGACGACACAGCAATTCCCTCCGGCGCGAGGGCTGCGCTCAGCCCCAACACGCCCAGGATGTTGAAGATGTTGCTGCCGACAGCGTTGCCCACCGCGATGTCCCGCTCCCCGCGCACGGCCGCCATCGCCGAGGTGGCCACCTCAGGCGCCGAGGTGCCCGCAGCCACGATGGTAAGGCTGATCACCAGCTCGCTGACGCCGAAGGCCCGGGCGATGGACGCCGCGCTGTCCACCAACCAATCCGCGCCGACGGCCAGCATGGCCAGCCCGGCTGCAATTAGCCCCAGGTTGACCACCCATCGGCGAGGGCTATGGTTGCGTGCGTCGCCGAACTCCTGGACATATTCCGTCTGTACCTCCGCCCCCTCACGGCGGCTGATCCATAGCTGAAAGCCCACGTAGGCCAGCAAGCCCAGGAAGAGCAGCAGCCCCTCCACCCGGCCGAGGGTGCCGTTGAGCCCCAACAACAACACCAAAAGCGAGAGCACTATCACCAGCGGCAGGTCCAGGCGCACCAACTGCTGGTTCACCACCAACGGCACAATAGTTGCCGACAGACCGATGATCACCAGGATGTTGAAGATGTTGCTGCCGACCACGTTGCCGACCGCCACATCGCCGCTGCCGGCCAAGGCCGCTCGCGCGCCCACGGCCAGCTCCGGGGAGCTGGTGCCGAACGCTACGACGGTGAGCCCGATGATCAACGGCGAGACGCCGACCGCAGCGGCCACACGGGAAGCCCCCCTCACCAAGGCCTCAGCGCCGAAGATCAGCAGGGCTAGCCCAGCAAGAAGAAGAAGCGTCGTGAGCATATGGGTGCGCCGATTTCCCTTTCTTCGGTGTCGTCCACCTGGGACGCGGTGGAACAACGCCGCGAGAGCCGTGTTGTACAGCCCAGCAAGATGCTGTCATTGTATTCACTTGGTATTCACTTGCCAAGACTCGACCAATCTGGAGCCGGCCCCCAAAACAAGACTCCCCGGCCTGCACCTAACTAGCAAGCCGGGGAGTCGCTCCGCGAAAGATCCGAGGCAACGACGGCGTCCGCTCGCCTCACCCTCGCTCACTCGCGGCTGCTGCCCAGCAGCAGCATAGCATAGTACAGCAGAGTGGAGATGGCCTGGACGGCCGCCGCCACATAGGTAAGAGCGGCTGCGTTCAACACGGCGTTCACGCCGCCCATCTCCTGCGGCACCAGGATGTTCTCGGCCACCAGCAGGCGCTTAGCCCGGCGGCTGGCGTCGAACTCCACCGGCAGGGTGACGACGGCGAAGGCAGCGACCGCTGCGAACAGGATCAACCCCAGCCACGCCAGCGACGGGCCGATAACGTTGATCATCAGCAGGCCGACGATGAAGATGATCGGTCCCAGCCAGCTGCCGATCTGCACCGTGGGCACCATGGCCGAGCGCAAGGCCAGCGGCACATAGCCCTGCGCGTGCTGCAGGGCATGGCCCGCCTCGTGGGCCGCCACGCCCGCGGCCGCCAGGCTGTTGCCGCCGTACACGTCGGGGCTCAGCCGCAGCACCCGGTGGCGGGGGTCGTAGTGGTCGCTCAGAAAGCCGTCCACCCGCTCCACCTGCACGTTGTAAAGCCCGTTGGCGTCCAGGATGCGTCGCGCCACCTGGGCGCCGGTCATACCGCTGTAGGTGCGGATCTGGGCGTTTCGGTTGAAAGCCGATCGCACCTTGAACTGCGCCCACAGGCCCAGGAGCAGGGCCGGCAGGCTAAGCATGAGGTAAAGCCCGTAGCCTTCCATCTTCTCTCTCCTTAAGCTCAACGCTTCTCGACCGCAAGTTGCCTCCTGGCAGGGAACTTGCTTCAAAGGCCGAACCGCTTGCGGGTTGATCTACCGCCTCGTTGATTTTCGGCTTTTGCGAAGAAGATAGCACGACCGACGGGCCCCTGTCAAGAGCTTTGTATAAGCGTTGTGTTTGAGTCGAGAAACGGGTAGAGAGATCACAGGCTTGGGCATCCGTTGCAGGGTGTGGTATAGTAGCCCCTCGGCGGCGGGCGGCCGCTGAGGATCGCTGAACGGAGGATGTATGTCGGACCTGGACGACTTGAAGGACCTACGAGCTGATCTGGACTACGAGGCGCTGATCGAGAAGGCCACGCCGGCCCTGAGGCTGTACATTCGGGCGCTGGAGCAGGAGAACGCGCGGCTGCGCCAGGAGCTGTTGGCCCTGCGGGAGAGCTCGGCGCGACGCCAACGCCTAGCCGAGGCGAGGGCCGCTCGCGAGGAGGAGCCGGAGCCTCGGCCGGGGACCCGCCACCCTGAGGACGTCATGGTGGTGACCGTCAGCCGCCGCGGCCTGGCCAAGCGCACCCCTCTCAACGAGTACACGCCCCAGCGCCGCGGGGGCATCGGCGTCTTCGACCTGGCCCTGGCCAAGGACGACAGCATCGCACACCTGCTGGTGGCCCGGCAGTCGGCCACCCTCCTGGCGCTGACCAGCCGCGGGCGAGCCTTTCGGGTGGGCGTGGACACCCTGCCCCTGACCGAGATCCGCGGCCGGGGCCTCTCCCTGGCCGAGCGGCTGCCGCTCACGCCGGACGAGGAGCTGGCAGTGCTGGTGGCCTTGGACGACGCAGACCCGCGCAGCACGGCGCTGGTGGCAACGGCCAGCGGCTGGGTGCGCAGCTGGCACCGCAACTACCTGGGCCCGCGGCTGCAGCCGGGCACCCTGCTCTACGAGCCCCAACGAGGAGGCGGCGTGCCTGTGGCGGCGACCCTCTCCGGCGGCGACGGCGACGTGTTGATCGCCCTGCGCAGCGGCCTGGCCTACCGCTTTCCGGAGAGCCAGGTGCGCCGCGATGGGGTGCGCGGGATCCAGCTGCGACCTGAGGACGCGGTGGTCGGCATCGCCGCGGTGCGAGAGGAGAGCACCGTGCTGCTAGTGACGGCCGACGGTCAGGGCGCCCGCCGCGAGATGTCCACCTTTGCCGCCAACAAGTCGGCCGGCGGCCAGGGCAAGGTCATTATGAAGACGGAGCAGCTGGCCGGGGTGGCCGCAGTGAACGAGGAGGACGAGGTGTTGTGCATCAGCGCCTCCGGCAAGATCATCCGCTTCGCAGCGGCCGAGGTGCCGGTGAAGGCGGGCAGCGTGCAGGGGGTGGCCGTGCTGGATGTCCGCAACGATCGGCTGGCTGCGTTGGCGGTGGCGCCGGCGCCCGGAGGGGTGGCATGAGCGCCCGCCGGCGCGCGTGGATGCGCCCCCCCGACGCGAGCTTTGCCGCGGCTTTGGGGCAACGGCCCGGCGCTCCCCCGATTGACGTGAGCCGCGCCCAGGCCCAGCACCGCCTGGTGGCCGATGCGCTGCGGGCTGCCGGCGCAGAGGTAACGCTGTTGCCGCCGGCGCCGGGCCATCCCGACGCCTGCTTTGTGCAGGACGTGGCCCTAGTGCTGCCGGAGCTCTCGATCTTGGGCCGACCGGCGGAGCCATCCCGGCAGGGGGAGGTAGCCCTGTTTCGGCCCCATCTGCCGCCGGATCGGCCAACGGCGAGCATCGAGCCGCCGGGCACCCTCGAGTGGGGCGACGTGCTGCGCGTCGGCCAGACGCTGTACGTCGGCCAGTCGGCGCGCACCAACGCTGCGGGGACCGCCCAGTTGGCTGCGCTGGTGGCGCCCTTGGGGCTGGTGGTGGAGCCGCTGCCGGTGCTGCGCGGGCTGCACCTGCTGAGCGGGCTCAGCTACCTGGGGCGTGGGCCGGCTGCGCCCGAGGGGCCGGACGTCTTGGTGGCGTGGCCGGAGTACGCCGGCCTCCCGGCCTTCGCCGGCATGGACGTGGTCGTGACCCCGCCGGAAGAGGAAGGAGCGGCCAACTGCCTCGCCCTCGGCGCTACCGTCATCGTGCCCGCGGGACACCATCGCACGGCAGCGGCGATCTGGCATCGCGGGTTTCGCGTGCTGGCCGTGCCCATCGGCGAGTTCGCCAAGGCCGACGGCGGTGTGACCTGCTTGAGCGTGGTGGAGGCCACTGACCTCGAGGCGGTCGGCTCGGGGGTGACGTGACGGGGCCGCCGGACAGCGCCGGGCCCTGAAGGCGCACGGCGTTGTGGCATCCGCTCAGCCCCCTGCGGGGGCGCCATCTCTTGGCCGCGAGACTTCATCCCCCGACGGTAGCCGCCAACGCCCAATTGCCGTCCGGCACGATGGCTGGTTAAAACTTGAAGGCTTCAGGGAAGCTCCACGTTGGTTACCACGGTCCCCATGTAACCCGCTGCAGGGACTCTGCATCAAGAGGGGTAGAAAAGTTCAGGCCGCCGGCCTTTGGGTCGTCGGCAGCCTTCCGCCATCGAGCTCTCTTGGAGGTATACCATGGCTGGCCTGGTCAACTTCATGAACAGCGTGGTTGGGCGCATCCTGCGCGTCGTGTTGGGCCTGGTGCTCATCTGGCTGGGCTTCATGGGGCCCGGCGCCGGTCAGACCTGGGGCACCGTCGTGGGCGTCCTGGGCTTCCTGCCCGTGATCCTGGGCCTGTGGGGCCGCTGCCTGCTCCAGTTCCTCCCAGGCGTTAAGACCTCATGAGTGCGGACTGCGGGCTTGGTCTCTCCTGAAGGGGCGCAGCGCCTGGCCGTTTGGCCAGGCGCTGTGTCGTTTAATACTCCTGCCCGTACAGCGGTCCCCTCACCACCGCCGAGGTTGTGGGCGCCGGGCTGCCTGTGGCCGGCTCCATCGTGATCCCCACCGAGTCGTACTGGCGCATGGGGAGGGGAGCTTGGAACGTGAGCAGGCCACGTCCCTCCTCTGAGACGTGGAACAGGCCGGCGCTGGTGCGCTCCTCCCCGCGGATCAGCCACACCTGATAGGCCTGGCCGGCCGGCAACGGTGGCATGTTCCTGGCATACACCACCCCCACCGAGCGCTCGGGGTCGCAGATCACCGTTGCCTCGGCGCCGGCGGCCTCGCCCGCAGGCCCAGCAGGCAAGGTCACCCGCAGGTACGTGCCCTCGCCCACCGCTGCCAACAACGCCGACTGACGCTCTACCTGCGCGGCCAGCTCCCGCTGCTGGCTGCGCAGGCCGGCCACCTGAGCCGCCAATAGGCCGCCGGCCAGCAACAGGACCGCCAGGGCCAGCGCGGCCAGAGCCGGCAGCCGCGACGCGAGCCAACGGCGCTGTGGTCGGTCCACGGCCGGCTCAGGCCTGTGCTGCGCCTGGGCCAACGCAGCCCGCAGCCGCTCAGCCAGGTAGGCCGGCGGCCGCACTGGCGGCGCGCTGTACAGCATCACCTCGGCCAGCGCGGCGTAGGCCGTCAGCTCCTGTGCCGCCTCAGGGCAGTCGGCCAGGCGCGACTTGACCCACGTCGCCTCATCGGGATCTGCGGCGCCCAGGCCGAAGGCCGGAAGCAGCTCGCGCAGCTCGTCGCACGCCTCACGTTGGGTAGCAGTCTGGAGATCGGACATCTCGCCAAGTCCTCGCAGGACAGGCCACCAAGCGCAGCCCTGCACCCTACTAACGCATCGGCCTGCCGCTTCAGATTGAGCCATTGCGGTCAGCGCTGGGTCGCCTCCTGCCACAGGCTGCGCAGCTTCTGCAGGCCCAGCCGCAGTCGCGTCTTCACCGTGCCCAGCGGCCATCCTAGATGCTCGGCCAGCTCGCTGTGGGTCATGCCCTGGTAGAACGCCAACTCGATCACCGTTCTTTGCTCGGCGGGAAGCTGCTCCATCAGCGTGCGCAACACCTGCCCATCCTGCCAACGAGGGGTATCCACACTGGGCAACCTGGCCGAGGCCCAGGGAGCGACCTCCGGCGGCGTGGTGCGGCTGAGAACCTGGCGTCGCTCACGGCGGAGGTGGTCAATGGCCGTGTAGCGGGCCACGGTGAGCAGCCAGCTGCTGAAAAGCCCTTTGCTCGGCGACCACTGCACCCCCTTGTGCCACACCTTGAGAAAGGTGTCCTGGGTGGCTTCCTCGGCCAGGGCTGGGTTGCGCAGCACTCGCAGAGCCAGGCTGTACACCTGGCCACCGTAGCGCTCATACAGGAGCATCAGCGCGCCCTCATCGCTCTGGGTGATGCGGTGCACAAGCTCCTGGTCGGTGGGTGAGCGAGGGTCGCCAACAGGGTCCGTCATGGGCCTCAGTGTAGCATAGGTTACAGGCGCCTGCAAGCGTTGGTTTTTCGGGTTGCCTCTTGGGCGCTTTCCTGCTAAAGTGGCATCGCGAGCCAATCCAGCGCATCCCTGCCAGGCGATAGATTAGGTGAAGCTGCGACAGATTGCGCAGCGGGTCCCCGTTTGGGAGTCCGCTTTGATCGGTTCAGTTAGCCAAAGCCAACCAGATTGAGGAGATTTCGACTATGGACAACGTTAGCGCCGTGTCAGTACCGGCAAAAGCGCAAGGTAGCCGCAAGGGCGTGCTCCTAGCGATAGCTCTGCTGGTCGCCCTCAGCCTGGGAGCCTGCCAGGCGCCAGCCGCCCCGGCTCCCGCAGAGGCCCCGCCGGCCGCAGCAACCGAGGCGCCCACCGCTGCGCCCACGGCCACGCCAACTCCGCCTCCTTCGCCCACCCCCACTCCGGCTCCCACACCCACCCCCACCGCCGAGCCCACCGCCACGCCGACCCCCCTCCCCACGCCCAGCGTGACGGTGGCGGACCAGGCGGTAGTGGACGGCAAGGTCACGGTGGCCGAGGTGGTGAGCGTCGGGCCAGGCTGGATCGTCATCCACGCCGACGACGGCGGCAAGCCGGGCCCGGTGGTTGGCTACGCTGCCGTGGCCGACGGCGTGAACACTGAGGTAGCGGTGGAGATTGACGTCAAGGCGGCTACCCCCACCCTCTACGCGATGCTCCACACCGACGCCGGCGCAGTAGGGCAGTACGAGTTCCCCGGCGCCGACGCGCCGGTAGTGGTGGGCGGGGCCATGGTGGCGCCTGCCTTCGCCGTCACCGGTCTACCTGAGCCGGAGCCGGTCACTCGCACCTTCGTGATCGTGCCTGACAAGACCACGGCCCAGTACTCCATTGACGAGATCTTCTTCAGCGAGAACAACCGGCTGAACACGGCTATCGGCCGCACCAACCAGGTGCAGGGCAGCCTGGTGCTGAACCTCACCAACCCGGCGGCCAGCCAGCTGGGCACTTTCACCGTGGACATCAGCACCCTGCGCAGCGACTCGTCTCGCCGCGACAGGGCTATTCGCGAGCGCTGGCTGGAGTCGGCGCGCTACCCCCTGGCCACCTTTGTGGCGCGCGAGATCCGCAACTTCCCCCCTAACCCCAAGGAGGGCGAGCCGATCTCGTTCCAGATCGTGGGCGACATGACGGTGAAACAGACCACGCGCGAGCAGGTGTGGGACGTGACCGCCACCCTGAACGGCGACACCCTCACCGGCAAAGCCACCACCTTCCTGTACCTCGCGGACTACAACATCCCGGTGCCGGAGCTGTTGGGCATCCTGCGGGTGACCGACGGCCTGACGGCGACGTTGGAGTTCACCATGGTGGCGGCGGAGTGAGCGGTACGCGGTGAACGGTGAACGGTAATCGGTGAACGGTGGAGAAGCGCTCGGTCGGGGGTAGCGGCGTGTGTGTGGCAAAAGAACGCTCCTTGTAGCGCAACTCCTGGGGAGTTGCGCTGCAGGGCAGTGAGACTCAGGGCAGTTGGACTGGGCGGGCGCCGCCCCCAAGAAGCACGGCGGAGCTCGCATCGGGGGATGCGAGCTCCGCACTCAGCCGTGCCCTCACACCACGTTGTGCTCTCGCACCAGATCCCCCTCCGCAAAGCGGCTCAGGCGGAGCTGGTGGATGTCCAGGCTGCGGGCCTGGCCGTCCAGGATCAGCTCTGACGCCAGCAGGCCGGCCACCGGCCCGTGCATGAAGCCGTGGCCGCTGAACCCGGCCACCACCACAAACCCCTCCGGCTCGGCCAGCCGATCAATCACCGGATGCGCGTCGGGGGTCACCTCGTACAGCCCCGCCCACTCCCGCAGCAGGCCGGCGTGGGCCAGCAACGGCAGCCGCCAAGCGGCCAGCTCCAGGTGCTGCTCGGTCCAGCGGTGGTCCACCGACTGGTCGAAGCCCGGCTGCTCGTGAGGGTTGGACTGGCCGGTAAGGATGCCCTCGCCCTCGCGGTGAAAGTAGAGCGCGCGGCTGAAGTCAATCACGAAGGGGAAGTCGGCCGGCAGGCCGCGCAAGGGGGTGGTGACCACGATCTGACGGCGCAGCGGCACGATGGGGAGGTCCACGCCCGCCATGGCCGCCACCTGGCCGGCCCACGGCCCGGCCGCGTCCACCACGAAGGGGGTCGCGATCGTCCCCTGGGTCGTCTCCACGGCCGTCACCCGGCCACCCTCGACCCGGATGCCCGTGGCCTCCACGCCGGTGAAGAGCTGAGCGCCCAGCCGCCGCGCCGCGGCTGCGTAGCCCTGCACCACGCCGTTGGGGTCCGCCAGGCCGTCGCCGGCGTGCCAGGCTGCGGCCAGGATGTCCTCCATCTGCACCAGCGGCGCCAGCGCCTGGGCTTCCTCGCGCGTCAGGATCTGCGTCGGCACGCCCAGGCGGTTCTGCATGGCCACGTTGCGGCGAAAGGTGGCCACGTCTGCCTCGTTGTCCAGCAGAAACAGGTAGCCGGTGCGGCGCAGGTCAATGGCTTGGCCGATCTCCTCCTCGAAGCGGTCCAGCATAGGCAGGCTGAGCAGGGACAGGCGCACGTTGATCTCGGTGCTGAACTGGTAGCGGATGCCGCCGGCGCACTTGCCGGTGGCCTCCATGCCCAGGAACGGATTGCGCTCCAGCAGCACCACGTCGCTGCAGCCGCGGCGGGCCAGATGATAGGCTGCGCTCACACCCATGACGCCGCCGCCAACGATCACTACCTCAGCAACACGAGGAAGCATGCACACCTCCATCCAGGGGAACAAGGTCGGCAACGCGCCCGCCAGGGCGCCAGCGGCATTGTAGCACGGCCGCCTGTGTAGAACAACCGGGGAAAAGCTTAATTTTCTCGTATTTTATTGCGAAATTTGACAAAAACCCCCTTCATCGTGACAATAGCCGCGTGTCGTCGAGGCTCCTCCCAACGGCAGCGAGAAGCGAGCCCGCTCCCGATAACTACCATCCCTCCCAGGAGGTTTTTCTCTGTATGTTGCCACAGCTGCCCCGTGTTTCCGTCCTACTGCTGTTGAGCGCAGCCCTCAGCGTGTTGGTCGGCTGTACCACGCTGCAGCCGGCTCCCTCCAACCCGACGGCTGCGGCGGCCACCCCCGTCGAGCAGCCCAGTCCCACCGCTGCAGCCCAGCCGCAGCAGCTCACCGTCTACTCCGGCCGCAACGAAAACCTGATCGGCCCCCTGGTGGAGCAATTCCGCCAGGAGACGGGCATTGAGGTCTCCGTCCGCTACGGCGACACGGCGGAGATGGCGGCCACCATTCTGGAGGAAGGCAAGAACAGCCCCGCCGACGTCTTCTTCGCCCAAGACGCCGGCGCGCTGGGCGCTCTGGCCGCCAAGGGGCGCCTCCAGCCGCTGCCTGCCGAGATCCTTCAGCAGGTGGACGCGCGCTTCCGCGACCCCAACGGCCGCTGGGTGGGCGCCTCGGGCCGCGCGCGCGTGGTGGTGTACAACACCGACCGGGTGACCGAGGCCGACCTGCCCGACTCCATCTTCGGCTTCACCGACCCTGCCTGGCGGGGCCGGGTGGGCTGGGCGCCCACCAACGGCAGCTTCCAGGCCATGGTCACTGCTATGCGCCTGCTGCACGGCGAGGACGCGGCCCGGGCCTGGCTGCAGGGCATGATCGCCAACGACGTGAAGGTCTACCCTAACAACAGTGCCATCGTTGAGGCGGTAGGCAAAGGAGAGGTGGACGTCGGCCTGGTGAACCACTACTACCTCTACCGCTTCCTAGCCGAGCGGGGCGAGAGCTTCCCGGCCCGCAACTACTTCACGCGCGCGGTGGACGCCGGCGCGCTGACCAACATCGCCGGCCTAGGCATCGTGGACACGGCGCGCAACCGAGATGCGGCCGAGCGCTTCGTGGCCTACATGCTCAGCACCGCCGCCCAGAAGTACTTCGCCGAGAAGACCTACGAGTATCCCCTGGTCGCCGGCGTGGCCGCCGATAGCCGTCTGCGGCCGCTGACGGAGCTCCAAACCCCAAACCTAGACCTGAGCCGGCTGGAGGACCTGGAAGGCACTCTGCGCCTGCTGCAGGAGGTGGGCGCACTCCAGTGACCCGGTTAGCCCAGTTTTCCGGAAAGGCTGAGTTTTCGGAAAACCGGGGCCACTCGGTAAGGCATTCCCCTCTCTCGCCATGACGACATCCCGTGAGGTGGCCGGACCACAGACGGTCCGCACGATCGGCGACGACGCCGCCCGCTCCGGGGCGGAGCGCGCTTCATCGGTGGCCCAGCTTGACAGGCCCGGCGACCTCGGCTATGCTCGCGACTCGCTTCCACCAACCTTGACTGCCCTGGCGGTGGGTGTGGTGCTCTTGGCTCTGCTGCCGCTGGCTTATCTGCTGGTGCGCGCAGCCGGCGCCTCGCCCGCCGCCTGGGGCCTGCTGTTGCAGCCGCGGGTCCTGGCGATTGTCGCCAACAGCGTGCTGCTCACCTTGGCAGTGACGACGGCTTCTATCGCCCTAGCGCTGCCGCTGGCGTGGTTGACCACCGTCACCGACCTGCCCGGCCGGCGGGCCTGGACGGTGCTGACCGCGCTGCCGCTGGTGATCCCGTCCTACGTGGGCGCGTTCGCCGTGTTGGCGGTGTTCGGGCCGCGCGGCGCGCTGCAGGAGTTGCTGGCGCCGTTGGGGGTGGAGCGGCTGCCGGAGATCTACGGCTTCTTCGGCGCCTGGTTCACCCTCACCCTGTTCACCTATCCGTACGTGCTGCTGACCCTGCGCGGGGCCTGGCTCCGCCTGGACGGCAGCTTAGAGGATGCCGCCCGCATTCTAGGTCACGGCCCGTGGTCGGTTTGGTGGCGGGTGACCCTGCCCCACCTGCGGCCGGCTATTGCCGCCGGCGGCCTGTTGGTGGCGCTGTACACCCTCAGTGACTTCGGCGCGGTGTCCCTGATGCGGTTCAACGCCTTTACCCAGGCCATCTTCGTGCAGTATCGCTCCAGCTTCGACCGCAGTTTGGCTGCGCTGCTAGCACTGGTGTTGGTAGCCTTTACCCTGGCCTTGCTGTGGGCGGAGCAGCGCACCCGCGGGCGGGCGCGCACCAGCCGCGCCGGTAGCGGCAGCCCCCGTCCCGTGCGGCAGGTGGTGCTGGGCCCGTGGCGATGGCCTGCGCTGGCCCTCGTCGCCGGGGTTGTGGCGCTGGGCGTAGGCTTGCCGGTGGGCGTGTCGGCGCTCTGGGGCGTGCGCAGCTGGGCCACCGGCGAGAGCCTGACGCCCCTGCTGCGACCGATGGCCCACTCCCTGACGGCAGCAGGCCTAGCCGCACTGGCCACCACTGCGGCGGCGCTGCCCATCGCCCTGCTGGCCGCCCGCTACCGCCATCCCCTGGTCACCTGGCTGGAGCGGGGCAGCTACGTGGGCAACGGCCTGCCCGGCATCACCATCGCGCTGTCGTTGGTGTTCTTCGGCGCGCGCTATGCGCCCTTTCTCTACCAGACGCTGCCCCTGTTGATCTTCGGCTACGCCGTGCGCTTCTTGCCGGAGGCGGTGGGCAGCAGCCGGGCAAGCCTTTTGCAGGTCAGCCCGCGGCTAGAGGAGGCCGCCCGCGGGCTAGGCCTTTCCCCGTGGCGCGCCTGGTGGCGGGTGACGTGGCCCCTGGCGCGGCCGGGCATTGCCGCCGGCGCCGCCCTGGTGTTTCTGACCGTGATGAAGGAGCTGCCCATCACCCTGTTGCTGGGCCCCACCGGCTTCAAGACCCTAGCCACGGAGATCTGGTCGGCTACGGCCGAGGCCTTCTACGCCCGCGCAGCGGTCCCGGCGCTGCTGCTGGTGCTGGCTTCTTCTCTCTCGATCGGCCTCTTGCTTAAGGAACACGAGCGATGAACCGTCGGTTGTCTCGTCCTTTTGGCGTTTTTGTTCCTGCGCTGTGTACCAGCGCGCTGCCCGCCGGACGGACCGCGGGCAGCGCAACCAAGGCCTCCGGGGGGCTGCACCGCGCTGAGCTGGGGCAGTCCCCTGCCAGCAACCCCTCGGCGGCTGCGTCTCGCCCCGGCGCTGCTGCGGGCGAGGAGCGGCCGCCGTACGCGTTCGCGCAGCCCGCGCCCAGCGTGGAACTCCACTGCGTGGTCAAGCACTTCATCCACGGCCAGCCTCGGCAGCACGGGGAGGTGAAGGGGCTTTCGCTGATGGTGATGCCGGGAGAAATCCTGGTGCTTTTGGGCCCTAGCGGCTGCGGCAAGACCACTACCCTGCGCCTGATCGCCGGCTTTGAGCAGCCCGACGCGGGCACCGTGCGCATTCAGGGCCGCCTGGTGGCCGACCGCACACAATCCCTGGCGCCTGAGAAGCGCAACCTGGGCATGGTCTTCCAGGACTACGCCCTCTTTCCTCATCTGACCGTGGCGCAGAACGCCGGCTTTGGCCTGTACCGCTGGCCACGGCCGGACCGTCGTCGCCGCGTGGCAGAGGTGCTGGAGCTGGTGGGCTTGGCCGAGCTGGCGAACCGCTATCCCCACGAGCTGTCCGGCGGTCAGCAGCAGCGGGTAGCCTTGGCCCGCGCCCTGGCGCCTCAGCCCGCTGTGATCCTGTTCGACGAGCCCTTTAGCAACCTGGACGCCGACCTGCGGTTGCAGATGCGCACCGAGGTGCGCCGCATCCTGAAGGAGAGCGGCAGCACGGCGTTGTTCGTCACCCACGACCAGGCCGAGGCCATGGCCCTAGGCGACCGCATCGCGGTGATGCGTCGCGGCTACATCGAGCAGATAGACACGCCCGAGCGCATCTTCCACATGCCTCACAACCGCTTCGTGGCTGAGTTCTTGGGCGCGGCCGACTTCTTGCCCGCCATGGTGACCCCGGACGGCCTGGCCAGCGAGATCGGCCTGCTGCCTGCCGCCCATCCCCTGCGCCCCGGCCTGGAGGTGGACGTCCTGGTGCGGCCCCACGATCTGGTGCTGGAGTCCGACGCAGAAAGCGACCGATCCCTGCCCGGCTGGGGTGTGGTGGATGCGGCTGAGTTCGGCGGCGAGCGCTGGCTCTACCGTGTGCGCCTGCCCTCCGGCCGCACAGTGCGGAGCCTCATGCCCCACACCGCCGTCTTTCCCCTCGGCTCGCCCGTGCGGGTGGCGCTGATCGCCGACCACGGCCTGGTGGCGTTCCAGGGGGAGCATAGCGTTAGACGGTAAAGCGCGGGGAAGGCTGGCCACCCGCCGTGAGGCGGCAATCGGGGTTGGGGAGCGTGGCCGACTTTTGAAAAGCAGACGACTCTGGATAGAATATTAACACCGGTTTAACGCCAGGCCAGTGGCCTGCTCCCACGGCTTTCAGCAGGAGGTGGCGCGCTATGGGGAAGAAGAAGGACGCCGAGAAGGCAGCCAAGGCCGCCGACAACAGCCGGGCTAAGAACGGCCAGCAGGCTGCGGCAGCCGTTGCGGCTGGCGACGGTGCCGCTCCGGGCGACGTGAAGCCCGTTGAGCTGGACATTCCCAAGAAGGAGTACGAGAAGGAGCTGCGCAAGCTGCAGATCGAGCTGGTGAAGCTCCAGGAGTGGATCAAGCACAAGGGGCTGAAGGTGGTGGTGATCTTCGAGGGCCGCGACGCGGCGGGCAAGGGGGGCGTCATCAAGCGCATCACCGAGTGCACCAACCCCCGGGTGGTGCGGGTGGTGGCCCTGCCCGCGCCCACCGAGCGCGAGCGCACCCAGTGGTACTTTCAGCGCTACGTGGCCCACCTGCCTGCAGGCGGCGAGATGGTGCTTTTCGACCGCAGCTGGTACAACCGCGCCGGCGTGGAGCGGGTGATGGGCTTCTGCACCGAGGAGGAGTACTGGGAGTTCCTGCGCTCCTGCCCCTCCTTTGAGCGCATGTTGATCCGCTCCGGCATCATCTTGATCAAGTACTGGTTCTCGGTGAGCGACGAGGAGCAGGAGCGCCGCTTCCAGGCGCGCATCAACGACCCCACCAAGCGCTGGAAGCTCAGCCCCATGGACCTGGAGTCGCGCGCCCGATGGGTGGAGTACAGCAAGGCCAAGGACGAGATGTTCGCCTACACCGACATCAAGGAATGCCCCTGGTGGGTGGTGAACGCGGACAACAAGAAGCTGGCGCGGCTGAACTGCATCCACCACCTGCTGAGCCAGATCCCCTACGAGGACCTGACGCCGCCGCCCATCACCCTGCCCCCGCGTCAGAGCAACAAGGGCTACGTGCGGCCGCCGTTGAGCAGCATGAATTTCGTGCCGCAGGTGTACCCGAAGCGGTGACCGCGGAGCGGTAAACGGTGATCGGTGGTCGGTAAACGGTGGTCCGCCGAGCGGAGCTCGCCCTGACCCGCCAAGCGGAGTTCGCACCCGCAGGTGCGATCGGCCTCTTGGTTGCGCGCCCGACATGCGGCGACATCGCGCGTTTGGCATTTTGCGCAACCTGTGCTATTCTGTAATTACCAGCGCCCTCCTGGGAAACCTCCCCCCAAGCCCAGGCGGGCGTTGTTGCTTTTCGCGCTAGGCCAGCGCTTCGATCACGTCCCGGGCGTCCCGCCCCGGCTGCAGCAC
>JANWYQ010000173.1 GCA_025055015.1 Caldilineales bacterium
AAAGCTCAGCCGCAGGGGTGATGCCCTTGGCGACCCCCGACCGCCGGGAGCGAAGAGGACGCTGGAGGCTTGCGGCTTCCCTCGGTGTCCCTGGCGCTCCCGGCGGCGCAAGGCGCCCACCGCCGGAGGCACCGGCGGACGGAAGCCTGTGCGTCCCGGAGCCGACGTCATGAAGCGCGTGCTCTTCTGGCTGATCACCTTCGCCGCCATCCTCGGCGCCTGCCTGACCAACGGCGAGGCAGCGGAACAGCCGCCACCCCAGTACGCCAAGCTGCCGGTCCCCGCCACGCTGGACGCGCCGGAAACCATCGCCGCAGGCCGGGCTATCTTCGCCGCCAACTGCGTGTCCTGCCATGGCTCGCAGGGCGACGGCGCGGGCAGCGTCCATCCTCAGTTCGGCCCTGCGCCGGCGGACCTCACCGGCCTGGAGCAGGCCAAGGTGAACACGCCCCAGTACCTGTTCTGGCGGGTGAGCGAGGGGGGGCGGGTGGAGCCGTTCCTCTCCCGCGGCTCCATCATGCCGGCCTGGAAGCACCACCTGACGGAGGAGGAGCGCTGGCAGGTGGTGGCCTACATCCGCTGGTTGGCGCGCTAGCGCCTCGCCGGGCGGGGTGGGACTCGGTTGCTGCCGGCCTAAGGGGGCTTCGCTTGCGCGCTTAGGGGGCCCTCCTCAACCGAGAATTGGCAAGGCTGAGATGTTGGGGTTTGTCTTGGTAAGCCACCCCGGTTTTGGACAACCGGGCTAGCAGACAGCGTCGGAGCCTGAGGATGCCCAGCTTTGTGGCGCACCGCTTGACCCCCCGTGAGGGGGTGCCGTCTTGTGGCCGGGCGATTTCATCGCCCGGCGGCCTCCGGCAGCACCCGCCCTCCCTGGGTGGGGATCGGATGGCTGGATTAGCTTGTTACGTCCCAAGAAGGAGCAGGGCCGCCGGCCCGCTCCGCAAGTCCGTGATCGCAGAGCGCGTGGGCCGCGGCCTGCGCGGCCTCATACACCAGGCGCACGGGCACGCCGTGGCTCTCCGCCCGTTGCCTGCAGTCCTCGTACTCCGGCGCCGCGCCCCAGACCGCCTCCCCCAGCCGCTTCAGCTTGACCCGCACCCGGCCGTAGGGGGTCTCCACCGTGCGCAGCTCGCGGCCGGCCTCGTGGCGACGCACTGCGTGCACCCGCACGCCCAGCGTCGTGGTCTCGCGCAGGATCAGCGCGGCCAGATCGGCCTCTCGGTCTGCCGGCGCCAACACGCTCAGCACCACCCCCGGCCGTCCCTTCTTCATCTGCACCGGCGTCAGCCAGGCGTCCAGCGCGCCGGCCGCCAACAGCCGCTGCACGGCCGCCGGGTACAGCTCCGGGTTCATGTCGTCAATGTTGGTCTCGATCTGCACGACAGGCGAAGGGGCCGGCTCGTCTGCGGGTTCGCCCAGCCACAGCCGGGCCACGTTGGGCCAAGGGAAGTCGCGTTGGCCCGCGCCATAGCCAATGCGCTGTAGGCGCAGGGCAGGCTGGCCGAAGCGGGCGAACTGAGCCAACAGAGCCGCGCCGGTGGGGGTAACCAGCTCGCCGGGGCCGGGCGCAGGACGGGTGGGCGCACCGACCTCGGCCAGCAGTTCCAGGGTGGCGGGCGCGGGCAGGGGCAGGCGGCCGTGGGCCGTTTCCACCCAGCCCGGCCCCAAGGGCACGGCCGAGGCGTAGAGGGCCTCGATGCCCAACGCGTGCAGGCCCGCCATCGCGCCCACGATGTCCACGATGGCGTCCAGCGCGCCCACCTCGTGAAAGTGCACCTGCTCGACGGGCACGCCGTGGACGCGCGCCTCGGCCTGGGCCAGCCGCCGAAAGACGCCGATAGCGCCCGCGCGCACCGACGGCGGCAGGTCGGCGGTCTCGATCAGGGCCTCGATCTCGGCCAGGCCGCGGTGGTGGTGAGCCTCGGCCGTGGCGACGGTGACCAGGGTGGCGCGCAGGGGGCCGCGGTGCACCGTCTCGGCCCGCACCGACCAGCTCCCGGTCGGCAGCGGCAGAAGGCTGAGCGTCGCCTGCAGCGCCTCCAGCGGCCAGCCGGCGTCCACCAGGCAGCCCAGGAACATGTCGCCCGACAGGCCGGAAGGGAGGTCCAGATAGGCGATCACGTCGTCATCTCCAGCGCGAGGGAAATGGGCTGGGCGCCGACGACGGGGTTGAGAGAGCCACTGCGGAAGCCGGCCAGGTCCAGGGCGACGAAGCGGTAGCCTGCGGCCTGCACGCCGGCCACGATGGCCTCCCGCAGCGCCACGGCCTGCGCCAGGTCCTCGACGGGCAGCTCGATGCGGGCCACGTCGCCGTGGTGGCGCACCCGGAACTGCCGGAAGCCAAGCCTGGCCAGCACGTCCTCGGCCTGCTCGATCTGGCGCAGCAGGGCCGGCGTGAC
>JANWYQ010000033.1 GCA_025055015.1 Caldilineales bacterium
GGCCAGGCTGTGACCATCGCTGGCCGGCTGGCCGGCCTGCAGGCGCAGGGGCTGGCCCCGCTGACGGCGGCCCTGGAGACAGCTCTGCTGAGTCTGCGATCCGCTGCGGCGAACCGCCAGCATGTGGTGCTTGTCGCCGGCAGCGGAGACACGTGCGGCCGAGACCCCTGCGCAGCGGTGCAGGCGTTGGCAGCGGCGGACGCCGAGCTGAGAGTGCATGTGCTGGCCCTAGCCGTGAACCCGCCCGTCGCCGGCGCCCTCCGTTGCATCGCCCAGGTCACGGGCGGTGAGTTTCGCCTGCTGCAGGACGAGACTGACCTGGTGCGGGCGCTACAGGCAGCGGAGACGGCCGTGGCTGTTGCGCCCACCCTGCCGCCCACGGCCGCCTCCTCGCCCCCTGCCAGGCCAACGGGCGCTCTCACGCCCTTGGTCTCCCTGCCTACACCGACGTCGAGCCCCACGGCCTTGGCCGTTGTGCCGTCTCCGCTGCCGGCCCCGGCTACGACGCCCACCCGGCCCCCTCAGGCAGCCGCAACCCCTACGGCCACGGCATCGGCCACGCCGGAGGGTGCAGGCCCACCTCCTCCGCCGACGGCGCCGCCGCAGGAGCAGCCAACGGCCACTCCCTTCGTTGAGGCGCTGCAGGCGGTCAACGTGCGGGCCGGCCCCGGCCTGGTCTA
Source organism: Caldilineales bacterium (assembly GCA_025055015.1). GTDB lineage: Bacteria > Chloroflexota > Anaerolineae > JAAEKA01 > JAAEKA01 > JANWYQ01. The sequence goes on from JANWYQ010000033.1 coordinate 681, forward strand.
TCCGGTCATCGGTCGCCTGCCGGCGGGCGCCCGGGTGACCCCGCTGGCCAGCACCATGAACCTGGCCGAGGACCGCCTGTGGCTGCTGGTGTGCTGCCTAGCCGACGGCCGGTCGGGCTGGGTGGCAGCCGAGCTGGTGACCAAGGCGCCGCTGGACCTGCCCACGCCGGCCACGGTGCCGCCGACGCCCACGCCGTCGCCGACGCCACCCGCCACGCCCACGCCGCTCCCGCCACCGACGGCGCCACCGCCGACCACTGCGCCTGCGCCCTCGCCCGAGCCACCCGGCAAGCCGCCGGTGCCGACCCCGGTGCCGTGAGCGGTCCGGTGCATTCCTCACGAGTCGCTAGGAGAAGTCGTCATGGGCTGGTTTAACACGATTCTCAATGCGGCCACCGCCGCTTCTGCCGCTTACAGCGCGGCGCAGCTGCGCGCCATGCGCCAGGAGCAGGCCGAGGCCGCAGCCATCCAAGCCATCCTCACCCAGCTGCGCGACCTCGCCTTCCAGCTCAGGCAAATGGCAGAGAGCGCGCTGTCGCTGGAGGCGCAGTCGCCCAAGGTGGCGGCCGGCGCGTTGGGCGTAGTAGAGATGCAGCTGCAAGAGTCCGGGATCATCCCCGATCTATTCCCCACCCTGGCGGACAAGGAGTACACAGCCCAAACCTACAGGCTGGTAGCCAACAACAAGCGTCGGTTGTATTCGCTGCTCACACCAAACGAACGGGCAGAGGTACAGGAGTTCCTAGGGGTGGCTAAACGTCTGTTCGACTGCAACTACTACCTGGAACACCTCGATGACGGGCGACGGTTGGTCAAAGCGTCAGATACGATAGCCAAGAATCCGAACGCGGGATGTTTGGCCTCGTCAGCGGGTTTGTCTCTTTCCATGGGTGGAATGGCGCTTCTCGGATCAATATGTGCTCTGACGGGGGTCGGTTATATTCCGGACCTCTCCCCCATTGCTGGGGGCCTGGCACTGGGCGGAGCTTTTCTCCTATTCTTCGGACTCAACGCCAAGAGATACCGAGATGCCAAAAAGTTAATAGACGAGTTGGGGGATGAGATAGATGTCGAGCGGTTTAGGGCTCTGGACCAGGAACTCGGTGACGCGGAGCGGGCCCGACAGTTTCAGGCTCAAGCGCAGGCTTTCGTAAACGCCTTCCTCGAGGAGCGGCCGCTGCCTCCGCCGCCAATGCTTCCTCCCGCTGCTCCGCCTGTCGCCACAGCACATGGCAACGTCGGCGCTAGGGGCACCTATGCAGCGGCCGGCAACGGCGCAAATCGAATGCCTGAACCGAACAGGGCGCTCCCACCATCGCCTGCCGCAGCTCGTCCTCCGCAGATCCACGTTCAGAGGCGGACGGAGGCGGTCAAGGCCAACGCGCGGGTAGTGCAGGGGCCACCGGACAGCAACGGCGAGCCGAAGTGGATCGTGCGTCGCAAGGAGCAAGAGGGCGATGCGAAGGCGCCCTTGGGTCAGTTCCGCTGCCCTGAGTGCGGGCGACTTTACTACGTGCCCTTGCAGCCGGCGCGCCTGGAGCTCTTTTGCTTGGCCTGCGGCCAGGGCATAACCGTACAGGTCGTGTAAGCCCCGTTCAGCACCTCAGGAGAGTTTCCCCATGCCAGGTCTCTTCGACTCCATGCGCCGCAAGGCAGACCAGGCGGCGCTGGAGGCGGACAAGCTGATGCGCATCCGCCGCGAGCAGGCGGCCATTGACCAGCTGCGCCGCCAGGTCAGGGTGCAGATGGACGCGCTGGGCCAGGCCGCGTTCACAGCCTATCGCGCCGGCGAGATTGCCCATCCCCAGCTCGTGGCGATCGGCCGGCAGATAGACGCCCTGACCGAACAG
>JANWYQ010000064.1 GCA_025055015.1 Caldilineales bacterium
GGCCGTGGCCGTTCAGCTCCATCACCAGGACCACGCCCGCCGCGACCAGGAGCGTCGGCGCAGCGACCTGGACCGCCGCCCGCCGCCAGCGCGCCGGACCCGGCTCCTTGGCCCCCCAGCGCCAGGCCAGGTAGAGCACGGCCGGGCTCAGCACGACGGTGGAGGGGTGCAGGCCGTTGGTCAGCGCCAGGGCCAGCGCAGGCTGCCACAAGGGCCGGCGGCCGGTTAGGGTCTCCAGCGCCAGCCAGAGGAAGACCAGCACCCCCGCGGCGGCCAGGCTGTAGTTCTCTGCGTAGCCGAAGAAGAGCTGCACCGTGCCCAGGGTGGCCATCAGGCCGACGATCAGCGCCTTCTCAGCGCGGCCCTGGCCCACGCTGTCGGCCAGGCGCAGCAGGCTGTAGACGAAGACCGTGCCTGCCAGGGGGCTGAGGATGCGGTAGGTGGGCCAGGCGTCGCTCCAGCCGAACAGCGCATGGCCCACGGCCCACAGCCGCGCATGGAGCCACACGTCCAGCGGCGCCTGCCAGGTGACGGTGAGGCGCAGGGCCGGGTCGGGGTAGGCAATGCCGTGCACCAGGAGGTAGGCGTCGCCCCAGCGGGTGTGGACGATGCGGAAGAGGGTGAACGGGACCAGGGAAAGCACGGACAGGAGGACGAGGAGGGCGTGGCGCTGGCCGGAGGTGAGGCCTTCGAGCCTGGGCAGCCTTGCCAGGGCGCGCACCAGGGCAGCGGCGGTGGGCGGCAGCGCAGCCAGGGCAGCCAGCGCGGCCAGCAGCCACTGCGCCCACGTGGGCAGGTAGGTGTAGGGCCACAGCCCCCAGGCGCCGGCCTCGTCGAACAGGCGGCCGGCGGCTAGGTGCAAGCCGATCAGCGCCAGGGAGAACAGGCGCAGCGCGGTCAGCACCCACGGCCGGCGGGAAGAGGCCAGGGACATGGGGAGCCGATCCCCCTTAGGCAGCGCGAAGCTGGCGCAGGGCAGCCGGCAAGCGCGCCAACAGGTCGCCCGCGGTGACGCCTGCATCGCCGATCTCGCGGCGGGCCAGCTCGCCGGCCAGGCCGTGGAGGTAGCCGCCCACCACGGCAGCCTCGAAGGGGGCCAGCCCCTGGCTCAACATGCCCACGATGGCGCCGGCCAGCACGTCGCCGCTGCCTGCGGTGGCCAGCGCGGGGTTGGCGAAGGGCAGCACCGCGGCGCGGCCGTCGGGCGCGGCCACCACGGTGTAGGCGCCCTTGAGCAGCACGATCTGGCGCCACTCCGCGGCCTTGGCTCGGGCCAGGTTGATCCGGTTCTCCCGCACCTCGGCGGTGGAGCAGCCGCACAGCCGCGCCATCTCGCCCGGATGCGGAGTGAGGACGCAGTGGGCGGGCAGGTGCTCGTGCCAGCCCTCGGCCTGGGCCAGCGCGTTGAGCGCGTCCGCGTCCACCACCAAGGGGATGGAGGGCAGGAACGCAGTCGTCGCAGCCGACGCTGGGGTTGCGCCGCGGCCGGCGGCCATGAAGCCCACGCCGACCTCCCGCCGCGCGGCGCCGGTGGGAGCGGCCTCGGCCGCCGCACCCACGCCGGCCAGAAAGCCCGCGGCCTTCTTGCGCTCGGCTCCGACCCCCAGCAGCCGATGGACGAACTGCACCGCCTCCTTCTCTTGGGTGAGGCCGGGGCCCACCAGCAGCGCGGCGTAGCCCTCCAGCCCCTCCAGCAGCACCTTGACCGCGTCGGGGCTGAGCACGCCCAGCGCCTCGGGCAGCAGGAGCCAGGTGGCCTCCACCAGGCCGGCGGCCAGCGTGGGGTGCAGCGACCCGGGCACGGCCAGGGTGACCAGCCCCGCGCCGACGCGGTAGGCGGCGGCCGCGGCCAGGTGTGCAGCGCCGGTGTAGTTGGCGGAGCCGGCCACCACCATGGTCCGGCCGAAGGTGCCCTTGTGCGCGTCCACCGGCCGCGGCGGCAGCAGGCTCTTGACCCAGTCCGGCGTGGCCAGCTGCAGGGTCACCTGGTCGGCCAGGGAGGGGTCGGTGCCGATGTCGGCCACCTCCAGCCGGCCGCAGGCCGCGGGCCCATCCACGATGACGTGCCCCACCTTGGGGTTGGCAAAGGTGACGGTGAGGTCGGCGCGCAGGCTGGCGGGGTCCAGCCGACCGGTGTCGCAGTTGAGGCCGCTGGGGCAGTCCACGGCCACCACCTGGGGCAGCGGCTGGTCGGCCACGGGAGGGAGCCACAGGAAGTCGAAGTCGGCCACGGGGCGCAGGGCGCGGGCGGCTGCACTGCGGCTCACCGGCTCCGTCTCCTCCACCTCCTCCGCGGCCAGGGCTTCCTCCTGGCGACGCTGAGCGATGGCTTGGCGCACCGCGTCCAGCAGCGCGGCCAGGGGGCCGCTGATGGGCCGGGAGACGCCGGTGCCCAGCAGCGCGTCCACGATCACGTCGGCCTCCTGGACCAGCTCCCGCAGGCGGCTGAAGTCAGGGTCCTCCTCGGCGTGGACGATGGGCAGGCGCAGGCGGCGCAGGGCCTCGTAGTTGGGGTCGCCCTCAGGGCTGCGCTTCCAGCAGTAGACGGCGACGGGCCGGCGGGGCTCCCAGGTGTGCAGGTAGCGGGCGGCCACCAGGCCGTCGCCGCCGTTGTTGCCCGGGCCGGCCAGCACCAGCACGCCGCCGTCGCTGTCCCAGGGGTGCATGTGGCGGAGGGTGGCCGCGGCCACCGCCCGGCCGGCCAGCTCCATCATGGCGTCGTAGGAATGTCCGGCGGCATCGGAGGCCCTCTCGATGCGCACCATCTCGGCTACGGTGACGATCTTCATGGGCAACATGTGCGGCAAGGTGCGGTTTGGGCGAGATTGTGATAGGGAATGGGGCTCACCACGAAGTCACAGAGGCACAAAGGGGTGGGAAGCCAGCGTGTTAAGCTCTGCGAGCCGGTGACAGCAGCGATCCAGACTGGGAGCTAGTCGCCGCGCTCCTTCGACGCTCCAACGCTTGGTCACGAACTCGATCATCACGCCGGTGTAGCCTGGTCCCACCGCTGCTGTGACGCCCGGCGGCGGCACCATTGCGTTACGAAGCTTGCGCCGCGGGGAGCGTCGAGCCAGATTTATCAGCGTCTGCTTGGGGTCTGTCAGCTGCTCAGGTTGCTGGGGTATTAGGGCGACGTTAAGGCCAAGAAGTTGCGCTATACCCCGGCGATCGGCCAGCAACCAGCTCTCCATCTCGTTGACCACTGCCCGAAGCAGAAACCGCGAAGAGCGAGCAGGCAACCACAGCGCAGGCAGCTCCGGCGGACAACTCAAATGGGTATCTAGGAAGTCCACCAGCGCTAGAACCGGGTTGCCGTAGCGGGCTCGCTGGTCAAAGGCGCGCAAGCTGCGCTGGATGTAGGAAACTCCCTGCTTTCCGAAGACGACGCCCGGTTGGTGGCCGGTCAGCAGGATAAGCCGTCGGGCCACAGCCTCGTCCAGGTCGCCCTCCACCAACATATCAACAATCATGAAAACTCACGGAGCATCTGTTGGATGTTTTGAGGCGCGGCCTTGGGAAGCAGTACGTCGGCGGCGGTAAGCCCAGCGCGAAAGGCTGCCAGGTCTGCCTCTTCCAGCGGTCGCAAGACAGTGCCGTCGGGTCCTGGTTCAAGCAGCAGCACTTCCTCTGCTCCGATGCCTGGGTCTGAGAGCAGATCCCTGGAATGGGTGGAGATAATGGTCTGCCGTGGGTCCTTGCGCTCACGGTTGATCTGCTCGAACAGCGTTGGCAGGCGGCGGACGATCTCGGGATGGAGAGAGATCTCGGGCTCCTCTAGCAGCAGGGGACCCGATCCCTCGAACATGGCCCACAGCAGACCCAGCAGCCGTAAAGTGCCGTCGGAGAACTGGCTCTCGTTCTGCCTAGCGTCGTGGGGGCGCCAGTGCTGGTAGCGGCCCTCCAAATGCGGCACTCCGGTGTCGTCCATGAAAGCTTTGAGCTCAGTGAGCTGAGGAACAGCAACCTTCAGCGCCCCCAAGATCTTGCGCAGACGCGCATCGCGCGTTCTCGGCGACGTCTGCCACAGGCGCAGCAGGAAGTCCCGGCCGTAGGGGTCGTTTGTCACCGGCAGCGGTGAAAAGCTGCGGGGGTCTCGCACCACCTGAGGGAGCAGGTGCTGGTAGGACACAGACTTGAAGAAGTCCGCCAGCTCGCGAAAGGCCTGGTTGGCCGAGATTTGCTCCAGCGCAGTTTGCGTGAGGCGAACGGGATCAACCTGGTCATTTTGGTCGGGGCGCTGCAGCAGCATTTGGCCGTTGCGCCAGACCACTTCACTCTTGACTACCGTGTGCCGTTGCTGGTCCTGGTTGAACTCCAGCCGATATTGCCACGTGTCGCCGTTCCCGGCGGCCTCAACCTCGATCAGGACGCTGCTGTAGCGCCGCGCTGCCAGGCAGCGAATGGTCGAGACCCCCCCGCGCGCGTCCTCGGTGGCCCGTCTGAGGCCGCCCAGGGCAACGTCCCGCAGAAAGCGAAACGCGTCCAGCAGATTAGACTTGCCCGAGGCATTAGGGCCGATGAGGAACACTCGACGCTGCAAAGCTGCGTCGAGGCGGGAGAAGTTCTTCCAGTTCTCAAGCCGAATGTGGCTGAAGCGCATGAGGCCTCCGGGGTGAACACAGGGCGACAAAGCGAACGCTGCGCTGAGTATACCACAAGCCGCGCGCGGCCGCCAAGCAGGTGGGCCGCCGGGGCGCCGTGAACGGGGCTGGGCCGCTACGCACACGAGCCCGCTTCAGCGGGCGCCGTCGCCTGGCCGGGGGACTTCATCCCCCGGCTGCCTCTTTGCGCCACTCCTCCTTGTGGCCAAAGCCCTGGGTGTTGTCAATCAGGCGGACCCAGCTAGGGCGCAGGACGTAGAAGCGGCTGGAGGCGAGCGGCCCCCGCAGGGCCGCCGGTCCTTCTCCTCCGCCCTCCATCAGCCCCCGCAGGAACTCGAAGCGCGCGGCGTAGACGCGCGCGGCGTGAGCCAGCTCGCGCGTGCCCTCCACAAGGTGCGCCGTGCCCTCGATCTGCACCCCCTGGATGCTCTGCCAGGCCTGGCCGTCGGCCTGTATGGTAGCGGCCACGCGCGGCCGCAGGGCCAGGTTCTGGCTGTGGCGGCTGGAGGGGCTGGAGAGGAAGTAGAGGTTGAGGTCTTCGTCGGCGGCGTAGAAGACCGCTGCGGCCTGGGGCGCGCCGTCGGGGCCCACAGTGGCCAGGGTCATGGTGTTGTGGGCGGCCAGAAACGCCGCCAAGCGCTCATGGAGTAAAGACATGTGGAGAATAAGCCCAGGCTGGCCCGAGCAGGTCACACCGTGAACAAGGTCGCTACTCCAGAACCTGCGTTTGCCGAGCCGGCCCGTCTAGAAGCAGGCGCAGCTTGTTCAGCACATCCCGTCCTAGCAGTATCTCCTCAGCGGCCGCATCCCCCAAAATCTCTATCCCTGGCAGCAAATAGGGGCCAACTTCCACATCTACCAGATAGGTACGAACCGCTCGCCGGCCTCCGGTGTATCCCCTCACTGTCTTGAGGCTAACCGTGCCTGCCCGCAGCTCCCGCACGATCTTCAGCGGCACGACGGTGGCATCTGCGCCTGTATCAACAAAAGCTGTCACAGGGCCATAGCTAGTGCCATCTGGCTGCGCATGCAAACGGATGGCCAGCTTCGGCGCCGGGGGAAAAACTGAGAGGTCGTACTCCACTGGGCTATTCCTCCACACGCGGGCCACGGACCAGGACATCCGCCGAGGGGACGGCGGTCACCTTCTGGAGAAGAACCGGCACCGATCGCATACGGTTGTAGACGCGTTGGTGCAGCGCGCGCAGGTCTTTGTCGTGGTCAATCACCTGACCCTCGTGGATGGCGACAAATTCATCCGGATACGCAGGCAGCAACGAAGGAAGTTGGGCCTGAAAGGCTGCCATCTCCGCCTCCAGCTTCTCCCACTCCAATCGGTCCAGGTAGTCGGCTAAGGCGCGTTCGGCCACCTCGGCCGCGGTCGCATGTTGCCACTGAGCTGCCTGCTCGACCCTTTCGAGTAGCTGCGGACTCAGGTCAAGGACGGGCATCGCCTACACCTCCTCGCTACGAGTTGTCGGTTGCGCACAAGTATACCGGTTGGGCCTTGCTGGTGCAAGCACATGCATCACGCCAACGGCGGCGCAGGGCGCACGCCCAGCCAGCGGTAGTAGAGCTCGTTCTCGATGCCCAGCCGGGCCAACACCCGGCCCACGGTGCCGTCCACGATGTCCTGCACCGTCTGCGGACGGCTGTAGAAGGCCGGCACCGGCGGCATGATCACTGCGCCCGCCTCTGCGGCCTGGGCCATCAGACGGATGTGGCCCAGGTGCAGCGGCGTCTCTCGCAGGAGCAGCAGCAACGGCCGACCCTCTTTGAGCTGCACGTCCGCCGCGCGGCTGATCAGGTCCGCGGAGTAGCTGTGGGCGATGGCCGACAGGGTCTTGATGCTGCAGGGCGCCACCACCATGCCCATGACGGGGAAGCTGCCGCTGGCGATGGCCGCGCCGACGTCCCGCGGGCGGTAGACCACGTCAGCCATCGCCTCCACCTGGCGGGGGGTGTAGTCGGTCTCTTGGGTGATGGTGATGCCCGCAGCCTCGCTCATCACCAGGTGGGTCTCGATGGCCTGGTCCGGCGGGGCCTGCTCGCGCGCGGCGCGCAGCACCTGCAGCAGCCGGATGCCGTAGATTTGACCGCTGGCGCCGGAGAGGGCGACGATCAAGCGACGGGGAGAGGGAGACATAGTCACTTCACGCCGATGTGAATGGCCACAGTGCCGAACATGAGCCGCTTGTAGCGCACATGGCGCAGGCCCACCGAGCGGAACACGTCGGCCAGCGCCTCCGGCTCCATGAAGGCCACCGAGGACTGGGGCAGATACTGGTAGGCGTAGCCGGAGCCGCTGACCAGCCGGCCCAGCAGGGGGATCACCCGCTGCAGGTGGAACTGGATGAGCGGCCGCAGGGGCGTGTCGGGCGGGGGGCTGGTCTCCAGGCTGACCACGTGGCCGCCCGGCCGCACCACGCGGCGCTGCTCGGCCAAGGCTGCGGCCACGTCGGCCACGTTGCGCAGCAGGAAGCCCGACACCACCGCGTCGAAGGCGTCGTCGGGGAAGGGCAGGTGGAAGGTGTCCGCAGCCAGCCACGCCAGGGCCTGGCCGCGCGGCTTCTGGCGGCCTACCTCCATCATGGGCAGCGAGAAGTCCGCAGCTACCACCCGCACGCCGGGGACCTGGCGCAGCGCCTCCAGCGCGATGTCGCCGGTGCCGGTGGCGATGTCCAGCAGCCGGCCGCCGGGCGGCAACGCAGCGGCGTGCACCAGCATCCGTCGCCAGCGCACGTCCTGGCCGAAGGTCATCAGGCGGTTCATACGGTCGTAGCGCCGGGCGATCTCGCCGAACATGCGCTGGACGTAGGCCGCCTTCTCCTCGGCGGCCGGGAGCACCGACGCCATAGGCGCTACTGCTCCTGCACGGTCACCCGGATCATGAAGTCGCCCTGCTGGATGGCGTTGACCACGTCCATGCCGCCCACCACCTTGCCGAACACGGTGTGACGGCCGTTCAGGTGCGGCTGGGGCGAGTGGGTGATGAAGAACTGACTGCCGTTGGTGTTGGGGCCCGCGTTGGCCATGGAGAGCACGCCCGCCTCGTGCTTGAGGGGATTGCCCCTCACCTCGTCCTCGAAGCGGTAGCCGGGGCCCCCGCGACCGGTGCCCGTGGGGTCGCCGCCCTGGATCACGAAGTCGGGGATCACCCGGTGAAAGGTGACGCCGTCGTAGAAGCCCTCGCGCGCCAGGAAGACGAAGTTGTTGACCGTCTTGGGCGCGTGCTGCGGGTAAAGCTCGACCACGATGTTCCCGCGGTTGGTCTCGATGGTCGCGGTGTAGCGCTTCTGGGGGTCAATCTGCATGGCCGGTGGGTTCTTCCACTGCTTGGGCATGGCTAGCTCCTTAGGTCGTAGATATCGCCGTACTTGCGGCTCAGGTAGCGAGCGTAGGGCTCGACGGTCAGCGGCCCGCCCAGGACCCGCTCCAGCAGCTCTGCTGCGGTGAACTTGCTGCCGTGCTGGTAGATGTGCTCCTGCAGCCAGCGCAGCAGGGTGTCGAAGCGGCCCTCGGCGGCCATCTCCTCCAGGATCTCGGGGTGGGCGCGGGTGGCGGCCTCGAAGAAGGCCGCAGCCATCACGTTGCCGAGGGTGTAGCCCTGGAAGACGCCGCCTACCATGCCGCCAAACCAGTGCACGTCCTGCAGCACGCCGTCGCGATGGTCGGGCGGCTCGATGCCCAGGTACTGCCGGTAGAGGGCAGCCCACGCCTCCGGCAGGTCCTTCACCGCCAGGCGGCCTTCCAGCAGCGCCAGCTCCAGCTCGAAGCGGATGATGATGTGCAGGTTGTAGGTCACCTCGTCGGCGTTGGTGCGGATGAGGCTGGGCTGCACCTTGTTGATGGCGCGGTAGAAGTCGTCCAGGGACACGCCGCCCAGCTGCTCCGGGAAGACAGCCTGCAGCCGCGGGTAGAAGTAGGTCCAGAAGGCGCGGCTGCGGCCCACCAGGTTCTCCCACAGGCGGGACTGGCTCTCGTGGACGCCGGCCGAGGTGCCGCCGCCCAGGGGCGTGCCCTCCAGCTCCGGCCGCACGCCCTGCTCGTAGAGCGCGTGGCCGGCCTCGTGGAGGGTGGAGAAAAGGGCCTCGCTCAGGTCGTGCTCGTTGACGCGGGTGGTGATGCGCACGTCGCCGGCCGCGAACTTGGTGGTGAAGGGGTGTGCGCTCTTGTCCTGCCGGCCGCGGGCCAGGTCGTAGCCGTAGCGCTGGGCTACCTCGAGGCCGAAGGATAGCTGCGAGGCCTCCGGGTAGTGGCGGTAGAGCACCGAGTCGTCAATGGCCGGCTGCCGGCCGATGGCCTCCACCAGGGGCACCAGCAGGTCCCGCAGCGCGGCGAACAAGGGGCGCAGGGTGGAGACCCGCATGCCGTAGTCGTACATGTCAATCAGCGGGTCGGCGATGTGCTCGTAGCCGGGGAAGAAGTCGGCCAGGCGCCGACTGTACTCCACCGTCTGCTCTAGGTAGGGCTGCACGGCGGCGAAGTCGTTGGCCGGCCGCGCCCGGCTCCAGACCTCGAAGGAGGCGGACTGGTGGGCCGAGAACTCGGCCACGAAGTCAGCGGGCACTCGGGTGGCCCGCTCGTACTCCCGCCGGGCCACGCGGATCAGGCTGGCCTCGTCGGAGTCGTAGGGCAGGCGTTCCTCGTAGGGGCGGAGCTCGTCCAAGAGCTTGCCCAGGGCGGGGTCGGTGGCCCGTTCGTGGGCCAGCCGCGACAGCAAGGCCAGCTGGCGGCCCCGGCTGGCTGCGCCGCCCGGAGGCATGTAGGTGGCCTGGTCCCAGGACAGCACGGCGGCCGCCGCCTGCAGGTCGCTAGCCTCCAGGAGGCGGGCTTTGAGCTCGGCGAGTTTCTCTTGCATGGCGATGTCCTTTGCCGGCGAGTAAACGATGGCTAGAAAAGAAACGCCGCCCGCCAAGACCGGGCGGCAGGATTTTGCTGCCTTTTCTTAATTATACGTCCAGGTGGTTCCGCCGCCAAGGCAGGCGCTCCGTTGCACCGGAACCGGGCCTACAGCGGCCGGCGCACAGCGGCGCGCGTCTGGCGGAGCATGCGCAGGAAGTTCTTGGCATGCTGCCAGGGGCGGATGTGGCTGCCCTCGCCGGCGTAGATGGTGCGGATGGGCACCCAGGCCAGGCGGTAGCCGCGGCGCACGCAGGTGGCTATCATCTCCACCTCGAACTCGAAGCCCTGCTCCTGGCTGTCCAGCACCGCCTCCATCATGCGTCGGCTGAGCAGGCGATAGCCAGACTGGTTGTCGGGGATGGGCTGGCCCACGGCCCAGGAGAAGCTCCAGCGGCCCACGGTGTTGGCGATCCGGCGCACCGGCGGCATCTGGCGGAAGTCCCGCTGGCCGATGATCAGGTCGCTGCGGTCGGCGGCGAAGGCCGCCAGGAACCGGGGCAGGTCGTCGGGGTCGTGCTGGCCGTCGGCGTCCAGGGTGACCACGGCCGCGTAGCCCTGGGCCAGCGCCCGGCGCATGCCCGCCCGCAGCGCCGCGCCCTTGCCCTGGTTGGGCGCCTGGCGCAGCACGGCGGCGCCCGCCGCCTCGGCTACGGCAGCGGTGGCGTCGGCCGAGCCGTCGTCCACCACTAACACAGGGAGGTAGCGCTGCGCGCCGGCGATGACCGCTGCGATGCGCTCAGCCTCGTTGTAGGCCGGGATCAGGGCGAGGATGGGATCGGACACGAGGGGCTCCTGAGACGGAGGCGGGCCGGCGACGAGGGACTAGCCCTGGTGACAGCCGTCGTTGGCCAGCAGGGCCCGACGCAGATCGTCTATCGGGCGCAGCGAACCGCTGGTCAAGCCGCCGGCCTCGAAGTACCAGTGCTCCCAACCGTTGCAGGGCGCGCCGCTGAGGCGCTGGCCGGCCTGGTGGATGGAGCCCTCGAAGCCGTCGGCCAGGCGCAAGAGGCCGTCGGGCTTGACCCGGGCCGTGTGGCCGGGCTCTCGGCTGCGGCGGAAGTAGAGGGGCTGGCCGGGCGTCAGCAGCCCCTCCTCCAGCAGGCGACCGAAGGGGACGCGCGGCTGCCGGGCCTTGGCCCCGCGCACGTCGAACACGGCCGGGTCGTAGGCGGCCGGCTGGACGGCCTCGATCCGGCGCCGCGCAGCCTCGACGTAGGCGGGGTCCTGCTCGATGCCGATCCAGCGGCGGTGCAGCTTCTTGGCCACGGCGCCGGTGGTGCCGCTGCCGAAGAAGGGGTCCAGCACCACGTCGCCAGGGTTGGTGCTGGTCACCAACACACGGTAGAGCAGGGCCTCCGGCTTCTGGGTGGCGTGGAGCTTGGCGCCGTCGGCGTCCCGCAGCCGCTCACGGCCGGCGCACACGGGCAAGTACCAATCGCTGCGCATCTGTAGGCCGTCGTTCAGGGCCTTGGCGGCGTGGTGGTGGAAGGTGTAGCGGGCGTCCCGGCTCTTGGCAGCCCAGATCAGCGTCTCGTGGGCGTTGGTGAAGCGCACCCCGCGGAAGTTCGGGGTGGGGTTGCTCTTGATCCACACCACGTCGTTCAGGATCCAGTAGCCCAGGTCCTGCAGGATGGCGCCGACGCGGTAGATGTTGTGGTAGGTGCCGATGACCCAGAGGACGCCGCTGTCCTTGAGCACCCGGCGGCAGGCCGTCAGCCAGGCGCGCGTGAAGGCGTCGTACTCGGCAAAGCTATCGAACCGGTCCCACTGGTCGTCCACGGCATCGACGCGCGTCATGTTGGGCCGCCAGAGGGGCTGGCGGAGCTGCAGGTTGTAGGGCGGGTCGGCGAAGACCAGGTCCACCGACCGCTCCGGCAGGGCCTCCAGCACCTGCACGCAGTCGCCTTGGAGGATCTGGTCGAGGGGGAGAGACACGGAAGACATGGGAACGGGAGAGAGAAACGTGCAGCAGCCGCCCAAGCTGACGGCTGCTGCATGATACAACCAGAGGGAGGGTTTGTCAACGAGCGGCCCTGCCTCCCGCTCTGCCGTCGTCCCAAGCCGCCCGCAGCGTCACCCGCTCAGCGCGAAGGCCAGCAGGTCGTCCAGCCGGCAGGTGGCCAAGCCGATCACGTGGTCGCCGCCGCCGTAGTAGACGTAGACCACGCCGTCCACCACCGGGTTGGCGCAGGAGAAGACCACGTTGGGCACGTCCCCCCGCAGCTCCCACAGCTCCTCCGGCCAGAAGATGGCGCTCTTCGGCCGGCGCAGGACGCGCGTGGGGTCCTCCAGGTCCAGCAGCACCACGCCGAACTTGTACACGTGCCCCTCGTCGTAGCCGTGGTTGATCAGCAGCCAGCCCTCCGGCGTCTCGATGGGCACGCCGTTGCTGCCCACGCTCTTGCGGTCCCAGGCGTCCGGGTCCTCCCGTCGCGGGCCGTAGACCGGATACATGTCCTCCGGCCGCCAGGTGACCAGGTCGTCGGAGTAGGCGAGCCAGACGTTGGGCCAGCGGCGATGCAAGGCCGCATAGCGCCCGCGAATCTTGCGCGGGAAGAGCACGTGGTCCTTGTTGTCCTCCCCGCGCACGATGGCGCTCACCGGCTCCCACGTGATGCCGTTGGTGCTGCGGGCGATCATGGGCGTGATGCCGCCGCCGGCATGGGTGGGCTTGCCGGCGCCCTGGTACACGCGGCCGTAGGCGGTGTAGGTCATGTAGAACACGCCGTCCAGCACCACCACGCGCGGGTCCTCGACCCCGCGCGAGTCGGTGCCGTCGTGGGGCTCCAGCACCGGCCGACGCAGCCGGTTCCAGTGGAGGCCGTCGGCGCTCACCGCGTAGCCAATGCGGCTCACCCAGTCTAGCCCCTGCGCGCGGTACCACATGTGCCAGAGGCCGTTGTGGTAGATCACCGCCGGGTTGAAGACGTTGTAGCACTCCCAGTCCGAGGTGGGATCGGGCAGCAGGACCGGGGAGGGATGGCGTTGAAGCTTCATCGTTTCGCCTCGCAGCTTAGCCCTTCAGGCCGGCGTAGCTGATGCCCTCGATGTAGTAGCGGCTGAACAGGGCGAACAGCACCAGCACCGGGATAGCGTTGAACATGGCCGCGACCAGGGTCAGGTTCCACTGCGCCTTGTACTGCTGCTGGAAGACCGACAGGGCCACGTTGAGCACCCACATCTTCGGCGTGTTGAGGTAGAGCAGGGGCGCCATGAACGCGTTCCACATGCCCTGGAACTGGAGGATGAACACGGTGAGCATGGCCGGCCGCGCCAGGGGGATGACCACGTCCTTGTAGATGCGGAAGCGCGACGCGCCGTCCACCAACGCCGCCTCCTCCAGCTCCCTGGGCACCGACTTCAGGAACTGAGTGAGCAGGAAGATGCTGCCTGCGCTCACTGCGCCCGGCACCAGCAGCGACCAGTAGGTGTTGACGAAGCCGAGCTTCGTCATCAACACGTAGGCGGGGATCAGGGTCACGGCGCCGGGGATCATCATGCTGGCCAGCATGAAGGCGAAGATGGCGTTCTTGCCGGGGAACTCCAGCCGCGCGAACGCGTAGCCGGCCATGGAGCAGAACACCACCTGCAGCACGGCCGTGCCGATGGCCACCAGGGCCGTGTTGAACAGCCAGCGGGGGAAGGTGGCGCCCTCGCCCAGGTCGGTGTTCCAGGTCTTCACCCAGTTCTGCCACAGCCACTTCTCCGGGAAGATGGTGGGCGGATAGGCGATGATCTCGGCGTCGGTCTTGAAGGTGCCCAGGAAGGCCAGGATGAAGGGGGTCAACGACAGCAGGCCAAGCAGGATCAGCACCGTGTACAGCACGGAGCGACGGATGGTCTGCGCGCGCCGGGCCTGCTCCGACGTCTGTTGGCGAACTTTGGGGGTGGCTTCCATCACAGCCATGGGAGGCCTCCTGATCAGTACTGCTCGGTGCCGCGCTCGATGAATCGCCGCTGCACAAAGGTGAAGATGAAGATGATCACGGCCAGGATGAAGGCCATGGCCGACGCGTAGCCCATCTGGATCTCGCCAAGGGTGCCGATGGCCTCGGAGTAGATCAGATAGACCGGGGTCAAGGTCGTGCCCAGGGGCCCACCGGCGGTGAGGATCTTCACCTGGTCGAAGATCTGCAGGGTGCCGATGGTGCCCAGCACCACCACCAGCAGGATCACCGGCCGCAGCATGGGGATGGTGATCTTGAATAGCTGCTGCCACGCAGAGGCCCCATCTATCTCGGCCGCCTCGTAGACGCTGCCGGGAATGTCCTGGAGCGCGGCCAGGAACATGATCATGAAGGTGGGGATGGTGGTGAAGATGTTCTGGGCCATGATGGCCATCCAGGTGATGCTGGGCCCGCGCAGGTACCACAGCTCAGGCGGGATGTCGCCACCGAAGGCCCGCACGATCAACTGGAACAGGCCGCGGGGGTTGTTCAGCCACTCCACCGCTTGCCACTGGACGCCGAACCACCCCAGCACTGTGTCGAACGCGTAGTTGAGGAAGCCCGTCTTCAGGTACAGCCACCAGAAGATCATGGAGATCACCACCGACGAGGTGACGCTGGGGGTGTAGTAGATGGTGCGGAAGAACTGCTTGCCGCGGATCTTCTGGTTCAGCAACACGGCCATCAGGAGGGCCAACACGGTCTGGGTGGGGGTGACGATGGCGAAGTACCAGAAGACGTTCACCAACGACTGCCGAAACTCGCGCGACTGGAAAGCTTTGGTGAAGTTGGCAAAGCCGACGAACTCGGGCGCAGTGAAGATGTCGTAGCGGTAGAAGGCAATGTACAGAGCGAACAGCAGGACGCCCACCGTGAACACCATGGTCACGATGAGATAGGGCAGCAGGAACAGGTAGGCGGTGATGGCGTCGCTGCGGCGCCTCTCGTCGTGCCAGACCCCATAGATGGCGCGGGCGGCGATCAGGCCCGCCACAACGCCAAGGCCGATGCCCACCAGCGCAAAGGCCTGGCTGGTGCGGAACACCTCGGCCAGGTAGCGGCCTAGGTCCGTGATGCGCACCCCACGCGTGGGCGCCGAGATGATGGTGGCGCCGGCGATGAACAGGCTCACCAGCAAGAAGGTCACCAGCGCGGCCAGCCAGGAAGAGGCGCCAGGGCCGGCCCGCTGGCCGGTGGAGGTCGGCGGCGAAGCCGTTGCAGTTGCCATGTTGCACACTCCTGAAAGGAGATTGCCCGGGTCGCCCCACGAGGGGACGGGGGTAGGGAGGACGAGGCCGGCCCATGTCCGGCTGCCGACGTTGGGCAACAGATGCCGACCGGGCCGGGGGGCTTGAGGCCTCCCCGGCCCGGGGGCTCATCGGTGCACTATTGGCCGCTCAGGATCCGGTTGATCTCCTCGTGGGCCTGGGCGAAGCTCTGCTCGACGGTCTGCTCGCCGAGGTAGACCCGCTCCAGGGCCTTGGAGACGGCGTCGTTGACCTTGCCGGTGTTGGGGCCCCAGTAGGCCACGCGGGTCAGCGGGAAGGTCCCGCCGGCCGCGATGGCCCGGTCGTTGGGGTCAACCACCAGGTTGAGCTGGTCGGGGTGGGTGCTGTAGGCGAAGCCGGTCTTGACGATCTCGGCCTGGTTGTAGCGGCTGGTGAGGAAGATGGTGAGGGCCGCAGCGGCGCGCGGGAACTTGGTGGAGGCGTTGACGCCGATGGCGTTGGTGAAGATCACCGAGGCCTTGCCCTTGGGGCCGGCGGGGAGCTCCACGGCCTTCCAGACCACGTCGGGGTAGTTCTGGCGCATGAAGTTGACCATCCAGCCGCCCTCGTAGGTCATGCCCACCAGCTTCTTGCCGATGGCCTCGCCGCACCAGCCGGCGCCCACGTCCGACGAGGTGACAATGGTGCCCGCCTTCTTCATGTCCGTTACGAACTTGGCGGCCTCGATCACCGCCGGGGTATCCAGGAGGGGTGCGGAGAAGTCGTCGGTGGCGTAGGCGCCGCCGTTGCCGAAGGCGAAGGGGGCGAAGCGGGCCCAGTCGGCGTTCATGCAGAAGCCGCCGTACTTGCCGGTCTTCTGGATGGCCTCGGCCGCGGCCTTGAGGTCGTTCCAAGTCCAGGCCGGCGTGGGCTCAGGGATGCCCGCGGCCTGGAAGGCCTCGGGCAGGTAGACCAGGCCCAGAGTGCCCCAGTCCTTGGGCAGGCCGTAGGTCTTGCCGTCCAACGTGAAGATGGTCAGCAGCGCCGGGATGAAGTCCGCGCGGCTGGCGCCTGCCTCGGCAATGTAGGGGTCCAGGGCCAGGAGCTGGCCGGTGGGGCCGAAGGCGGTCATGAGCTGGTCGTCCACGTAGAAGACGTCAGGCGCAGTGCCGCCGGCCATCATGGCCTTGAGCTTGGTCTGGAAGTCAGCCGGGATAGGCTGGAAGTCCACCGTCACGTCGGGGTAGAACTGCTTGAAGCGGGCGATGGAGTCCCGGTAGATCTTCTGCTCCGTCTCGTCGCCCCAGCCGGAGAAGACGATCTTCGCGCCCGGCTCCACCGGGATCACCTTGAGCTCGCCGTAGGTTTGGGCGGCTGCGACGGGCTGGCTGGGCGCGGCCGGCTGGGCCGGAGCAGGGGTCGGGGTCGGCTCGGCCCGGCCGCCGCACGCGGCCACGATCAGGGCCAACACGATCAACACGACAAGGGAGAGGGTTCGGGTGCGCATGGTGCGTTCTCCTCCTTCGAGAACAGGAAATGGGTTTGGCGGACAGCCGCTCTCAGGGTGTTGGGCTGTCAAGCGACACGAGCCTTTGGTCACAACAGGATGTTTGGGGTCCTCGATCCGCTGACTCACCTCCTGCAAGGTCGCCGCAGGCCCTTTTGCGAGGAGACCGCCATGACGCTATAATCACGGCACCTCCTTGGCTAGGGCCTACGGCCTGGGCCGGGAGCGGCTGGCCTGCTCCACCGTCCGCCACGACCTCGGGGCAGACCAGCCTTCGTTTTTCGACGATCTCCGTTGCTACGGTCGAATATCTACCGCCTGCTGCCGGCCGCGGCTGTAGAACTTAAAGGCCAGCCGGGTCCAGTGGTGCGGCAGGCGAGGGTCTACGCGCCACGACCCGTCCGCCTGGAGCTGCAGGCCGGCGAAGCCAAACACGGCCGCCTGCCACAGCCCGCCGGCGCTGGCGGCGTGGATGCCGTCGCCGGCGTTGTGGCGCACGTCCTGCAGGTCCGCGCGCGCTGCGCGCAGGAAGTGCCGGTAGGCAGCCTCCGCGTCGCCCACGCGGCAGGCCATGATGGCGCTGATGCTGGGGCCCAGGCTAGAGCCGTGCTCGTGATCGGTGCGGGGGTCATAGTAGTCGTAGTTGACCCGCACCTGCTCCGGCGTGAAGCGGTCGGGCAGCAGGTACTGCAGCATCAGCACGTCGGGCTGCTTGAGGATCTGCGTCTCAGCACAGCCCTCGATGCCCAGCAGCGCCTGCATGGACTTGGTGCGAGCCGGATCGCGCAGCACGGCGAAGTCCGCGTCCTGGAGGTCGAAGTAGCCGCTGAACTGCTCCATCAGGCCGGTCTCGGGGTCCAGGGGGATGAACATGTCGTCAATCACCCGCCGCCAGTGGGCCAGCCGCTCGGGGGTCAGGTCCAGACAGGCCGTCAGCTCGGCGTGCTTGGCCGGGTGCTCGCGATGGAGCCAGCCCAACACCTCCAGCGCGGTCTCCAGGTGCCACTGGGCCATGGCGTTGGTGAAAGCGTTGTCGTCAATGCGGTCGTGGTACTCGTCGGGGCCGATGACGTTGCGGTAGTGGAATCGGCCATCCTCCTCCAGCCGCGCAGCGCTAGCCCAGAACTTGGCGCCGTCCAGCACGATCTCGGCGCCGTAGTCCCGCATCCAGGCGTCGTCGCCGGTGACACGCCAGTACTGCATCGCTGCGTAGGCGATGTCGGCGGTGATGTGGATCTCGATGTCGCCGGTCCAGATGCGCACCAGCTGGGTGGGGTCGGCGAAGTGGGGCACCCAGGTGGGGGTGACCTCGCGGCCGTCGGCGGCGCTTTCCCACGGGAACTGCGCGCCCTCGTAGCCGTTGCGGGCCGCCTTCTGCCGCGCGCCGGGCAGGGTGTGGTAGCGGTACATCAACATGTGGCGGGCCAGGGCCGGCTGGGTGAAGGTGAAGAGGGGCAGGATGAAGATCTCGGTGTCCCAGAAGACGTGGTGGCGATAGCCGAAGCCGCTGAGGGTCTTGGCGCCGATGCTGGCGCGGTCGGTCCAGCGGGGCGCAGCGATCACCAGCTGGAAGATGTTGAAGCGCATGGCCAGCTGCGCCTCGATGTCCCCCTCGATGACCACGTCCATGTCTTGCCAGACCTGAGCCCATAGCGCATCGCTGGCCGCCCGCACGGCGGCGTAGCCCTGGGCCGCAGCAGCCTGGGCCTTGGCGCGGGCGGCGACGGTGGGGTCTGCCGCGTCGAACTCGGGCACGATGGCCACGAACTTGTCCAGGATCAGGCGCTGGCCTGCGGCCAGGGTAGCCCGGCGCTCCACGGCCGGCTGGCCGTCGCAGTCGCAGGCGCCGGCGGCCAGGTCGGCGTCGGCGGTCGTCGTCACTGCCGCGGCTACGGCCAGGGTGTGTTTGGTGGCCCGGGTGCGCACGGTGAGCCAGGCCTCGTCCTCGGTCTGGCCCTGGTCCAGGCGGCGCCAGTGCAGGAGGCCGGTGTTCTCCACGCCGTCGTCCAGGCCGGCGCGCAACCGCACCTCGGCCTGGCCCTGCACCACCTCGACCTGGGCGCGCACCACGGCCGTGTGCGGGTCGGCCAGGCTGGCAAAGCGCTCGAAGCGCAGCGCCACCACCGGGCCGTCGGGCGTCGGCTGCCAGCGGAAGGCGCGGCTGAGCACGCCCGTGCGCAGGTCGAGCTGGCGGCGATAGTCCGTGACCCGGCCGCGGTCCAGCCGCAGACGCTGGCCGTTCACCCACAGGTCCACGCCGATCCAGCGGGGGATGTTGGCCAGCTCGGTGAAGTTGATGGGCATGTCGTCCCACAGGCGATGGACGAAGCAGGCCGGCATGTCGCCGGGGTAGCCTTCCTCGAGGCTGCCCCGCACGCAGAACGCGCCGTTGCCCACGGTGAAGATGGTCTCCTTGTGGGCCTGGCGGGCCGGCTCAAAGGCCGCCTCGGCCACAGTCCACGAGGCATCCTCCAGGCCGGCCAGCACGTCGGCCAGGCGCACGCCCTGGAGGCTGTCGAAGCGCACGTGGGCGTGGCCCACCCGCTCGTGGGGCCCCAAGCCCACTGCCCACATGCCCGCAGCCAGCGCCGCATCAATGCCGGCAGCTGCGTCCTCCACCACTGCGCAGAGGCCCGGCGGCACGCCCAGCCGCTCGGCCGCCCACAAGAAGAGGTCGGGCGCCGGCTTGGTGCGGGTCACGCTGTAGCCGTCGGCGATCACGTCCAACAGGTCGGCGATGCCCAGGCGCTCGATGACGGTGCGAGCGTTCTTGCTGGCGGAGCCCAGCGCGATCTTGAGGCCGGCGGCGCGCGCCTCTTGGATGAACTCCAGCGCGCCCGGCAGCAGGTCGGCCGGGGTGACCTCCTGCAGGCTGGCCGCGTAGTAGGCGTTCTTGCGGTCCATCCACTCGGCCATCTGCTCCTCGCTGACTTGGCGGTTGTTCTCGGCCAGGATGATCTCCAGGGAGGCGCGGCGGGAGACCCCGCGCAGCCGCTCGTTGATCTGGCGGTTGAAGCGCAGGCCCTCCTCGTCGGCCAGGCGCTGCCAGGCACGGTAGTGGTGCTCTGCGGTGTCGGTGATCACGCCGTCGAGGTCGAAGATGATAGCCGCAAGGTTCATAGCGCTCCTCATTCGGTGTAGCGGAAGGCGCTGGAGGCGCGCACGACTAAGGTCGGCTTCAGCAGGACGTGGGGCTCGGCGGGCTGCCGGCCGTTAACTAGGTCAATCAGCATAGTGGCCAGCCGCTCGCCCACCTCGGGGATGGGCTGGGCCAGGGAGCTCAGGGGCGGCCGTAGGAAGCGGGCCACCGGCGCGTCGTCGAAGCCTACCACGGCCAGCTCCCGGCCCACCTCTAGGCCCAGATCGGCCGCCGCGTTCATGGCGCCGATAGCCATCAGGTCAGAGAGGGCGATGATGGCGCTGGGGCGTTGCCGGCTAGGCAGGCTGAGCATGGCGCAGGCGGTGCGATAGGCGTCCTCGTAGGTGTTCTCGGTGCGCATGATCCACGCCGGGTCCACGGCCAGGCCGGCCTCGGCCATGGTCCGCCGATACCCCTCCAGGCGGTACTGGCCGGTGAGGGAGGCCTCGGGCCAGGCCAGGCAGCCGATGCGGCGGTGTCCTCGCTCCAGCAGGTGTTGAGTGGCCAGCACGACGCCGTGGACGCCGTCCACGTCTACCCAGGGGAAGTCCCACTGCGGGTTGGAGCGGCCGAAGGCCACAAAGGGAAAGCCGATCTCCAACAGGGCCCGCACTCGTGGGTCGTCCAAGTTGGTGTTGGAGAGCACGAAGCCGTCTACCTGGCCGGTGAGCACCATCTCGCGATAGATGGCGATCTCCTCCTCGATGCTGGTGGTGGGGAAGGTGAGGATGTGGTACTCGTGGCGAGCCGCGGCCTGGGCGATGGCGTTGAGGAACTGGTCTAGGATGGGGTTGAACTGGTCGGGCGGGGTGGGGCGCCAGGTGTAGCCTAGCAGGCGGGTCTCGCTGGCCTGCAGGTTGCGCGCGATGATGTTGGCTCGGTAGCCCAGGCGCTGGGCGGCCTGCAGGACTCGTTGCCTGGTCTCCTCGGCCACACGGCGGGAGTCGTTGAGCACGTAGGAGACGGTGGCGGTGGAGACGCCGGCTTCACGGGCGACGTCGCGGATCGTGGGAGTGGCCATTGTTTAAACGTTTAACCACAGGCCGAAAACAAAAGCCGCTGAAAGGGATTGCGGCTATTCAGGTTGTTTAAACGTTTAACACGCCTTTAATATAGCACAAGTTTTGGCTCTTGTCAAGCCCCTGGCGCACGGAATTTTTGCCGTTTTTGAGGTCGCCAGCGACACTGCGCTTGACGCCAAGCGCAGTCGTAAGAAGGGGGTGGGACCACGAAGGCGCGAAGAGCCGCGAAGACGCAAAGCGCGAAGACCACGAAGCGATTGGGCACCTTCGCGCTTCGTGTTGCTTCGTGCCTTTGCGCCCCTTCGTGCTTTCGCGATCCAATGCCCCTCCCTCACCCTGCGCCGGGCGGCTGCTCGGGCCGATGGCGCCGCCGCATGGCCTCCAGGACCCTCGGCATGAGCGCAGTGTAGGCCCAGTAGAGCGAGCGGTGCACCGGGAAGTCCCATGCGCCGATGTGCGGCGCAAAGCGGGCGCCCATCCCCTCCTTGAAGCGCCACACGCCCCACAGCGGGTCGGTCTCCACCAGCGCGTCGGGTGCGCCCCACAGGTCGTAGAGGGTGCAGCCGTGCCGCTTGGCCAGCTGCACGGCCTCCCACTGCAGCAGGTGGTTGGGCATGGCCTGGCGGTGCTGGCTGGCGGAGGCGCCCACCATGTACCAGGCCCGTGCGCCGAAGCGGAAAAGCATCAGCCCGGCCACCGTCTGGCCCTCCACCTCGGCCAACAGCAGGTGCGCCGCCGGCGACGCGGGGTCGGCCGGCTGCATGAAGGTGCGCCAGGTGTGGGCGTAGTAGGCGTAGGGCCGCACCAGGAAGCCGTCGCGCGCGCCGGTCTCGGCGTAGAGCGCATAGAAGGCAGGCAGGTCCTCCGGCGTGCCCTGGCGCACAACCACCCCGCGGCGCTGGGCCAGGCGCAGGTTGTAGCGCCACTTGGGCTTCATGGCCGCCAGCAGCGCCTCGTCGCTCTGCGTCAGGTCCAGCAGCGCAGTGTTGCGGAACTGGATCTGCTCGGCCGACGGCTGCCAGCCGCGGCGGCGCAACAGGGCCAGCAGTCGCTCTCCCTCCTCGCTGTCCGGCGCCACGTCGGGGTCCACCTTGACGAAGATGGCCCGGCAGCGTCGCGCCGCGGCCTCCACCCCGGCCAGAACGACCTGCACGGCCTCGGCGTCGTGCCAGTCCACCACCGGGCCCTTGGGCACGTAGGCCACCCCCCAAGGGGAGCGGGGCAGGCGTCGCACCAGCAAGCTGGCCGCAGCCAGGGGCCCGGCCGGCTCGCCCCAGAGCAGGCGGTGGGCGCGCCAGCCGGTCTGCCCCTTGACCGCGCCCCACTCCCACGTCTGCAGCACGTGGGGAGCGGGCAGGGCCAGCAGCGCGCTGGTCCACTGCCGGCGGTCGGCGATCTCGATGGGCGGAGACACGGGCGATCTCACGCAGCCCCCGGCTCTAGCTGCATCTCCAGGATGCGGTCCAGACGGAAGAGGCGCTGCTCTCCCCGCTCCAGGCAGTAGGCCACCAGATAGGTGCCGGCGTCGTTGGCGCTGACGTCCAGGGGCTCCACCCACCGCTCGCTGACCCGGCCGTCGCTGCTCCGGTAGCGCAGCCACAGGCGGCGGTGGCCGGTCAGTGCCGCCTCCAGCAGCGCGGGCAGGGTGGGCTGGGGCGCCTCCGGCCAGAGGACGTTGCCCCCTTGGGCGTCCAGCAGGTCCCCCAGGGTCACCACGTGCTGGCGCTGCAGGTCAACCAGCATGCGCTCGAACACGCGCGCGGTGGTCCACACGTCCCCCATGGCGCGGTGGACCGCGTCGGCCCGCACCCGCAGGCCGCGGGCCAGGTCGCTGAGGCTGTTGCTGCGAAAGGCGTAGAGGCGGCGGGCCAGGGCCAGGGTGTCCACGGTGAAGCCCAGCCGCGGGGGCCAGCGCAGCCGTCGCCACTCCGCGGCCAGGAAAGCCAAGTCGAAGGGCGCGTTGTGGGCCACCAGCACTGCGTCCTCGAACAGGGCAGCCACCCGCGGGGCCACCTGGGCGAACACCGGCGCGTTGGCCACGTCCCGGTCGCTAAGCCGGTTGACCGCCGACGCGCTGGGCGAGATGGGGCGCTGGGGGTTGACCAAGCTGTCGAAGGTGTCCAGCACCTTGCCCCCCCGATAGCGCAGCACTGCGATCTCGCACACCCGGTGGCCGGCGCCCACGTCCAGCCCGGTGGTCTCAACGTCTACCACTGCGAAGGTTAAGTTGCCCAAGGTGTCGGCGGGGGAGGGCATGGCAGCGGCCTTTCTGGCGATGTGTCGCGGCTCAGCATATCACAGAGCGCCCGCGCTGTCGGCGAAGCTGCTTACGGTTTGGGCCGCACGAGCTCCTCGTCAGCGCAGAGGCCAGTCCGGTGTGAAAGGACAAAAAAATCCCTCTTGACAAATCCTTAAACATGTGATACGTTTCATACAAGCCTTCACCCCTCCGGCGAACTCGATGCAGCGTTCGCCGTTTTTACCTTCTCTGGATGAAACGTTTCATCGGCGCGGTTCAGCGAGGCTGCCATGGACGGCAAGTTCGTCACCCCCTACGGCTACTTCTCCGCCGACGGCCGCGAGTACATCGTTACCACCCCTCACACCCCGCGCCCCTGGGGCAACGTCATCAGCAACGGCGACTGGGGCATGATGATCTCCCAGACCGGCTCCGGCTATAGCTGGCGCGGCAACGCCGGTCAAAACCGCATCACCCGCGCGTTCCAAGACCTGGTGCGCGACAACTGGGGCAAGTACTTCTACCTGCGCGACCTGGACAGCGGCGCGCTCTGGTCCGCCGCCTACAAGCCCGTCATGGCGCCCTACGAGCGGTACACCGTGGCCCACGGCCTGGGCTACTCCCGCTTCACCCACCAGGTGCACGGCATCGAGAGCGTCCTCACCGTCTTCGTGG
This sequence comes from Caldilineales bacterium, assembly GCA_025055015.1. GTDB lineage: Bacteria > Chloroflexota > Anaerolineae > JAAEKA01 > JAAEKA01 > JANWYQ01. Next base: position 23,247 of record JANWYQ010000064.1, read on the forward strand.
CCCCGGAGGATCCGGTGGAGGTCTTCCACCTGGCCCTGACCAACCGGAGCGACCGGCCGCGGCGGCTGGACATCACCTCCTACCTGGAGTGGCTGCTGGGCTTTGCGCCGGACGAGCACCGAGAGTTCCACAAGCTGTTCATCGAGACGTCGGTGGACCCGGAGCGGCGCGCTATCCTGGCCCGCAAGTGCCTGTGGGGCTTCCCCGACGAGCTGGGCCGCCACAACAACGTGGACTGGCCCTACACCGCGTTCATGGCCGCCAGCCGGCCCCTGAAGTCCTTCGACGGGGACAAGGAGAGCTTCCTAGGGCTGTACCGCAACGACGACCGGCCCCTGGCCATGGAGCAGCCGCGGCTGGCCGGCCGCGTGGGCCGCTTCGGCGACGCCATCGCCGCGCTGCAGGTGGAGGTGGCCCTGGGGCCTGGGGAGACGGAGGTGGTGGTCTTCACCCTGGGCGCAGCGGAGGACGGCCGCGAGGACGCGGCCGCGCTGATCGAGCGCTACACGTCGCCGGCGGCGGCCGAGGCCACCTTGCAGGCCGTGCACCGCTTCTGGTCTCGCTTCGTGGACACGGAGCGGGTGGAGACCCCCGACGACGCGCTGAACTTCATGACCAACTACTGGTCCAAGTACCAGGCCATCTCCTGCCGGCTGTGGGGCAAGTCGGCCTTCTACCAGGTGTCGGCCGGCTACGGCTTTCGCGACCAGCTCCAGGACTGCCAGATCTTCCTGGTGAGCGAGCCGGAGCACGCCAAGCGGCAGATCCTCTTGCACGCTGCGCAGCAGTTCGTGGAGGGGGATGTGCTGCACTGGTGGTTCTCCATCCGCGGGGGCGGGCCGCGCACCAACTGCTCCGACGACCTGCTGTGGCTGCCCTTCATCTTGGACGCCTACCTGAAGGAGACCGGGGACTACAGCGTCCTGGACGAGCCGGTGCCCTACTTGAACGGGCCGGCCGAGCCGCTGTACGACCACTGCAAGCGGGCCATCGAGCGCTCCTTCTCCCGCTTCTCCCCGCGCGGCATCCCGCTGATGGGCGACAACGACTGGAACGACGGCCTCAGCGCGGTGGGCACCCTGCTCAAGGGGGAGAGCTTCTGGGTGGCGGAGTTCCTCTACGCCATCCTGGCCGGCTTCATCCCCCTGGCGCGGCGCCGCGGGGACGAGCGCTTCGCCTGCAAGTGCGAGGACGTGCGCGCCAGCCTGCGGGAGGCCATGAACCGCTTCGGCTGGGACGGCGCCTGGTACCTGCAGGCCACCACCGACGACGGCCTGCCCCTGGGCTCGCGGCAGAACGATGAGGGCCAGATCTTCCTGATGCCCAACATCTGGGCCGTCATCAGCGGCATCGCCGAGCCCAGCCGGGCGCAGCAGGCCATGGCCTCGGTGACCGAGCTGCTGCTGCGGGAGTACGGCCCCCTGCTGAGCTACCCCGCCTTCACCCGCCCGCGGCGCGATGTCGGCTACATCACCCGCTACGCGCCGGGGCTGCGGGAGAACGGCGGCGTCTACACCCACGCCGCCACCTGGGCTGTGTGGGCCTACGCCTTGCTGGGCCGGCCTGACCTGGCCTACGAAGTCTATCGCCGCATCTGTCCGCCCAACCGCAGCGCGGACATTGACGTCTACAAGGCGGAGCCCTACGTCACCGCCGGCAACAGCGACGGCCCCCTCTCCCCCTACTTCGGCCGCGCCGGCTGGACCTGGTACACCGGCTCGGCCCAGTGGCTGCACCGGGTGGCTACCCACTGGATCCTGGGCGTGCGGCCGCAGGAGGACGGCCTGCTGGTGGACCCGGCCATCCCGGCCCACTGGCCCGGCTTTCGCGTCACCCGCCGCTTTCGCGGGGCGACGTACGTCATCGAGGTAGAGAACCCGCGCCGCGTCAGCCGCGGGGTCGCCGGCGTCACGGTGGACGGCCGGCCCCACGACACCAACCTGCTCCCTGTTTTCGCCGACGGAGGCGTTCATCAGGTTCACGTCGTTCTTGGTTGACGGGCTGCTGCCCAGAAAGGAGGAGTGCACGGCGAACTTGCTTGCCCGGCTAGGTCTTTCGGATGGCTATGGGCCCAAGGCCACCGGCGCTCGATGCATCGCCGGTCCAAGACTGCCCAGGGGCCCCACCTGATTTCAATCGTTCGTTCGGTATTTGCGCTTCAATCGGAACCCTTCCTCCACCCCTCCACCGTCTGACAAGGAGAAGAAGCATGAACACGGCAACCAAGCTCCTCTACGTCGTCGTTGTCCTGGCGATGGCTGTCGGCCTGGCCGCCTGCCCCGGCGGCCAGCCGGCGCCCACGCCGACCTCGGCCCCGGCGCCTGCCCAGCCGCAGCAGCCGGCGGCCACGCCCACCCCGGTGCCGCCGACGCCCACGCCCGCGCCGGCAGCGCCCGCCAAGCAGCCGGTGACCCTTCGCTACGCCAACTGGAACCTGGGCACCCCTGAGGAGAACAACATCCAGCGCCAGCTGGTCAAGGCCTACACGGACCTGAACCCCCACGTGACCATCGAGTTCGTGGACATGTCGGGCGAGGGCGGCTGGGACGCCATCCTCACCGGCTACGCGGCCAAGGGCGCGCTGCCGGACGTGTTCATGGCCAACAACGTGCCGCTCTACGTCAAGAACGGCTGGCTGGCCGACCTGACCCCCTTCGTCCAGAACGACCCCGACTGGCCCGACGTGCCGGAGGTGCTGAAGCGGGCCTTCACCTACTCCGGCAAGGTGATGGGCCTGCCGGCGGCCCAGTTCATCATGGGCTACTTCGTCAACAAGGAGCTCTACGACGCGGCCAACCTGGACGCGCCGGAGTACGGCGTGCCGGTGGACGAGTTCTTCAACGTGGCCAAGGCCCTCACCGACGTGCCGAAGGGCCGCCTGGGCCTGGACGAGATGGAGTTCATCATGGGCTGGTACCCCAGCACCCAGGACCCCAAGCTGGGGTGGTTCAGCTTCGACGGCCAGCGGATGAACTACAACTCGCCGGCCTTCAAGGCTGCGGTAGCGAAGGCGGGCGAGATGAAGCCCTACACCTGGCAGGGCCTGACCGACGAGCAGAAGAAGAACTTCAAGTCCCAAGGCCCGTGGGAGCTCTTCCTCAACCAGGAGGTGGGCGTGCGTTGGGACGGCGGCTGGATGCTGCCGGAGTACGTCAAGAACGCCAAGTTCGACTGGGACTTCGTGGGCATCCCCGGCGGCAACCAGGCCCTGGTGGCGGACGTGATCGTGGTCTCCAAGACCGCGTCCAACCTGGAAGAGGCCTACAACTTCGCCAAGTGGATGACCTTCTCCAAGGCGGCCTACGCCAAGGAGGCGGAGCTGGCCCGCGCCGCCGGCGCTGCGCCCAAGATCCCCGTGTCGGTGGACGCGGCCTCCATTGAGCTGTACAAGTCCTTCGTCAACCGGCCGGGCGTGCTGAAGGCCCTGGAGAACCTGGACAACAGCCTGGTGGAGTCCCTGGCCAAGATCGTGCCCGGCTACATCAACGCCCGCTGGGAGGGCAAGCCCGGCATTGACATCGGCGACGACAAGGACGTGAACATGTGGTACATGTTCAACTTCGCCAACGAGGGCAAGTACAAGTACGAGGACTACGCGGCCAAGCTGGAGGAGTTCGCCAACCGCATCCTGGCGGAGGCGGCGGCTGAGCTGCCCAAGTAGCCGCGCATGAATGCGCTGCGAGACCTGGGAGGCTGGACCTCCCAGGTCTCGCCCTGGTGGAGGCGGCCATGTCTCTCCTGTCGCGGCGCCGTAACCGACGGGTCGTCGAGAAGGCGCAGCAGCCGAAGGCGCTGTGGCCGGCGCGGCGAGGCGCGCTAGGGCGCTGGTGGCCTGGGCTGCTGTCCGTCTTCCTCGTTGCCACATCCGCCTCCCTCGCCGTGACGGCCGGAGCTGTCGGCGAGGCGCGCGGCGACAACGGCCGCCGGGGGATGAAGTCCCCCGACTACATGGCAGCGCCCCGTGAACGGGGCTCGCTGCCGGACGGCGAAGTCGGTTTGAACCGACGCAGCTTGGTAGCCCGGTCACTTCGTGATCGAGCCGGCGACCGGACGGGGGAGGCGCTGGTCGAGGTGCGCGCCGATGCCCTCGGCCGGCCGCTGGCGACGGACGAGATCGCGCAGCGCTACGCCAAGCCCAGCGTGCTGCTGCGGCAGGGGGAGACGGTGACCTTCACCCTGGACGTGCCGACCACAGGGGACTACGTGATCGCCTTCGACATGGTGGCTGTGCCCACGGAGATGGACGCGCCGGAGGGCCAGCTGCGGGTGGACGGCCAGTTCCCGGCCGGCGACCTGCGCCGCATCGTGTTCCCAGCGTTCTACCGCAACACCGCTGACCGCTTCCCCAAGGACCGCTACGGCAACGACGCGCTGATCCGCCAGGAGCGGCTGCCCCTGTGGACCCAGGCGCCGGCGCGGGACGTCAACATGAGCCATCCCTATCCCCTGCGGGTGCCCCTGACCGCCGGCCAGCGCCAGGCGGCCTTCACCGTCACCCAGGGGGCCATGTACCTGGGCAGCGTCTACTTGCTGCCGCCGACCAACTATCCGACCTACGCCGAGTACCTGGCGGCCCACTCCGCAGCGGCCGACGCCCAGGACGTCGTCATTAGCCTGGAGGCGGAGTTCCCGGCCTTCAAGAACGACACCGCGGTGCGGCCCACGGCCAACCGCAGCCTCAAGGTCACCCCCTACGACACCTATCGCCTGTTGCTGAACACCATGGGCGGCGAGAGCTGGCAGCGCAGCGGCACCGCCGTCTACTACCAGATTGAGGTGCCGGCCGATGGGATGTACGCGGTGACCTTCCACGCGCTGCAGAACACCCGCAACAACTTCACGGTCTTCCGCCGCATCACTGTGGACGGCCAGGTGCCCTTTGCGGAGCTCAACGCCTTCCCCTTCCCCTACGCGCCCGACTGGGTCAACGTCACCCTGGGCGACGACGAGCCCTATCGCCTTTTCCTCACCCAGGGCGTCCACGTGCTGGGCATCGAGGCCACCGACTCGCCCTACCTGCCCGCAGTGCAGACCATCCAGCAGGCCCTGTTGGACATCAACGCGCTGGCCCTGGAGATCAAGCGGCTCACCGGCAACCAGGCCGACCGCTTCAAGGAGTGGGTGATCTCCGACTACATCCCCGACATCGAGGACCGCCTGAACGCCATCATTGCCGACCTGGAGGTGGACAAGGAGACGCTGTTGGCGGTCAACCAGGGGCGGCAGGGGCCGGAGGTCCTCACCTACCAGATGGCCATTGACAACCTGCGCTTCCTGGCCGCTGAGCCCGACAAGATCCCCACGCGCATGAACCGCTTCTCCGAGGGGTCGGGGTCCGCGGCGCAGCTCCTGGGCTCCCTGTTGCCCCTGCTGCAGAGCCAGCCCCTGGCCCTGGACAAGGTCTACGTGCACTCCCCGGACCGGCCGCCGGCGGAGGTGGAGGTGCCCTTCCGCCGTTCCTTCAGCGAGGGGATGAAGCGCTTCCTCCACTCCTTCCAGCGCGACCCCTACTGGTCCACCGCCGCGGCGGCGGACGAGCTGGAGGTGTGGGTGAACCGCCCGCGGCAGTACGTGGACCTGTTGCAGCTCATGGCGGACGAGCGCTTCACGCCGGAGACCGGCATTCGGGTCAAGTTCTCCATCATGCCGGACGAGGCCAAGCTGGTGTTGGCCAACGCCGCCGGCATCCAGCCCGACGTCGCGCTGGGGGTGAGCACCCACATCCCCTACGAGCTGGCTATCCGCAACGCGCTGTACGACCTGCGCTCCTTCGAGGACTTCGACCGCTTCATCCGCATCTACACGCCCGGCGCGCTGCTCAGCTACATCATCAACGACTCGGTCTACGCCATCCCGGAGACGCAGGACTTCTGGGTGACCTTCTACCGCCGGGACATCATGGAGTCGCTGGGCCTGCCCATCCCGCGCACGTGGGACGAGGTGATCGCCATCCTGCCGGAGCTGCAGCGCTACGGCATGAACTACAACTCCCCCCTGTCCAGCGGCGCCGGCTTCAAGGGCTACCTGATCACCGCGCCCTACCTGTTCAACTACGGCGCGCAGCTCTACGCCGACGACGGCTTCTCCACCGCGCTGCAGAGCGAGGAGGCCATCGCCGCCATGCGTTTCATGGCGGAGAGCTTCACCATCTACGGCATGCCGCTGACCACCGCCAGCTTCTACGAGAGCTTCCGCTACGGCATCCTGCCGGTGGGGGTGTCCAACTTCGAGACCTACCTCAAGCTGACCACCGCCGCGCCGGAGCTGGAGGGGCTGTGGGGCATTGACCTTTACCCGGCCACCATTGCGGCCGACGGCGTGGAGCGGCGCTGGGCCACCGGCTCGGCCCAGGCCAGCATCATGTTCCGCAACACCGACAAGCCGCGCGAGGGGTGGGAGTTCCTGAAGTGGTGGATGTCCACCGAGACCCAGGTGGAGTTCCAGGAGCGGCTGGTGCTGAACTACGGCCGCGAGTACCTGTGGAACTCCGCCAACCTCGAGGCCTTCGCCCGCCTGCCCATCCCAGAGGAGCATCGCCGGGTGATCCTGGCCCAGTGGCAGTGGCTGCAGGAGCCCATCAAGCTGCCCGGCAGCTACATGCAGGAGCGCGAGATCAGCAACGTCTGGAACCGCATCGTGTTCGACGGCGCCAACCCGCGCGTGGCCATTGACAACGCGGTGATCGTCATCAACCGCGAGATCACGCGCAAGATGGAGGAGTTCGGCTATCTGCGCAACGGCCAGCGGGTGAAGGAGTTCAAGATCCCGACCATCGAGACCGTGCAGAGGTGGATGGACGATGCAAAGTAGAAGCGCCTGGCAACGCTGGTGGAGCCGGGAGGGCAGCGCGTACGCGTTCGTCTCGGGCTACGCGCTGCTGTTCATCGTGTTCATCGTGGTGCCGGTGGCCGCGGCCACGGCCCTCTCCTTCACCTTCTTCGACAGCATCCAGCCCCCGCGCTTCATCGGCCTGCGCAACTACATCGCCCTGGCGACCCAGGACGACATCTTCATGCGCTACGTGCTGCCCAACACCATCAAGTTCTCGGTCATCGTGGGGCCGGGCGGCTACGCGCTGGCCTTCACCCTGGCCTGGGTGCTGGCGCAGCTCCCCAAGGTGCCGCGCACCATCTTTGCCCTGATCCTCTACTCCCCCTCCATGACCACCGGCGTGGCCATGGCCGTGGTGTGGCGCACCCTCTTCAGCGGCGACCAGACCGGCTACCTGAACAGCTTCCTGCTCAGCCTGGGGCTCATCGAGGCGCCCATCCAGTGGCTGCAGTCCCCGGACTACCTGATGACCATCATGATCGTGGTGATGCTGTGGAGCAGCATGGGCATCGGCTTCCTGGCCATGCTGGCCGGCATCCCGGAGGTCAACAAGGAGCTGTACGAGGCGGCCAGCCTCGACGGGGTCAGCAACCGGCTGCAGGAGATCTTCTACATCACCATCCCCTCCATGAAGCCGCAGATGTTGTTCGGCGCCGTGATGGCCATCGTGGCCACCTTCCAGGCCGGCGCCATCGGCGTGACCCTGTCGGGCAGCAACCCCACGCCGCAGTACGCCGGCCAGCTCATCGTCAACCACATCGAGGACTACGGCCTGCTGCGCTACGAGATGGGCTACGCAGCCGCGGTGTCGGTGGTGCTGCTGCTGATGGTGCTCTTCTTCGCCCGGGTGGCCAACCGCCTGTTCGCCAGCAAGGACTGAGGTCAGCATGGCTCCCAAGCTCTTCCGCCGCTACACCGGCGTCTACAACCGAGGCGTGAACCCTGAGGGCTTCCACGTCAGCCAACTCAAGTTCTACGTGCTGCTGCTGCCCCTGTCGGCCTTCATGATGCTGCCCATCCTGTTCATCGTCTCCAGCGCCTTCAAGCCGCCGGACGAGCTCTTCGCCTATCCCCCGCGCTTCTGGGTGGTCAACCCCACCCTGAAGAACTTCACCGACCTCTTCTCGCGCATGTCCACCTCGGGCGTGCCGGTGGCCCGCTACCTGTTCAACAGCCTGCTGATCACCCTGGTGACGGTGCTGGCCTCCATCGCCGTCTCCAGCACCGCGGCCTACGCGCTCAGCAAGAAGCGGTTCAAGCTGAAGCAGACCCTGTTCGCCATCAACACCGTGGCCCTGATGTTCGTGCCCATCGCGGTCACCATTCCCCGCTTCCTGGTGATCCAGCGGCTGGGCCTGTTGGACACCTTCTGGGTGCACGTGCTGCCGGTGCTGGCCATGCCCGTGGGGCTCTTCCTGCTCAAGCAGTTCATGGACACGGTGCCCAACGAGGTGATCGAGGCCGCGCAGGTGGACGGCGCGTCGGACCTGTGGATCTACTGGCGCATCGTGCTGCCCATGATCCGGCCCGCCATCGCCACCCTGGCCATCTTGACCTTCCAGGCCACGTGGAACAACGCCGAGATCTCCTCCCTCTACGTCAACGACGAGAGCCTGAAGACCTTCGCCTTCTACCTGAGCACCCTGACCACCACGGCCACCGGCGCCAACGCGGTGGCCGGCCAGGGCATTGCGGCTGCGGCCACGCTGATCATGTTCGTGCCCAACCTGGTGATCTTCATCATCCTGCAGAGCCAGGTGATGAGCACCATGTCCCACTCCGGCCTGAAATGAGAACGCTCGGCCTTCTTCTGCTGATCCTGGTGTTGCTGGCGGCGGCCGGCCCGACGGCCGTCGGCCAGGCGCCCTACACCACCTGGGCCATGGGCCCCGGCGGCGAGCTCTACCTGACCCAGGACGCCTACGTGCCCTGGGCCGAGGTGGACCTGCCCATCGCCGGGGCCGAGGACATGTTCTTGGCCGAGGACGGCGCGCTCTACATCGCCGACACGGGCAACAGCCGCATCCTCAGGCTGCGGAACTTCCAGGTGGAGGCGGAGCTGGGGGTGGGCAGCCTGCAGTCCCCCACCGGCGTGGTGGTGGACCCGGAGGGGATCGTCTACGTCGCCGACGCGGGCAAGAACACCGTGGTGGTGCTGGGCCCCGACGGCGCGGTGCTGAAGGAGTTCGGCCGGCCCAAGGAGCCCCTCTTCGGCAAGAACCGCGAGTTCCTGCCCCGCAAGCTGGCGGTGGACGTGCGCAAGAACATCTACGTGGTCAGCGAGGGGTCGGTGGACGGCCTGGCCATGCTGAACATGGACGGCGCGTTCGTGGGCTACTTCGGCGCCAACACCGCCGAGATGTCCCTGAAGATGATCCTGCAGCGCATCTTCCTGACCCGCGAGCAGCTGGCCCAGTTCGTCAAGAACGAGGCAGCGTCCCCCTCCAACGTGGCCATTGACCGCCGCTCCCTGGTCTACACCGTCACCGCGGGCACCCGCGCCGCCAAGAGCATCCGCAAGTTCACCATCGCCGGCAAGAACCTGTTCGACGACGTCTACGGCTCCACCACCTTCCGCGACGTGCAGGTGAGCGACAACGGCCTGCTGCTGGCCGTGGACGCCACCGGCCAGATCTTCGAGTACGACCTGGACGGCAACCTGCTGTTCGTGTTCGGCGCGCCGGACAAGGGGGAGCAGCGGTTGGGCACCCTGAGCAACCCGACCGCCATCGAGCGCAGCGGCGACGAGCTGTGGGTGCTGGACAAGGACAAGAACGCCATCGTGGTCTACCGGGTCACCGACTTTGCCCGCATGGTGCACGAGGGCGTGCGGCTGTACACCGAGGGCTTCTACCTGGACGCCCGGCCCTACTTCGAGCGGGTGCTGACCTACAACGGCCTGTTCGTGCTGGCCTACGAGGCCATCGCCAACGCCTACTACCAGGAGCGGGACTACGACAACGCGCTGCGCTACTACCGCTACGCCGAGGACCGCAACGGCTACTCCCAGGCCTTCTGGGAGCTGCGCAACGTGGTGCTGCAGCGCTACCTAGGCAACGCGCTGCTGATCACCGCCGGCCTGTGGGTGGCCCTCAGCGTGTTCACCCGGGTGGAGCGGCGCCGCGGCTGGCTGGCGCCGGTGCACGAGCGCTGGCGGGCATGGCGCCGCTACCGCCTGGTGGACGACTTCGCCTTCATGTTCCGCTTCATCAAGCAGCCGGCGGACAGCTTCTACTACATCAAGACCAAGGAGCGCTACCTGCAGCGCGGGAGCCTGGCCTTCGCCTTCCTGCTCTACGCCTGGGTGGTGGTGGTGCGGGTTGCGTCGCTGTACGTCACCGGCTTCGTCTTCAGCCCCTACGCCAGCCCGGCGGAGATCGAGGTGGAGCGGGAGGTGGCCATGCTGGCGCTGGGCCTCTTCCTGTGGAACACGGCCAACTACCTGGTGTCGGTGATCAGCGACGGCGAGGGGCGGCTGCGGGACGTGGTGATCGGCACCGCCTACAGCCTCTTCCCCTACGCCCTCTTTGCGCTGCCCATCGCGCTGCTGTCCAACGTCCTCAGCCTCAACGAGATCTTCCTGTACACCTTCTCCAACCAGCTGGTCCTGGCGTGGGTGGCGCTGATGCTCTTCTTGATGGTCAAGGAGATCCACAACTACTCCCTGTCCGAGACGGTGCGCAACATTCTCCTCACCCTGTTCACCATGGCCATGCTGCTGCTCACCGGCTACATCCTCTACGTGTTGTTCGGCCAGGTGGTCGAGTTCGTGCGGGCCATTGCCCAGGAGGTGGGGCTCCGTGGCTAGGCGACGGTGGCTGTGGCGGCTGGTGATGATCGTGGCGCTGCTGCTGGGCGGCTTGGCGCCGGGCTCGGCCGCGCAGACGGCTGGACAGCCGGCCGAGATCCCCGCTGCCTACCGGCCGGCGGCCGAGAACGAGCGCTTCCAGCTCTACGTGGACTTCGACACCCTGGCCTTCAAGCTGGTGGACCGGCGCAGCGGTTACGTCTGGCACTCCGGCGTGGACGAGCTGCAGCCCGGCGACCGGCTCAACCGCGCCTGGCAGGCCTTCGCCCGCAGCGGCGTCAGCATCGAGCACCTGGACCGCAAGGCCGTGCCCAAGCGCCTCTCCCTGGCCAACGCCAACCGCACCCTCACGGTGACGCCGGCGGCCGACGGCGTGGACGCAGATCTGGCCTTCGACGACGTGGGCATCCGGCTGCGGCTGAGCCTGCGGCTGGAGGAGGACGGGGTGCGGGTGGAGGTGCCCTTCGCCTCCATCCGCGAGGAGAACCCGGACTTCCGCCTGGGCGTGCTGTACCTGTACCCCTTCCTGGGCGCCACGCGCGGGGGCAGCGTGCCCGGCTACATGCTGTTGCCCGACGGCACGGGCAGCCTGGTGCGCTTCGCCGACGCCACCAAGGCCCGCAACATGTTCTACGGCCGCTACTACGGCCCCGACCTGGGCATGGCGGCCGTTCTGCCCTTCGACCCCCAGGTCAACCGCCCCTTGCCGCTGTCCGCGCCGGTCTACGGCCTGGTGCACGGCGAGGGGCAGCACGCCATGCTCTCGGTGGTGGAGCGGGGCGCGGCCTATGCGGAGCTCCAGGTCCACCCGGCCGGCATCATCACCAACTTCAACTTCATCCACCACGCCTTCATCTACAACCAGAGCTACTTCCAGGCCACCAACCGGGCCGGCGCAGGCGTCACCACCGTCCAGGCCCAGCCCAACGCCTTCGACGTGGTGGTGCACTACCGCTTCCTGACCGGCGCCGACGCGGACTACGTGGGCCTGGCCCGCAGCTACCAGCGCTATCTGGTGGAGCGCGGGATGCTGCGCCGCCGCGACGTCGGCCGCAGCGACGCCATCGGCGTGCGGCTGGAGTTCCTGGGCGGCGATAAGGAGAAGGTGTTGCTGTGGTCCCGGTTCGTGCCCATGACCACCGTGGCCCAGATGCGGGACATCCTGGCCGACTTGGCCATCCCCCGCGCCGAGGCGGTGTACTACGGCTGGCAGCCGTCGGGCGCGTCCAGCATGCCCCCGCGGCGGCTGCGGCTGGAGCCGGCCCTGGGCGACCTGGACGACCTGCGCCGCCTGGCCCAGGAGGTGCAGGCCGGCGGCGGGCAGCTCTCCCTCTACCTGGACCCCCAGGCCGCGCTGGTGGACGAGCCGGGCTACTCCCCCCGCAACGACCTGGCCATGGCCATCACCAACGTCAACCTGCGGGGGTTCAACCGCAACCACCCCAACTACTACCTCAGCTTTCGCCCGCTGCAGGCTCTGTACACCCCCCTGGCCGAGAGCGTGGCCGAGGCGGGCCTGGGGCTGGCGCTGGACGGGGTCAGCAACGTGGTGTACAGCGACTTCCGCAAGAGCGCGCCTATGAACCGCGAGCAGGCCATCCAGGCCCGTCGCGAGCTGCTGGCCCAGGTGGACCTGCCCCTGGCGTTCTACCGCCCCAACGACTACCTGTTCGACCTCATGCGCGCCTACTTCGACATGCCTCTGGGCGACAACGGCTACATCTACACCCACGAGGCGGTGCCCTTCCTGCCCGTGGTGTTGGCCGGCTACGTGCCCTACTACGGCACGGCCCTCAACTTCTCGCCCAACCTGCAGGAGGACCTCTTGCGCCACGCCGACTTCGGCATCTACCCCTCCTTCTTTGTGACCTACGAGGGGACCGCCGCCATGCTGAACACTGCGTCCAACTGGATCTTCACCTCCGCTTACGCCCAGTGGAAGGAGCCGATCCAGCAGGCCTATCGCTGGTTAAACGGCGTGCTGGGCCCGGTGGTCGGCCAGGAGATCGTGGGCCGCCGGCAGCTGGCCGATGGCGTCTTCGCCACCGCCTACGCCAACGGCCTGGAGGTGGTGGTGAACTACACCGACCGGCCCTTTGCGGCCGGCGGGCTGACCGTGCCGCCCAAGGACGCGGCGCTGCGGAGGGCCGTGCCATGAGCGTCCAAGGGCGCACCCGCCGCTTTGAGCTCTCCTTCCGCGCCCGCGAGGCCTTGCACGGGTACGGGTTCATCGCCATCTGGGTGGTGGGCTTCCTGCTGTTCACCCTGCTGCCCCTGGTGGAGACCTTCCGCTACAGCCTGCACCGGGTGACCGTCACTGCGGAGACCATCCAGCTGGAACCCCTGGGCTGGGCCAACTACACCCGTGCGCTCTTCACCGACCCCACTTTCGTGGAGCTGCTGATTGCCTACTCGGTGGAGACGCTGGTGTCGGTGCCCATCGTGCTGATCTTCTCGCTGATCATCGCCCTGTTCCTCAATCTGCGCTTCCGGCTGAAGGGCTTCTTCCGCACGGTGTTCTTCCTGCCGGTGGTGATCACCAGCGGGCCGGTGATCGTGGAGCTGGCTGCGCAGGGGGCGACCTCCGCGCCCGGCATCGCGGACAGCCCGGCAGTGGCCGCGGTGCTGGCCGAGCTGCCGCGCGCCCTGCGCAACCCGGTGGAGTACCTGCTCACCTCCTTCATCCTCATCCTCTGGTTCTCCGGCGTGCAGATTCTCATCTACCTGGCCAGTCTGCAGCGGGTGGACAAGGCCCTGTACGAGGCTGCGGCCATTGACGGCGCCGGCGCCTGGGAGATGTTTTGGAAGATCACCCTGCCCTCCCTGACCACGGCCACCATCGTCAACGCCATCTTCACCGTCATCACCCTCTCCCACTTCTCCGAGAACCCGGTGACCCGCTACATCTACGGCCAGACCTACGCCGTGCAGGGGGGCATCGGCTACGCCAGCGCGATGGCCTTCCTTTACTTCGTGGCCATGGCGGCGCTGCTGGCCCTGATCTACCTGGGCCTGACGGTGTGGGCCCGAAAGGAGGCCCGCTGAGATGCTCTCTGCCCGACAACGCCAGCTCGACCGCGTGCGCACCTTCCTGTTCGGCAGCCGCACCCACTACGGCGCGGTCTTCACGGTCTTCCTCTACGCCCTGCTGATCGCCATCGGCTTCGTCTACCTCTACCCGCTCTTGTTCATGTTCGTCACCAGCATCAAGAGCCCGGAGGACCTGCTGAACCCCATGGTGCAGTGGGTGCCCACCCAGATCTACACCGAGAACTACGCCAAGGCCTACCGGGTGCTGAACTACCCGCAGACCCTGACCGCGTCGGTGGTGATGAGCGTGGTCCCGTCGGCGCTGCAGGTGGCCGTGGCCTCGCTGGTGGGCTACGGCCTGGCGCGCTATCGCTTCCCCGGCAAGGGGTTGGTGCTGGCCCTGGTGCTGGCCACCTTCATCATCCCGCCCCAGAACACCGTCATCCCCCAGATGCTGACCTACAAGCAGTATGGCCTGCTGGGCAGCCCCCTCTCCCTGTTCCTGCCCGCTGCGTTCGGCCAGGGCTTCAAGAGCGCCATCTTCATCCTGGTGTTCTACCAAACCTTCCTCACCTTGCCCAAGGTGCTGGAGGAGGCAGCGCGGCTGGACGGCGCGTCAGACCTGCGCATCTTCCTCACCATTGCCCTGCCCGCAGCGGTGCCGGCCTTCATCGTGCTCTTTGTCTTCTCGGTGGTGTGGTACTGGAACGAGACCTTCCTGACGGTGATCTTCCTGGAGGGCGGCGTGACCACCCTGCCCATGCAGCTTTCCAAGTTCGCCCAGGCCTACGAGAACCTCTACCCGCCGGGAGTCGTCAACATCTTCGACCGGCTGAACGAGGCCATCAAGATGGCGGGCACCTTCCTGAACATCCTGCCCCTGCTGGTGATGTACTTCATCCTCCAGCGGTGGTTCGTAGAGTCCATCGAAAGGACGGGCATCGCCGGTGAGTAAAGCGCTCCCCTTGGTGTTGGCCCTGTTGCTGCCGTTGGCCGGCTGCGCAGCGCCCCAGGCGCCGTCCCTGATCCCGGCCCCCACCGCCGATGCAGCCGCTGCGCCTTCTCCAGCGCCGGTCGCCGAGGGGGCCGTTGCCGGCTCGCCCATCGCCGCCCCGGAGGCGCCCGCGCCCGCTCCAGCACCCCCTGCCGAGGAGGTAGCCCCGACGCCCCCTGTGCCGCCCACTCCTACCCTGGACGACGTGATCGCGTACGAGATGCGCGGCTCCTTCGACTTCTTCTGGGAGCAGGCCAACACCGACCCGGCCAGCCCCGGCTACGGCCTGGTGCGCGACCGCTACCCCGGTTCCCCCGGCATCTCCAGCATCGCCGCGGTGGGCTTTGCGCTGACGGCCTACCCCATCGGCGTGGAGCGGGGCTACGTCGCCCGCGAGGAGGCCTACGCGCGCAGCCTGGGCACCCTGAAGACGCTGCTGGGCATGGAGCGCACCCACGGCTTCTTCTACCACTTCGTGGACATGGCCACCGGCCGCCGGGCGTGGAACAGCGAGGTCTCCAGCATCGACACGGCCATCCTGCTGATGGGGGTGCTGACGGCCGGCCAGTACTTCGGCGGCGAGGTGCAGGCGCTGGCCGAGCAGCTCTACCGCGACGTCGACTGGCCCTGGTTCCTGGACGAGCGGCGACAGATGTTCTACATGGCCTATCGGCCGGAGAAGGGCTTCGAGGGACACTGGGACTTCTACGCCGAGCAGCTCATGCTCTACGTGCTGGCGGCCGGCTCCCCCACCCACCCGGTGGACGAGCGGCCCTACTACACCTTCAAGCGGCACCGCGCGGCCTACGGCGACGGCGAGCCCTTCATCCACTCCTGGTTCGGCTCCCTGTTCACCCACCAGTTCAGCCACGCGTGGCTGGACTTCCGCGGGCTGGTGGACCGGGAGGGGGTGGACTGGTTCGCGAACTCGGTGGAGGCGGCCCGCAGCCAGTATCGGTTCGCGGTGGACGTGCAGGACCGGTACCAGACCATCGGCCCCTTGGCCTGGGGCCTCAGCGCGTGCGACGGCCCCGACGGCTACAGCGGGCTCTACGGCGCGCCCCCCTCCGGCTACGACAACAAGCAGCACCGGGTGGACGACACGGTGCCCCCCTACGGCGCCATCGCCTCCATCCTCTTCCTGCCCGAGGAGGCGGGCCAGGCCATGCTCAACTACTTCTCCATCGAGCCGCTCCAGGGGCGCTACGGCTTTCAGGACGCCTACAACCTGAGCCGCAACTGGTTCGCCAGCGACGTGATCGGCATTGACAAGGGCATCTCGCTGCTGATGCTGGCCAACCACCAGGACGAGGCGGTGTACCGCATTGCCATGCAGAACGAGCACCTGCGCCGCGGGTTGGACCGGCTGGGGCTGGTCCGCGGCCCGTGAGGAGGCGCCCATGACCACTATTCGCGACGTGGCCCGCCGGGCCGGCGTGAGCATCACCGCCGCCTCTTACGCGCTCAACGGCACCGGCACCATCGCCGAGAGCACCCGGCAGCGGGTGTTGCAGGCGGCCGAGGAGCTGAACTACCACCCCAACGCCTTCGCCCGCCACCTGAAGAAGGTCAAGACCCTGACCATCGGCGTCTTCATCACCCGCTTCGGCGGCTCCTTCTACGAGGAGATCCTGGAGGGCATCCACGAGGAGGTGCTGGACACGGACTACGAGCTGATCGTCTGCCCGGAGAGCAAGCCGGCCCACCGCATCCTGCGCTATCGCCAGGTGGACGGCGCCATCGTGTTCGACGCCAAGGTGCCCAGCAACGTCCTGCTGCGCCTGGCGGACCGCAGCTTCCCCATCGTGGTGCTGGACCGGGTGCTCCGCCACGACTTCATCTTTCCGCTGCTGCTGGACAACCCCCAGGGGGTGCGGGAGGCGTTCTACCACCTGTACGGCCAGGGGATGCGGCGGCTGGCCTTCGTGGCGGGCGCGGCGGATTCCTTCGACAACGGCGAGCGCATGCGCACCTTCCTGGGCGAGGCCGAGCGCCACGGCCTGGCGGTGCCGGTGTACCAGGGCAACTTCACGGAGGCCTCCGGCTACGCGGCAGCGCAGGCCATCCTGGCGTCCGATCCCCTGCCCGAGGCCGTGTTCTGCGCCAACGACCAGATGGCGTTGGGCCTGCTGCGGGCTATGGGCGAGCGTGGGCTGGCCGCGCCGCGGGACATCGCGGTGGTAGGGTTCGACGACATCCTGGCCGCGCGCTACATGAACCTGTCCACGGTGGGCGCGTCGCGCACCCAGTGGGGCGCAACGGCCGTGCGACAGCTCATCGCGTTCCTGGAGCTGGGCGCGCCCTTCCAGTCGCAGCGCATCCCCACCGCCTTCATCCCGCGCGCGTCGTCGCAGCGGGTGACGGCAGACGGCGCTTGAAGGGATGGGGCCGCGCGGGCGGGGAGCAACGGGTCAACGAATTGCTGATGCCCGGCGGGCACCACGGCCCTGCGGGTGAAAACCTTGTTAGTGACGACTTTTGTCGTCCGAGCGCCGCAGAGCGACTGAAGTCGCCACTACGAAGGAAAGAGGCGATTTTCAGGACAATAGGGGGAACGA
>JANWYQ010000090.1 GCA_025055015.1 Caldilineales bacterium
TGCCGCCCCCGGCCGGCGTGGTGCGCTGGCGCATCCTGGCCGCCATGCTGCTGACGGGCTACGCGCTGTGTTTCGCCGGCCTGTGGCTCTCGGCGCGGGCGCTGGGACTGCTGTATCCATCGCTGCCCGGCCGCAGCCTGCTGCCGCTCATGGCGGTAACGTCGCCGGTGTTCCTGCACAACCTGCTGCAGACGCCGACCTACGCCACCTTGACCGCCATTGGCGTGGCCTGCTGGGCGGCGTATGCGTGGATGTTGGCGTGGCAGACAGACTCGCCGCGGGCGCAGGCGACCAGCGGCGCAGCCACCGGGATGTTGGTTCTCGTGCGGCTGGAGACGGCGGTCTTCGCAGCGGCCTTGGGCGTCGGCCTGGCGGCGCTGCGCCGCTGGCGTTTTGCGGCGTGGTATGCGGCGGGTGGGCTGGTTCCGCTGGCCCTCCTGCTGGCCTACCACACGGCCCAGTTCGGCAACCCGTGGCACGCCGGCGTCTTGCGCGGCACCATGAATGTCTTGACCTTCCAGCCCGACTACGTGCTGAGCGCTCTGGTCGGCCCCCAGGCAGGGGTGATCTGGCATTCCCCGCTGATCTCCCTGGGCATCGTGGGCTTGGTGACCGGCCGCTTAAGGGAGCTGCGGGTGCTAGGCTGGGGCGCGCTGGCGCTGGTGGCGCTCATCCTGCTGCGGGTGCCGGTCATGTACTTCTGCATCGGCGAGGGCACGGCCCTGGTCGAGGGCGTTGTGATCACCTGCCCACCGGACTGGCAGGCCATGCAGCGTCTCGTCCGTCTCGACGTCAACCGGTATGTCATCCCATTGGCCCCCTTTGCGGCCTTGGGGCTGCGGGGGCTGCCGGCGAGAGTTTACCCCCTCTCGGCATAGCCTTCTCGCCGGAGAGGAGGGGGGCGTGCGCATGGGCAGACGTTTACACAGATTTAACGCGGCTGATCTTGAAAAGTTAGCCGTTCTAGGGCATCATGGGCAAGGTAGAGTTGCCTTCCCCGCCTCACAAGATGGCCTGTGAAGCCGACCGAAGGCGCGCAGCGGCGTTGGACCGGGAGGGAGTGATGACATGAAGACGCGAAAACTGATCATCGCCTGCGGTGTTCCTCTGGGAGTGGCGGGACTGCTGCTGGTCCTGAGCGTGCTCAGCCTGTCGCCGACGATCAGCCCCTCGACGCGCGCCGAGGCAGAGCAAGCGGCTCCGAGCGATTGGCCACAGCTAGCCCGCGACGCGCAACGCAGCAACTACACGCCGCACCAGGTCAACCCGCCCTACTGCTACATCTGGAAGTGGTACGAGGTGCCCTTCGCCTCGCGCGCGCAGCCGGTCGTGGTCGCCGGCCGGCTCTTCATGGGCGGGATGAACGGCATCCTCTACGCACGGGACGCCTCCACCGGCGCGCCTCTGTGGACCTTCGCGGGCGACGGCAGCCCCATCCGCCACTCCGCCGGGGTGATGGGCGATACCGTCGTGTTCAGCACCCACGGCGGCAACACCTTCGCCTTGAACGCGGCGAACGGCGCCCTGCGCTGGCAGCGCTACACCGGCCCCAGCGCCACTGCACCGCTGATGGACGCGGGCCGTAGTCGCGTGGTCGTGGCCTCCACCGACGGACGGCTAACCGCGCTGCGCCTTTCCGACGGCTCGGTCGTCTGGCAGCACCAATCGGATGCCCCTATCCTCACAAGCCCTGCGCTCAGCCGCGACGGCGCGCTCGTCTTCAGCGGCAACGAGGCCCTCTACGCCTTCGCCCTGAACGCCGAGACCGGCGCCCTGGCCTGGCGGACCCGGCTCTACGGCCAGAGCATGAGCGAGCGCTACCCGGTGGTCTTGAGCGACACGGTGATCTACCGCTCGCAGCCCCTGTATTCCCAGTGGCAGCTGCTGGCCGAAGGGGATGAGGTGATGAACCAGGCCGGCCCGGTCAACCCGGACTGGGACGCCGACTGGGCGGCGATCCGGCCCTACATCACCGCCTACCTGGCGGCCAACCCGCACAAGCAGACCTTCTTCGTCTTGGACGCGCGCACCGGCGCCC
>JANWYQ010000094.1 GCA_025055015.1 Caldilineales bacterium
TGGCGGCGGCAGCGGCGCCGGCGGCAGCCGAGAGGCCGCGCGCGCCGGCAGCGGCGGCGCGCCCCAGGCCCAGCGCAGCAGCGAGGCCCCGGCCCGCGGGAAGCTGAGCCCGCCTCCCCGCACCGGCAGCGAGCGAGACCCCTCCCTGGGAGATCTGATGGGCGGCGGCGGTGGTGGTCGCCGGCCGCGACGACGACGGTAATACAACGCAGCCTGGGGTTGCCGGCTCCTGGCGGGCCGGCGACCCCTTCGGAGATGTGACGTGAACTTCCCTGATCGCCCCTCTGAGCCTCCGGAGTGGCCGACCGGCCCTGAGCCGGCTCCCTCGGCGGCTCCCCAGCCAACGCCTACTGCCACCGCAGGCAGCTTCGTCGCACGCCTGGCGCGCGAGGTCCTGGAGACCGTCGTGCCCGCCATTGTCATTGCGCTGTTGATCCACGCCTTCCTGGCCCAGGCCACCCGCGTCTACGGCCAGAGCATGGAGCCCAACCTGCACACCAACATGCGGGTGGTGGTGGAAAAGCTCTCCTACAAGCTAAACCCGCCGCAGCGCGGGGACGTGGTCGTGCTGCGCCTGCGGCCTGGCGACGACCTGCTGATCAAGCGGGTGATCGCCCTGCCCGGCGAGGAGGTCTCCATCCACGACGGCCGGGTCTACATCAACGGCCAGCCCCTGGACGAGCCCTACCTGGCCGGCGAGACCCGCGGCAACTTGGCCCCGCGCGTGGTGCCGCCGCTGCACGTCTTCGTGATGGGCGACAACCGCCAGGCCAGCAACGACAGCCGCTCCTTCGGCCCCGTGCACGTGGACAACATCGTGGGCAGGGCGTGGTTCGTGTACTGGCCCCTGGCCGACGTGGGCGCCGTGCACTGAGCCGCCGAAGACAAGCCCCGGAACTGCGTCGCAACCCCAGAACCGCCCGTCCTGGCTCCGCCTCAACCGACGCCGTGGCCCGCGCCACGGCGTTTTGGTGTAGCAGGCGCAGCAGTCGCCGGAGCCAGGCGGGACGCCCTGTAGACCTTGGCCAAGCGTAACCCAGCTGTGGGCGTTCCGTTATCGCCGTTCCCCGCCTCTTCCCCGTCCAACGATCGGGGCTATTCCCTGGCGCCGTCCGCCTCCTCGGGCGTCATCGGCGGCCGCCGGGTCCACGCCCTACTGTTCGACCTGGACGGCACGTTGGTGGAGACCGACGACCGCGCCGTAGCCGCCTTGGCCCGCCGACTGGCCTGGGTGGCTCCCTTGCTGCCCGGCCGGGATCCGCACCACGCAGCGCGGCGGCTGGCCATGTGGTCCCACGACGGGCTGTACACCGGCCTGGCGTGGCTGGACCGGCTCTCCCTGGACGCCGTCGTGCGTCGCGGGCTGGGCCGGCTGCGGCGAGCCGAGGCCGCGGCTTCGCCGCGCTACGTGCCCGTGGCCGGCGCCAGCGACATGCTGCGCCACCTGAGCGCCCGCTACCCCATCGGCATCGTCAGCACCCGCCGGGCTGCGGACGTGTGGGCCTACCTGGCCCAGGAGGACCTGGAGGAGGCAGTGACCGTGGTGGTGGGCGCGGACACCACCCGCCGCCTCAAGCCTCACCCGGAGCCGGTGCTGTGGGCCGCAGCCAGCCTGGGCCTGAAGCCGAGCCAGGTGGCCATGGTGGGCGACACCGCCGCGGACGTGGCCTCGGCCCGGGCGGCCGGCGCGGTGGCCGTGGCCGTGCTGTGCGGCTTCGGCGAGCCCCACGACTTTCGCCAGGCCGACCTGGTGCTGCGCACCACGGCGGAGCTGGAGCGGTGGTTGGCGTAGGCGAGGAGGTTCTGGCCACCAACTTCGTGCAATTCGTGAAATTCGTGGCCGAAATTCGTGGCGGAAATTGGTGGCCGGAGTTCGTGGCCGAAATTCGTGGCCGAACTTGAGCGCAGGCTGTTGGATAGGTCCCTCTAGGCACAGAACCATGCTCGTGATCTCCGTCGTCGGCGCAAGGCCGCAGTTCATCAAGGCCGCGGCGGTCAGCCGGGCCTTGCGCCGGCGCCACCGCGAGGTGTTGGTGCACACCGGCCAGCACTACGACTACGGCATGTCCGCCGTCTTCTTCCAGGAGCTGGACATCCCGGAGCCCGACGTGAACCTGGGCATCGGCTCCGGCCCCCACGGCCAGCAGACGGGGCGGATGCTGATGGCGCTGGAGGAGTTCTTGCTGCGGTTTCTTCGCTTCCCCCCGCGTCCCAAGCCTCCGGCGAGCCCTGAAGGATCGGGGACACCGGGAGCGCCGAAGGAGCAAGAGGAACTGGAGGAGCTGAGGGAACTGGGAGAACTCAGGGAGCGGCCCGTCTGCGTCCTGGTCTACGGCGACACCAACTCCACCCTGGCCGCCGCGCTGGCTGCGGTCAAGCTGGGCATCCCGGTGGCCCACGTGGAGGCGGGGCTGCGCAGCTTCAACCGCGCCATGCCGGAGGAGCACAACCGCGTCCTCACCGACCACTGCGCCGACCTGCTCTTCTGCCCTACCCCGACCGCCGTGGACCTGCTAGCCCGCGAGGGCATCACCCGCGGGGTGCACCTGGTGGGGGACGTAATGGTGGACGCGTTGCTGGCCCACGCCGACCTGGCCCGCCGGCGCTCCACCGTGCTGCATCGGCTGGGGCTGACCCCGCGGCGCTATTTGCTGGCCACGGTGCATCGGCCCTACAATACCGACGTGCCTGAACACCTGCGCAGCATCTTTGCCGCCTTCGCCGAGGTCCACCGCATCACCGCAGAGCCCATCGTCCTGCCCCTGCACCCGCGCACCGCGGCCGCCCTGCGGGCCATCGGCCTGGAGCCGCCGGCCGGCGTGATCGCCGTGGACCCGGTGGGCTACCTGGACATGCTGGCCCTGGAGCAGTCGGCGCGGCTGATCCTCACCGACTCCGGCGGCGTGCAGAAGGAGGCCTACTGCTTCGCCGTGCCCTGCGTCACCCTGCGGCCGGAGACGGAGTGGGTGGAGACGGTGCAGGCGGGCTGGAACGTGGTGGTGGGGGCGGACCGCCAGGCCATCGTGGAGGCGGCCACCGCGCGGCCCTGGCCCGGCGAGCCGCCGCCCCCCGTCTTCGGCGACGGCCGCGCGGCCGAGCGCATCGTTCAGGTGCTGGAGCAGACCTTCGCATGAAAGCTGTCATCCTGGCCGGCGGCAAGGGCCGTCGGCTGCGCCCCTACACCACCGTGCTGCCCAAGCCGCTGATGCCCCTGGGCGACCTGCCCATCATCGAGGTGGTGCTGCGCCAGCTGGCGGCCTATGGCTTCGACGACGTGGTCATGGCCGTGGGCTACCTGGCCGAGCTGCTGATGGCCGTCTGCGGCGACGGCAGCCGCTTCGGCGTGCGGCTGCGCTACTCGCGCGAGGAGGAGCCCCTGGGCACCGCCGGCCCCCTGGCCCTGATCGAGGGCCTGGACGACACCTTCTTGGTGATGAACGGCGACGTGCTCACCACCCTGGACCTGGCCGCGCTGGTGGCCGCCCACCGCCGCAGCGGCGCCCTGGCCACCATCGCTACCCACCAGCGCCAGCAGCAGATCAACTACGGCATCGTGGAGAGCGACGGCGCGAACCGGATCACCGCCTACATCGAGAAGCCGGTCTACCACTACCAGGTGAGCATGGGCATCTACGCGCTGGAGCCGGCGGTGCTGCGCTTCGTGCCTCGTGGACAGTACCTGGACCTGCCCGACCTGGTGCGCCGCCTGCTGGCCGCGGGCCACCCGGTGCACGCCTACCCCTTCGACGGCTACTGGATGGACATCGGCCGCCCCGACGACTACGAGCGGGCCGTGGAGGAGTTCGACGCCATGCGGCCCCTGCTGCTGCCGTCGCATCGCCTTCCATGAGCGACGACCTGGCCCGACGCACCGCGTCCTCGGTGGGGTGGACCATGGTCAGCAGCCTGGCCAGCGTGGCGGTGCTGTTTGTGCGCTCGGTGCTGTTGGCCCGCCTGCTGCCGGTGGAGACCTTCGGCGTCTACACCGGGGCCGGCGCGCTGGTGTCCCTGACGGCGGTGGTGGCCTCCTTCGGCATGGCCGGCGCGTTCCTGCACCGCACGGCCGAGACCGTGGACGAGGAGGAGGCGGCCGCGGTGCACTTCACCGTCAAGCTGCTCTTCACCCTGGCCTGGGGGGCAGCCATGACCGCCGTGGCCCTGCGCTGGGCGAGCGGGGACCAGCGCACTGCGCTGTTGGTGTTGACTCTGACCCAGGTGGGCGACGAGCTGACCCAGACGCCCCGGCTGGTGCTGATGCGCCGGGTGGTGCACCGCCGGCTAGCGGCTTTGCAGCTGCTGGATGCGCTGCTGACGACGGCGGTGGCGGTGGGGCTGGCCGCTGCGGGCGTGACCCTGTGGGCCCTGCTGGCCACCGACGTGGTGTCCATGGCCCTGGGCGTCGTCGGGCTGATGGTGTGGCGGCCAGCCTGGCGGGTGCGCCTGGGCTGGCGGCCGGACACGGTGCGCTACTACCTGCGTTTCGGCAGCCGCAACTTCACCGCCCACGTGCTGCTGGTGGCTCAGGACCGGGTGGACGACCTGTACACCCAGGCCGCGCTGGGCAACCAGGCCTTGGGCTTCTACTCGCGGGCCTACATGTTTGCCACCTACCCGCGCAAGATCCTGGCCAACCCCATCAACCAGGTGGCGGGCGGCGCCTACGCCGAGCTCAAGGGCGATCGGCCGCGGCTGTCGGCGACCTTTTTCCACACCAACGCGCTGTTGGTGCGCAGCGGCTTCTGGCTGGCCGGCGCGCTGGCGCTGATGGCGCCGGAGCTCATCGTCCTGCTGCTGGGCGAGCGGTGGCTGCCCATGCTGCAGGCCTTTCGCCTGATGCTGCTCTTCACCCTGCTGGACCCCATTCGGCTCACGGTAGCCGACCTGTTCGTGGCGGTCGGCCGGCCGGAGCGAGTGGTGCGGGTGCGCGCCCTGCAGCTGGTCGTCCTGGCCGTTGGTCTG